>NZ_JBGCCP010000046.1:0-76663 GCF_041262705.1 Catenulispora sp. MAP12-49 | reverse complement strand
CCTCCCATACCTCATACCAACGGCATAGCGCGCACGTAACAGCCTGTCACCAGACGTCGACCCGGCAACGACATCCGGTCCGAAAGCCCTCTAGCGAGCCAGAACCACCAGCGCGGCGGTGAATCCGACCTCGACGAGCGCGCCCAGCACGTCGCCGGTGATCCCGCCGAACCGCCGGATCGCGTGCCGCAGCACCAGGGTCGAGGCTCCGACGCCCACCACCACCGCGGCCGGCCACAGCAGCCACCGCGCCCCGTCGCTCACCCAGAACCCTGCGATACCGGCCACGCCCACCGCGAGGACCGACACCACGCCGACCGCCACCCGCGAAACGCTCCCCGCGACCCACGCCCCCAGCCCGTCGGGCCGCGCGGACGGCACACCCGGCCGGCAGGCCCACGTCACCGCGAGGCGCCCCGCGACGCAGGCCACTGCCAGGGCGCACGCGCCGTACCAGGCCCCGTGCCGGCCCCAGGCGCCCGCGAGCAGCAGCACCTGGCCGAGCAGCGCCAGGACCAGCGTGACGACCCCGAACGGGCCGATGTCCGAGGCCTTCATGATGCGCAGCGCATCCGCCGCCGGCTTGGCCGACCCGAGACCGTCGGCGGTATCGGCGAGACCGTCGAGATGCAGGCCGCGGGTCAGCGCGGCCAGCGTCGCCACCCCGCCGACCGCCGCGACGACAGGACTGGACGTCCACCACCCGAGCCCCGCACCGACGGCCGCACCCAACGCGCCGAGCACCGCGCCGACCACGGGCGCGCAGGCCATGGCGCGCCCCGCCACCGACCGGTCGACCTCGCGCGGCGGCCCGACGGGCAGGGCGGTGAGGGTCGAGAAGGCGAGGCGGAGGCCGTTGGCCCACCGCGCGCCAGGAGCATTCATACCCGCGACCGCGGCGCCGGCTTCGTCCCGCCGATCGCTGTCTCGCTCGCCGGCAGTGCTCACACCTGCGGCCGCGACCGCAGCACCGGGTTGGTCTCGCGTATCGCTGTCTCGCTCGCCGGCAGTGCTCACACCTGTGGCCGTGACCGCAGCACCGGCTTCGTCTTGCCGATCGCCGTCCAGCCGATCGCCAGGCCTCACACCCGCGACCGCAGCACCGGCTCCGGGATCCCGGCCTCGGCGAACGTCGGCAGCTCCGCGGCCAGCGCGGCGGCGGCCTTCACCATCGGCAGTGCGAGCAGGCCCAGGGCGCCCTCGGCCTGGCGGACCTCGTAGCCCTCGACCAGCGGTTCGAGCGAGAGGCGGTCCAGGGCCGCCTTGTGCGCCGGCTCCGGGGACAGCACGCCGGCCAGCAGCCACTGCGGTGAGCGGTAGGCGATGCGCTGGACCAGCATCGCGCAGGCGGTGGTGGTGACGCCGTCGAGCAGGACCGGCACGCGCCGGATCACCGCCTGGAGCAGGAAGCCCGTCAGCGCCGCGAAGTCGCGGCCGCCGACCTTGGTCAGCAGCTCCAGCTGGTCGCCGAGGACCGGGCGTCCCCGGCGCATCGCGTCGCGGACGGCCGCGCACTTGCGCATCCAGGCGGTGTCGTCCACGCCCGAGCCGCGGCCGGTCACCGCCGCCGCGTCCTTGCCGGTCAGCACGCCGGACAGCACCGAGGCCACCGTGCTGCCGCCCACGCCGACCATCGCCGGGATCAGCACGTCCGCGCCGGAGTCGGCCTCGGCGTCGGCCACGCTCATGCCCAGGCGGAAGGCCTCCTCGATCTGCGCGCGAGTGGCCGCGTCCTCCTTGTCGACCCGGCCCGAGGGGCTGCCGACCGCCACGTCGACCACGCGCACGGTCGCGCCGTGCAGCCGGGCCAGGACACCGACCGCGCCGCCGCCGTCCTCGATCTGCTTCACCCGCGCCGCCGTGACAGCCTGCGCCTGCTCCGGAGCCGTGGCCGACACGCCGAGCGCCGCCACCCCGTGGTCGCCGGCGAACACCACGACCCGGGCCCGCTCGATCGCCTTCGCCGCACCGCTGCCGCGCGCGCCGGCCAGCCAGACCGCCAGCTCCTCCAACCGCCCCAGCCCAGCCGCCGGAACGGCCAACTCGGCCAGCCGCGCACGCATCTGGTCACGGGCCGCCTCGTCCGGCCGCTCGGCCTGGTCGGCGAGCTGGTCGAGGTTCAGGGGCTCGGGACCGGAAGGCAGGTCGGAGTCGGTACCGGCGTCGGCAGAGGTTTCAGCGTCCGGGGCAGCCTCGCCGGCCTCTGCGACGATCTCAGCCTCGGCCTGGCTCTCGACCGCGTCGGTCTCGGTCTCGGCCTCGACCGCGGCCGCCGCACGGGGCTCGGGCAGGTCGGCCGACTCGGGGGTGGGGTTCTCGGGCGCGTCCATGGTGCGAACAGCCTAGCGGCGGCGCCCTCGGCGTGGGGAAGCCCCGCGCCCCGCGCCCCCGTGCCCCCGCGCCCCCGCGCCTACTTCACCGCCATCGCGATCCCGGCCACCATCAGCACCACCGCCTCCGAGGCCGCCGCGATCCGCTGGTTCAGCCGCCCCTGCTCGTCCCGGAAGCGCCGCACCGCCGCGCTCTCCGGCACGATCCCCAGCCCGACCTCGTTGCTCACCGCCAGCACCGGCACCGTCGCCGCGCGCCACGCGTCCTCGAGCTCGTCGAACCGGGCCGCCAGCTTCTGCTCGCCGCCGCCGTACCAGGCCTTGTCGTCCCAGGCGCCGGCCTCGTCCATCATCGCCGTCAGCCACAGGGTCAGGCAGTCCACCAGCACCGGCCGGGTCGCGCCGCGCAGCACGGCGGCGACGTCCGCCGTCTCCGCCGTGGCCCAGGAATCCGGCCGCCGTTCCCGGTGCCGCCGGACCCGCTCGGCCCAGTCGGCGTCGCCGTCCCGCCGGCCGCCGGTCGCGACGTAGAGCGCGTCGCCGGGGCGGCCGGCGCCGTCAGCCAGGAGGGTGAGCCGACGCTCGGCCTCGGAGGACTTACCCGAACGCGCGCCGCCAAGGATCAACGTCCGCGTTATGTTATTCAGCGATGGCTGGGCGATTGAAGGGGTCAACACTGTGACTTTCATGTGGCGTTATGAGGACACCGCCGGCGGCGAGAAGGACACCGGTGCGAAACCGGAGGAGTTCTCCACGCAGTCCGACGCCGAGAGCTGGATCGGAGAGAACTGGAAGGACCTCCTGGAGGCCGGGGTCGACCAGGTCACGCTGATGGAGGACACCGCGGTCGTCTACGGCCCGATGTCGCTGCACCCGGTGGAGCAATAGTCTCACCCGGCCGGCGACGGCTCGCGGGTATACGAGGCCACTTTGCTGCGGCCGGCGTAGGTGACGTCCATCACGACGTGCTCGCCGGCCAGCACCAGTGGCAGCCACAGGCGTGAGTCGTCCCACATCCGGTCGTAGGGCAGATCCGCCTCGGCCATCCAGTCCGCGGCGATCTCCGCGCTCTCCCGCGGCTCCCCGGCGTACTTCGCCGCCGTGAAGTAGTGCAGCCGCAGATCATCCCACTCCGGCACGTCCGGGAACCGGAACGTCAGCACCGCGGCCGGCGTCAGGTCGCCCACCGCCAGCGTCATGCCGGTCTCCTCGGCGAACTCCCGCACGACCGCCTCCTCCGGACTCTCCCCGGGCTCGAGCTTGCCGCCCGGGCAGTTGATCAGACCGGCGCCGAAGCCCGTCTTCTTCAGCCCGACGAGCACTTCGGGACGTCCATCGGATCCGGTGCGCCGTAGCAGCGCGGAGGTGACGATCAGCACCCCGCGAGCTTAGCCAGTCGCTCTCACTCGTTTGCCCGCCGCATCACTCATTGAGGTGATCAATACATGCGCCCCGCGCGCCGATCCGATATTCGGGGGAACCCGAAGATGTGAGTGGATCGCAGGATCTGGTGAAGCTACCGCGAAACTGGAACCGGCTGGTACGCAAAGTCATGCGGCGCTGTGGCCGGCGCTGCGAATGGAAGCACGCCCATTTCTCGGTCGGCTGCTCCCGCGAGGCCGGCATGGTCGTCCACGCCGGCAAGAAGGACGACCACTCCCTGGACAACCTCCTCGGCCTGTGCACATGGCACGCCGCGCAGAAGGCGGCCCTGGAATGGGAGGCCAGCTTGCACGTCGCGATCAAAGTCCGACCGCCGGCCGAGGACAAGAGGGACAAGTCCTAGACCCTCAAGTCTCTCAAATCCCGCAGGTCTCTCAGGGCGCGATCCAGAAGAACGCGAACCCGATCGCCAGCGCGCACAGATGCCCGATCGCAGTAAAGTCCCGCCTGCTCTTGAGCCATCCGTACCCGTAGAAACCGATCAGTGCCACGACATAGGGCACCAGCCACGGCATCGGAATCCGGTACGCCAACACCGCCGACGCCCCGGCCTGCGCATAGCTGACGCCGTAGTCGGCCGTGGTCAGCTCCGACTGCGGAAGCCGTCCGGCGTGGATCTCCCGCGCGACCCACCCCTCGCTCAGCAGCGTCGCCCCGACGTGGGCGACCAGCAGCACCACCAGCCATCGCCACGTCCCCAGCCAGTGCTCGGTCGGGGCGTGGAAGACGCTGTAGGTCACGGCATAGAACAGCCAACTGGTCCCCGCGGTGAAGAACAGACTGGTGATCATCACCTTGACCGGAGCGTGCCGCAGCCGATCCAGGTTCGTGGAGTTCTGTTCCAGCAGCTTCTTCGCGCGGTCGGCCGGCAGCCGCCTGACATAGAGCGACACGCCGAACAGCGCGACCAGCCACAGATAGGTCCCCGGCGCGTCGCGGACGTAGTCCCACACGTCGGCGGGCAGACGGCTCAGCACACTGTCACGATAGCCAAGCTCGGCCATGGCTAATCCGAGTCGGACACCGGCGTGCTCCTCGGCCGCCGGGCCGCCGCTAATCCGAGTCACCTCCTTGACGTTGTTCGCGGCCACCCGCCGGGTACGTTCGGCCCGCGCCGCGGCTTGTCCGGCCCGCCGGGCTTCTCCGGCGGCCGGCCCTCGGCGCGCCAGGGCTGGCCGGGGTTTTGGCGCGGCGGCACGGACGGTTCGCTCAAGGGAGAGTGGTCGGTTATCAGACTGATCCCGAAACTCATAAGGATCCGTACGAGCTAAAGCCGCACCCCCATTTGTGCCGAAGGACATGGGTATGCGGACCATGATGCGGAGTGCGGCGGCCGTCGGTGTGGTGGTCGCCGCCGCGATGACGGTGGGGACCATGTCCACGCTCGCGGCCCGGGCCGGCGCCGTGCCCACGCTGCCCACCGACGCCAGCGCGAGCGGAAGCGCCGACGGAGTGCGCGTGGAGATCAGCGACGACACCCGTTCGGCCCACTCCGGCGACGTCGTCGACTACACGGTGCGCGTGGACAACCAGTCGCCGACCTCGTACCCGGACCTCGAGGTCTACCACCTGGTCCCGGCCGGCTTCCAGCTCGTCGACTCCAGCCCCGCCGCCACTCAGCAGGACCGCACGATGCGCTGGACGGCGAACGTCCCGGCCGGCCGCACCGCGGTCTTCACCGACCAGGTGATGGCCGGCACCGTCGAGGAGTCCGACCACCTGGCCCCCCGCACCCGCGACGCCAAGCCACCGACCGAGACCGAGACCGAGACCGACCAGTTCACCTCCACGGCCTGCGCCCGCAGCACCACCACCGGCTCGACCCTGGCCTGCGGCACCGTGCGCGAGCAGCTGACCGACGGCCCCGCCGCGTTGGCCGGCCTCGCGGCGCCCGCGGCGAAGCACTGGCAGCCGGGGCTGCTGTGGATCGCGCTGCTCGCGGTGGTGTACTCGGCGTTCCGGGGGGTTTTCCGGAGGCGGAAGAAGGCGGAGGTCGAAGAGGGCTGAGGTGGCGGGCGGCGGAGAGGGCTCTCGCTGCCCGCCTGCCCGCCTGCCCGCCTGCCCGCCTGCCCGCGCGCGCCGCCTGCCCGCCTGGGCCGCTCGCTGCCTGCCCGCGCCGCGCGGTGCCTGCCGGGCAGCTCGGTGCCTGCCTGCTCGCCTGCGCCGCCCGCCCCCGAGCTCCCTACCCCCCAGCCCCCACCCCCTCCTCCGCCGGCAGCACCTCCAGCCGCGTCTTCCGGCGCAGCGAAGCCCCGGCCAGCACCCCCAGCGCGATGGCGCCGACCGTGATCGTCATCTGCAGCAGCGTCTGCCACCCGGCCGAGCTGTGCGCCACCAGCAGCTGCTGCACCCCGGACAGCCCGTGCGCGCCGGGCACCACCATCCAGAACGCGGGCAGGAAGATCACCTGGTCCGGGATGGTGGCGCGCTTGCCGATCCAGTTCGCGGTCGGCGGCAGCGCCATGCCGGCCACGAAGGCGCCCAGCGCCTGGCCGCCGACCAGGGTGCCGGCGGTCTGCACCACGCGCGTGACCAGCAGCGCCACCGTCAGCCAGCCGAGTGAGCGGTTCGGCGCGTCGTGGTTCAGGGTGAAGCCGACCGCCAGCAGCAGGACCGAGGCCCAGCCGACCCAGGCGCCGAGCGTGGCCGGCACCGGCGAGCCGACCGGGTGCGCGCGGACGGTGTCGGTCGCGACCAGGATGCCCAGCGCCAGCATCAGCAGCACGTTGACCGCCCCGGCCAGCCGGGTCACGCCGGACAGCGGGGAGTCGGTGGCCAGCTCGATCGCGCTGAGGGTGAGCGCCGCGCCGGGCAGGAAGCCGATGAGCGGCGGGATGTAGAGGAAGCCCGGATCCTGGTGCAGGACCGGCCCGGCGAAGCGCAGCGCCAGCGCGGTGACCATGATCGCCGCCGCCACCGGGAACAGCGTGAGCAGGTTCGGCAGGTAGCGCCGTACCAGATACTGCATCACGCCGACCGCCGTGCCGGCCACGAGGTAGCCGGCGGCCGCGTTCCAGGTCGGGTGCTGCAACATCCCCAGCGCCAGGGTCAGCAGCGCGTAGCCGGAGATCACCGCGGCCGGCTTGAACCGCCGCGGCAGGCTCTGCTCCTCCCGCAACGCCTTGCGCACCTCGTCGAAGGGCACTGCCTCGGCGAGCATCCGCTGGACCAGCGACTGCAGGGCGTTGACCTGGTTGAGCTGCATCCCGCCGACGTTGACCGGCGCGAAGTCCAGCTCGTTGGTGTCGCCGGACACCGTCTGGACCCGCACGAAGATCCCGGTCGGCAGGGCGAAGCAGCGGGCCGACACGCCGTAGCGGGCCGCGATGTCCGCGATCTGCGACTCGGTGTCGTTGGTGTTCGTCCCCGACCGCAGGATCTCCGCGCCGACCGTGCTCAGCAGCGCGGCCAGCTGCCGCAGCCAGTCCGCGCTGGGCTGGTCGGCGGCCCGGACGCCGACCCGGCGGCGGTCGCGGAACATGGCGCCGACGTTCTTCAGGCCCTGCCAGGCGAGGTCCACGCCGCCGCCGAGGGAGTCCATGGACCCGGCCACGGCCTCGCTGAAGGCACTTGCGGAGCGGGTCCCGGAGGCGTGGCGCCGACGCTCCCACAGGACGCGCCTGGCCTCGTCGCCGGCGCCGGTCGCCCCGCTCTCGGCTGCACCGCTGGTGCCGGGGTCGCTCGGGTCACTTGGGCCGCTTGGGCCGCTCGGTTCGCCGAAGCCGCTGTCCTCACCCTCCGTTCCGTTCCCACCGTCCTGCACGTCCCTGCGCTTCCTGAAGAAGGGCACGGCGTTCCTCCCCTGTCTGACACCGCGGCCGCCGCCGGGCGGGGCACCGAAGCCCAACGACGCTACCGGATCACCGATCACGCCCCACTCACCCGTTCGGGCGCGCCCGGGCGCGGCGCGGGAACGTGCGGGGTCAGATGCTCGTGTACTGAAGCTGATGCAGGAGAACGCCGTCCTCGCGCTGTTCGCGTGCCTGGCGCTGGGATACCTTCTCGGAAGGCTGCGGGTCGGTCCGATCACGCTGGGCGGCATCTGCGGCGTGCTGATCGTGTCGATGCTGATCGGCGCGCGGACCGTCAACGGCAAGCACATCACCGTGAGCAACGACGTGAAGAACGTCGCCTTCGCGCTGTTCATCTTCTCCCTCGGCTACATCGCCGGGCCCGGATTCGTGGCCGACCTCAACCCCGCTCTCGGCGCACGTGGCCACCGCCTACTCGGACTGCTGCCTGTTCGGCCTGATCTCGATCGTGTTGCTGACCAGCCAGGTCTTCCCGCGGCTGCTGAAGATCAACCTGGCCGAGGCCTCCCGCAAGCTGTGGGAGCAGATGCGCGGCGGCGGCGCCGCGCTGGAGGCCGACCAGGAGGCCTCGATGCCCAAGCTGGTCGGCCGCACCTACCAGATCACCAAGGGCGACGGCATCACCGTGCAGGCCCTGGAGGACTCGGTGGGGGAGCACGCCTCGATCGAGGGCGTGAAGCGCGGCGCGAAGGTCCTGACCGTGGACCCGGCGCTGCGCCTGCTGCTCGGCGACCGGGTCCTGGTGGTCGGCCGCCGCGAGGCGGTCATGACCGCCGGGCACGGACTGGGCCCGGAGACCAACGCCGTCCCCGGCCTGGACAGCCCGATGCAGACCCGGGAGCTGGTGGTCACCGACAAGAGCATCAACGGCAAGTCCGTCGACACCATCAACCAGGAGCACCCGGGCCCCACCGAGGGCGTGTACCTGACCGGCATCAACCGGCTCGGCAACGACCTCCCGGCCTCCGGCACCACCGAGATCCACATCGGCGACACCCTGAACGTGGTCGGCATGAAATCCAAGGTCGACCGCTTCCAGCAGGCCTTCGGCGCCAAGGTCCGCACCGAGAGCGCGGACTGGATCCACATCGGCCTGGGCATCTGCCTGGGCGTCCTGCTCGGCGAGATCGTGATCCACCTGGGCTCGGCCAACCTGACCCTGGGCACCGGCGGCGGCTGCCTGATCAGCGGCCTGATCTTCGGCTGGTTCCGCTCGCCCGGACGCCGGCCCGCTGCTGAAGAAGTACCCGCTGCTGCTCCCGCTGTCCGGGATCGCGATGGTGCTGATCCCGGCCTTCCTCGGCCTGTGGACCGGCCGCGGGTTCCTGAAGATCGACAAGCCCATCCTGATCGGCGCCATCGCCGGCCAGCAGTGCTCGACACCGGCCATCACCGCGATCACCAACACCGCGCAGAGCAGCGTGCCGATGATCGGCTACACGATCACGTACACGCTGTCGAACTTCTTGCTGCCGCTGACCGGGCCGATCTTCGTGGGGCTGATCGGGCTGCATATGTAGCGCTGCGTACCCGGCGCCGCATGCCTGGCGTCACGCGCCTGGCGTCACGTGCGGCGCCGCGCCCCTCACAGGTGCAGCAGCCACCGACCCCCGGCCACCGCGCACCCCAGCGCCACCAGCGCGAACACGAACAGCCATCCGCCGGCCGGGAAACCGGTCAGCCGGTGCAGCTGGTCGGCGTCGGAGTCGCGGGCCCCGGTGCGCGTCCGGGTGCGGCTCAGCTCCAGCACCGGCTTCACCCCGGCCAGCAGCAGGAACCACACCATCAGGTACGCGAACCCGGCCTGCACGTCGGTGTTCTTGGTCCACGACGCGGCGAACACGGCGCCGCCGGTGAGCACCACCGTGAGCACGCCGTAGAAGTTGCGGATCTCGATCAGCAGCAGCGCCAGCAACAGCACGCTCACCCACAGCAACATCGTGATGTGCTGCGCCGCCAGCAGCCACGCCGCGCCGAGCCCGATCAGGCTCGGCGCCGTGTAGCCGGCCGCGACCGTCAGGATCATGCCCAGTCCGCGCGGCTTGCCGTAGGAGACCGTCACGCCGGAGGTGTCGTGGTGCAGCCGCACCCCCGACAGCCGGCGGCCGCACAGCAGCGCGACGACGGCGTGCCCGCCCTCGTGCGCGATCGTCACGGTGTTGCGCGCTATGCGCCACACCGGTCGCCACAGCACTGCCACCAGCGCCACCGCGCCCACCGCGAGGATCAGATTCCGCGGCGGATCGGGCTGGGTGCCGGTCACTCGGTGCCAGACGTCGTCCAGGTTCGACATGCTCATGCTCACGGCCACGCAGCCTCCCACGATTCGCCCGTTCGGCGGTACCCGTCGGGACACGCCTGTGACGAGCCGGTGACGCTTGGGGCATGCTGAAGCGGGCGGCACGCGGCGTCGAGGACTACGTCCGCAGCGCCCCCGGCACCTACCTCTGGCTGCTGATCCTGCTGATCACGACCGGTATCCTCAAGCGCGCCAGCCCCCGCGCCGAGCACTGGATCCTGGAACGCCGCAGCACCAACATCCACTACCTGCTCCAGGACCCGGTCCGCGTCCTGATCCAGTCGGCCCTGTGGATCGACGGCGGCAGCTGGCTGTTCTACGTCGTCCTGTACACCCTCTTCCACGCCCAGGCCGAACGCTGGCTGGGCACCTGGCGCTGGCTGGCGGTGGCCCTGGTGTCCCATGTCCTGGCGACGTACGTGAGCGAGGGCGTGCTGGCCTGGGCGATCCACGAGGGCACGGTCCCGGCCGCCAAGCGCTACACGCTCGACTACGGCGTGAGCTACGCCCTGGCCGGCGTGATCGCGGTGCTGACGTACTGGTGGCCGCGCGGCTGGATGCGTTGGGTGTACGCGGCGGTCGTGCTGGTGTTCTACGGCCAGGCGATGCTGCGCGGCAGGACCTTCACGGACGTGGGCCACTTCACGGCCACGCTGGTCGGGCTGGGGTGCTACCCGATCGTGCGCGGCCGTGTGTCGGTGATGGCGCGGGGCTGGCGGTGGGGCGGGCTGGTGATGGCGCCGCCCCTGGAGCCGCTGCCGCACGCCCAAGCCCGCCGGTCCTCCTAGTTGCCGGAGCTCTTGCTGCTGGTGGTGGTGGTCGGGCCGCCGCCCCCGCCGCTGCTCCCGCCGCCGCAGTCGGGCAGCCCCAGGATCCCGGTACTACACGAGCTCGACGGGGTGGTCGAGGCGCTGCTGGTCGGGTTCTGCGAGGAGCTCGAGTGGTCGGTCGGCGAGCTCGACGAGGACTGCGTGGTCGCCTGCTCGCTGGAGGAGTGCGACGTCGAGCTGGGGGAGGAGGCCTTGCTCCGGCTGTGCGTCGAGGAGCGGTGGGAGCTGGGGGCGCCGGCGGACGACGGGGTGTCCCCGCCGTCACTGGTCCCGGTCGGCGTCGGCGCGGCGGTGGCCGCGGGCGCACTCGACGAGGCCGTCTGGCTGGGCGTCGCCCCCGTACCCTCCGGAGCCTTCCCCGACCCGCCGAGCATCACCGCGGCGGCGGCCCCCGCCACCAGCAGCACGGCGGTGGTCACGGCCCCGACGAGCGTCTTGCGCCGCGGCCCGCCGGGACCGCCGGGAGCGGTGTAGTCGTCGAAGTCCTCGAAGTCCTCGAAGTCGTCGTCGTCCTCGTCATCCCGCGCGGCCGCCTCGGCGGCGACGGGACTCTTCCCGGCCCCCTCGGCCACCTCCACGGGCACCTCATCGAACATCCGCGTGGCCTCGGACTCGAGGGTGTTGTCCCGATCCGGATTGAGCACCTGGGTGTGGTGCGCGTCCTCGCCCACCGGCTCGGCCACCCCCGGCCGGAACCAGTCGTCCGGCGCACTGGTCTGCACCGGCGCCTTGGGCTCCTCGGCCTCCTGCGGCCGCGGCAGACTCGGCAGGCTGACGGCGAAGGCGGACAGCGAGCGCGGGACCTTCGGACTCGGCTTCGCGGGGAAGACCCAGTCGTCTTCGAGGTCGGCGGGGGTGGTGGGGGAGAGGTCGGGTTCGGAGTCGGGCTTGGAGTCGGGCTTGGAGTCGGCGTCGGCGTCGGCTTCGGCTTCGGGCTCGAGTGCAGACTCAGGCTCGGCGGTGGCGTCGGCGTCGGCTTCGGCTTCGAGATCGGCTTCGGGCTCGGGCTCGCTTTCGGTTTCGATCTCGGGCTCGGGCTCGGCTTCGGGCCCGCTTTCGAGCGCGGCCTCGGCCTCGGGCTCGCTTTCGGTCTCGAGCTCGGCTTCGGCCTCGGTCGGCGTTTCGAGCTCGGGCCCGGGCGCGGCAGCCGGCGTCGACGGGGCGAACGCATCGAATGCCGCGAGAAGCTCGCTGCTGTCCTCGATCAGCGGCTCGAACTCGGAGTCGTCCTCCTCGCCGAGATCGTCAGCCGCGACCTCGGCCGGCTCAGCGGGCGCGTCTTCGGCCGGTGCATCCTCGGCCGCGTCGGCCAGGGCATCTGTCTCGTCGTCGGCGGCCTCGACCGGAGCCTCTTCGACCGGAGCCTCTTCGGCCGGCGAATCCGCCACGCTGGCGGCCTCAGCAAGCACGTCCTCGCTTGCCGCAGCCTCCATCGGCTCGGCCGCGTCGGCAGGCTCGATCAGCGCATCCTCGATCGGCTCAGCCACCTCGGTCAGTGAATCCGTCTCGTCGACCGGCTCGGCCACCTCGGCGGGGTCATCCTCGTCCGCCGCGGCCTCCGCCTGAGCCTCGGGCTCAGAATCCTGCTCGCCCGCAATGCCGTCCCAGGCCCCCGCGCTCTCCACGGCCTCGTCCGCCGGCCCGGGACCCGCCGCCGGCTCGTCCCAGTGCCCGCTCACCGGCTCGGCCTCGGCCTCGCTCTTGGCCTCACTCTTTGCCTCGCTCTTGGCCTCGGCCTGCGCCGCGGTCCCGCCCGAACGGCCGGCGAACACGTCGAATCCGCTCGGCGTGTAAGGGTCCGGCTCCGGATCGGTGGTGCGGCCGGTGCGGGCGCCGTCGAACGCCGCCAGCACGTCCGCCTCGGCGCCGACCGGTTCGGCCGGGTTCTTGGCGGTCCCGGTGAACCAGTCGTAGTCCTTGTCATCGGCGGCTTCGTTGGCCGCGGGGCTGGTTTCGGGCTGATCCGCGACCGGCTCCGGGTCTGCCGGCGTCGCCGCCGGTGCCACTTCTTCCGTCTCGGGCAGCTTCGTCTCGGGCAATTCCGCGTCGATCGGCTCCCCGATCGGCGGCGGCATCTCCTGCGCCGCCTCGGTGCCCGCGTCAGCCGCCTCAGCCGCGTCCCCGTCCCCGGCCCCCAGCAGCGCCTCGTCGATCGGCTCCCCGACCGGCGGCGCCTCCGCCAGCGCCTCCGCCAGCCCGGCCCGCCCCGCCGGCGCAGCCAGCTCCGCCCCCTGCGCCCGCGCCGCGGCCGCCGCCCAGCCGCTCAGCAGCGCGCGCCCGCGCTGCTGCCAGTCGGCGCCGTACTCCGCGCTCGCGGTGGCCGTGACCTCGTCGAGGAACGTGTGCGGCGTCGCGGCTCGGCGGGCCGGGTCCGGGGCCAGGCCGTGCTGGGCCAGGGTGCGCATCTCCGGCGGGGCGAATTCGGCGATGACCTCCGCGTACTCGTGGAGGGCCGCCAGGTCGTCGCGGGTGGCGGCGACGAAGGGGCTCTCGTTGGTGAGGCATTCGAAGAAGACCGCGGTGGCGCTGAAGACGTCGGCGCTCTCGGTCGCCAGGCCGCCCTGGAGGCGTTCCGGTGCCATGTACGACGGCGAGTTCGGGACGAATCGCGCCCCCGCGCCGCCGAAGTCGGTCAGCGCTATAGCGCCCGCGCTGTCCACGCTGACGTGCTCGGGGCGCACGTCGCCGTGCACCACGGCCAACGTCACCAGCATTCCGGCCAGCACCGAGGCCGCGGCCTCCGGCGCCATCGCCTCTGACTCCCGCAGTACCGCGCGCAGCGACACGCCCTCGACCAGCCCGTTCCTCACGCAGGCCTGTTTACCTGATTGCGGGCCGCAACCACAACGTTTGGCCGAAGTGCCACGTCACGGCAGTCCCGTCGCGAGGAGTCGATCAAGGTGCGGGCGGCGCGAGGGAAGGAAGAACCGGGATCGGCGCCCCTTACCGCAGGACCCTGAGCTCCAGGTAGTTCCTCCGGCCGAGGTGTGGCTCGTCGACCAGCCGGAGCCTGTCCACCCGCAACCGGTACAGACTCGCCGCGCCCGTCCCGTCGAGATAAGCGGCGCGCGCCTCCGGGTCGCCCCCGAACGACGGGAACCGTCCCCGGTACGCCTCGAAAGCCGCCTCGGCCTCCGTCCCCGCGACCGCCCCGCAGCCGCCGCTCAGCTGCATCCCGCGCAGCCCCTCGCCGAACTCCGGCGGCGGCAGCCAGACCGCCGCGGACGCCGCCGTGCGCGCCGCGGAGTTCTGCCCGTGCCGAGTGCTCGGCTCGCTGACGAAGAAGAGGTCGAACTCGTCCCCCAGCGCGAAGAAAGCCATGTTCGCGTGCGGGGTGCCCGAAGGGTCGGCGGTGGCCAGCGACAGGACCATCGTCCCGGCGGCGATCGCCTCGATGCTGGAGGAGATGTCGGATGCGGGGCGGTCGGTGCCTTCGAAACCCACGGAGAGCGCCACGGCGGGAACCTGCCCGGCCCGCTCCGCGGGCAAACCGTCTCACACCGTGACAGCGGTGAGCACGAGCCCTGATTCGATCGTCCAACGACCGGACATCTCGGTGATCGGCGCGCCGCTCTGCAGGATCCGCGCGGTGAACGTGCCGGACAACTCCTCGTCCGGCACGAACCCCACCGAGGCCTCCCCGAAGCCCAGCCACCGCCGCGCCACCGGGAACCACGCCTTGTACACGGACTCCTTCGCGCTGAACACCAACCGGTCCCACCGCACCCGCGGCCGCTCCGCCGCCAGCGCCTCCAGCGCCGGTCTCTCGTCCGGCCGCGCGATGGTGTCGAAGACGCCCTCCGGCAGCGGCCCGTGCGGCTCGGCGTCGATCCCGAGCCCGGTGACGAGCCCGGCGGGCCCGGCCCCGGACCGCGCGACCGCCACCGCCCGGTACCCGCGGCAGTGCGTCATGCTCCCCACGATCCCGGCCGGCCATAAAGGCTCCCGGTTGCCGCCGGTCCCGATCGCGACCGGCGGCAGCCCGAGGCGGGCCAGCGCGATCCGCGCCAGATGCCGCGTGGTGGTGTACTCCAGCCGCCGTTTGTCCACGGCCCGCGCGACGATCGCCTCCTCGCCGGGCAGCAGCACGGCGTCCTCGGGGTCGCCGAAGATCTCTTCGACCGCCACCTCCGGCGGGAGCAGATTCGCCAGCACGCCGCGCGTCTCCGTTCTGCACCGGGCCCGGTTCTCCAAGCCACGACCAGGGGATCAGGTCTGCGGATTCAGGGTCAACCCGTAGTAGTTGAAGATGTCGGTGGCTTCCGTCCAGAAGACACCCGGAGTCCCGTCACCGGGGGTCCCGTCCGACAGAAGCCCGCGCGCCTGGCGTACCCCGCCAGGCTCCACCGCGAACATCGTCGCGCCGCTGTCGCCGCCGGCCGCACCCCAGCCGTTGTTCACCGCGTCGCCCCACACGCCGCGCGCCGTGTACGACAGTCCCGGGCATCCGGTGGTCGGCCCGCAGTACATGTCCTGGTTCGTCACCTTGATGTTGCACGGCGTCGGGTGCCCCATGAAGTACGACCGCTGCCCGTCGTGGCACACGTAGTCCCCGTTGTAGGAATACGCGAAGCTGGTCAGCCGCATCCAGCCCGTGGTGTCCGACTCGTCGGCGTTGTTGTTCGCGCCGTCGATGGTCTCGGCGTCCCATTCCTGCACCCGCGCCGTGACCGTGCCGACGTAGCTGCCCTTGAGCCCGTTGCTGTAGTCGCCCGGTGTCCCGGCCCGGGTGTAGACCTTCGTGCCGACGCCGAAGCAGTGCGCCGCCGTCACCATGATCGGGTGGTTGTCGGACTTGCGGACGGCCGGCAGCCCCGCGGTGCAGCCGTGTCCGCTGCCGCTGCCAGTGATGGCATCGCCGCCGATGAACGGCGAGCTGTCCTCCCACTTCGTGTTCGCCCACGCCTTGGCCTGAAGCGAGTGGCCCTGTCGGTAGACGAGCGGCACGCCGAGCGACTTCGCCAGGCTCGCGGTCGCCGCCGCGCCGCCCACAGCCGGCGCCGGAGCCTGCAACGCGGCGGGCGCCGCGCTCGGGTCGTCCACGTCGAGTTCCAGCCCGGAGGCGTCGCCGGCCGGGCCGACCATGTCGACGTGCACCGGCAGTTTCCCAGCGTCGGCCAGCGCCACGACGCGCTGCGCGGCGGCGTCCAGCGCGGCGTGCGTGGCAGCCGCCTTCTGGAAGCGGATCAGAGAACCGTCGATCGCCGGGTCGGTGGCACGCGCTGCCGCCAGCACCCGCGCCGCCTGCGCGGGATCGGTGAGATAGACGGTCACCACGTCCCGGCCCGCGTCGATGGCGAGGTTGCCGTAGACGCCGGCGGCGCCACCCCGCCCGGCGGCGCCCACCGCATTGGCGACGGCGCGCAGCGGGGCCAGCCGCGCGGCCTGCGCGTCCGGGCTGAGCGCGGCGACCTGGGCGTCGGTCAGGACGGCCGGGGCGGGCGCCGGTCTCGACGTCCCGGCCCGGGCTCCGTCAGGTATCGCGATGGTGGCGGCGAGCAGCCCGGCGGCGAGCGCCCCGAACCGCGCGGCGACGGTTTTTCCCCTCATGGGAGAGCTCCTGGTGTGATCGTGTGATCCTGGTCACGCCGGAGCATAGCCTCCTTGTCAGGCTTCTGATAGACCGCCGCCGCGCGCCGCGGCTAGGGCCGCGAGGCCGGCGACACCGTCCGCGCGGGGTCGCGGACCACGAACTCGCCGAGCACGTCGTCGATCTGCTTCAGCACCTCCGCCGGCAGCTTCACGCCCGCCGCCTTGACGTTCTCGGTCACCTGTTCCGGACGCGAGGCGCCGATGATCGCCGCCGAGACGTTCGGGTTCTGCAGCACCCACGCCACGGCCAGCTGCGCCATCGACAGCTCCACCGACTCCGCGATCGGCTTCAGCCGCTGCACGGCCTCCAGCAGGCCCTGGTTGCCGACCAGGTCGCGCATGACGTTGGCGCCGGAGTTCTCGTCGGTCGCCCGCGAGCCGGCCGGCAGCTCGGCACCGGGCAGGTACTTGCCGGTCAGGATGCCCTGGGCGATCGGGGACCAGACGATCTGGCCCACGCCCAGCTCCTCGCAGGTCGGGACCACTTCGGCCTCGATGACCCGCCACAGCATCGAGTACTGCGGCTGGCTGGAGATCAGCTGGATCTTCAGCTCGTCGGCCAGGGCCTTGGCAGCGCGGATCTCCGAGGCCTTCCACTCCGACACGCCGATGTACAGCGCCTTGCCGGAGCGCACGACGTCGGCGTAGGCCGTCATCGTCTCCTCCAGCGGCGTCGAATAGTCGTACCGGTGCGCCTGGTACAGGTCGACGTAGTCCGTCTGCAGCCGCTTCAGCGAGCCGTTGATCGACTCCATGATGTGCTTGCGCGACAGGCCGCGGTCGTTGCGGCCCGGGCCGGTCGGCCAGAAGACCTTGGTGAAGATCTCCAGGCCCTCGCGCCGCTCGCCGGTCAGGGCCCGGCCCATCACGGCCTCGGCCCGGGTCCCGGCGTACACGTCGGCGGTGTCGAACGTGGTGATCCCCGCGTCCAGGGCGGCGCGCACGCAGGCCAGCGCACCGTCCTCCTCCACCTGCGAGCCGTGGGTGATCCAGTTGCCGTAGGCGATCTCGCTGATGACCAGGCCGGAACGGCCGAGATGACGGAATTCCATGAGGTAACCCTACGACCGGTCCTCCAGGAGTTACAGGCGCAGCGTTAGAGGCGGATCAGGCCCGCCTGCACGGCGGCGGCCACGGCCGCGGTCCGGCTGTCCACCCCGAGCTTGCCGAAGACGTGCACCAGGTGGGTCTTCACGGTCGCCTCGCTGATGAACAGCTTGCGCGAGATCTGCCGGTTGGCCAGACCCGCGGCCACCAGCTCCAGGATCTCGGCCTCGCGCTGGGACAGCGTCGGCCGGCCGGCGCGCACCCGGCCGAGCAGCCGCGCGGCCACCGGCGGCGCCAGCACGGTCTCCCCGCGCGCGGCGGCCCGCACGGCCGCGGCCAGCTCCTCCGGCGGCGCGTCCTTCAGCAGGTAGCCGGTGGCCCCGGCCTCGACCGCGGCCAGGATGTCGGCGTCGGTGCTGTAGGTGGTCAGGATCAGCACAGCCGGCGGGTTCGGACGCGCGCGGATGCGGCGCGTGGCCTCGATCCCGTGCATGCCCGGCGCCATCTGCAGATCCATCAGGACCAGGTCGGGAGCCGGCGCGCCCTCGGCCTCGGCGCGGTCCAGCAGGCGCAGGGCCTCGGCACCGTCGGCGGCCTCGCCGACGCGCTCGATCTCGGGAAGGTCGTCCAGGACCGCGCACAGGCCGCGGCGGACGACCGGGTGGTCGTCGACGAGGAGGACTCGGATCATCGGATGGCTTCCCGCCGCATCGGCAGCGCCACCGCGACCGCCGTCCCCTCGCCGAGTGCCGACTCGATCGTCAGCGTCCCGCCGAGCTCGGCGATCCGCTCGCGCATCCCGTGCAGCCCGAAGCGGGGCCTGCCGTCGTCGCGCGCGGCGCCCTCGGAACCGGTGTCCTCGAAGCCGGCGCCGTCGTCGAACACGTCCAGCGTCACCTGGTCGTCGTGGTAGGCCAGGGTCACCGCCGCGTGCGCGGCCCCGGCGTGCCGCTCGACGTTGGCCAGCGCCTCCTGGGTCGTGCGCAGCAGCGCGACCTCGGTTTCCATCGAGACTGTGTAGGGCTCTCCGTCGAGCCGGAACTCCACCCGCGGATAGCCCGCGGCGACCCGGCGCAGCGCCTCGGCGAGCGTCGAGCCGTCCAGGGCCGGCGGCGTCAGCCCGGCCACGAAGCGCCGGGCCTCGGCGAGGTTGGCGCTCGCCGTCTGCCCGATCTCCCGGACCCGCGCGGCCGACTCCTCCGGCAGGCCGCTCTCGGCGCCCCGGGCCAGCAGCACGATGCTGGACAGGCCCTGCGCCAGCGTGTCGTGGATCTCCCGGGCCAGCCGCTGCCGCTCGGCCAGCCGCCCGGCCTCCCGCTGCGTGGCCGCCAGTTCGGCCTGCGCCCGGACCAGCTCCTCGAGCAGCCGCTGGCGCCGCCTGCTCTCGCGGTACATCCCCACATACCCGTACGCCGTGAGCACCGCCACGATCGCGCCCGCGCACGGCCCGACCACCTTCGCCACGGTGAGGCCGCCGCTGGTCGTGGCCTGCGTGGCCACCACGGTCGCGGTCATCGCCGCGACAGCGATCAGCGACCAAGGACGCGGCAGCAGGTGCAGCACCAGGAAGTACAGCGGGAAGACGACCCATGCGGTGGTCGGCGAGATCACCACCAGCGCGGCCCACAACGCCACGACCGCCGCCAGCCACCACAGCGAATTCGCACGCCGCGTGTCGGCGTGCCCCGCGACGCCGAGCGCGTACACCGCCGCCAACGCCGCACCGACCAGCCACGCCACCGGCCGTCCCGAGCCGGCCAGCCCGACCAGCAGCAGGGCGTAGAAGAGCCCGTGCAGCCCCAGCAGCAGAACGTGCAGCGCCGGCATCCGGGACGGGTGCGGCGCGCTGCCGAAAGCGCTGCCCAAAGCACTGCCGGAAGTGCTGTCGGATATGTCTGCTGAACTGCTCATTTGCCGCCAAGTCTACGGTCCGTCACGCCCGGTTCCGGCCGGTCCGGCATCAATCCTTCGGTTGATCCGCGGCCAACCTTCTCCGCGATGGCAGGAGCGCCCGCGCTCGCCAGGCTGGAAGGCATCCTGATCCACCGACGGAAGGCAGCACCGTGTTCGTCGCCGTGCGCGACATCCGCTTCGCCAAGGGCCGGTTCACTCTGATGGGCGCCGTCGTCGCCCTTCTCACCGGCCTGGTCCTGTTCCTGTACGGCCTCACCGGGGGCCTGGCCGCCGACTCCACCTCCGCGCTGAGCGGGCTCCCGGCGCGCGCCGTGGTCTTCGGCGGTCCGGCGGTGTCCTTCAGCGACAGCGCCATCACCCCCGCGCAACAGGCCGGATGGCAGACGGCGGCGGGTGCGCAGCCGTTCGGCGTGTCCGTGACGCGGCTCGCGACGGCCGCCGACGGCGGCGGGGGAGCGGCGACCTCGGTGAGTGTGGTCGGAGTCGCTCCGGCACAGCAGCCGCCCCCGCTGTCCGGTCACGCGCCCGGCCCCGACGAGGTCGCGGTCGGCGCCAAGCTGGCGGCCGAGCAGGGCCTGCACCCCGGATCGCCGGTCTCGGTCGGCCCGGTCCGGCTCACCGTGTCCGGCATCACCCCGGACCGGTCCTGGGGTCACGCCCCGAGCGTCTGGACCGACGAGCCCACCTGGCAGCACATCGCCGGCGCCACCCAGCCGGTCGCCATGACGGTCCCCGGCACCGGAGCCGACACCAAAGCGCTCGACGCGGCACAGCACACGAAGACCGTCGGCCTGGACGCGGCCAAGGCCGGCATCGACGGCTACTCCGCCGAACAGGGCAGCCTGACGATGATCCAGGGCTTCCTGTTCGCGATCAGCGCCCTGGTCGCGGGGGCCTTCTTCACGGTCTGGACGGTCCAGCGCAAAGCCGACATCGCCGTACTGAAGGCGATCGGCGCGAGCAGCGCCGCCCTGGTCCGCGACGCCCTCGGCCAAGCCCTGATCCTGTTGCTCGCCGGGGGCGCGGTCGGCGCCCTGGCCGGCTCCGTCGGCGGCGTGCTGCTGCGCAGTTCCGGAACCCCGTTCGCCCTGGACGCCGCCACCGTCGCCGTCCCGCTGGCCGCGATGGTCGGGCTCGGCCTGGCCGGGGCGGCGCTGGCGGTCCGCCGGATCGTGGCGGTGGACCCGCTCACCGCGCTGGGAGCAGCCCGATGACCCTCGCCCTGACCGACGTCACCCTGACCTACCCCGACGGCGACACCCGCCTCACGGCCCTGGACCGCGTCACGCTCACCGTGGCCCGCTCGGAGTTCGCCGCCGTCGTCGGGCCGTCCGGCTCCGGCAAGTCCACGCTGCTGGCCGTCGCCGCGACCCTGCTCACCCCGGACGGCGGAACGGTCGTCATCGCCGGCCGGGACGCCGCGGAGCTGTCCCGCGCCGAGCGGGCGCGCCTGCGCCTGGACCGGATCGGCATCGTGTTCCAGCAGGCGAACCTGATCCCCGCGCTCACCGCGTCAGAGCAGCTCGAAGCCGTCGGACGGCTGCGCGGCGACCGGCCCGGAGCGGCCCGCGAGCGGGCCCGGGACCTGCTGGCCGCCGTCGGGCTCGACGCGGCCAAGCAGCGGCGCCGCCCGCACCAGCTCTCCGGGGGTGAGCGCCAGCGGGTGAACATCGCCCGGGCGCTCTACGCCGAGCCGGCCGTCCTGCTGGTGGACGAGCCCACCTCGGCCCTGGACCACGAACGCGGCGCGCAGGTCCTGGACCTGCTGGTGGCCGTCACCCGCGAGCACGCCACGGCCACCGTGCTGGTCACGCACGACACCGCGCTGCTCGCCGGGGCCGACCGCGTGCTGCGGATGGACGACGGGAGATTGACGGAACAGTCGGAAGTGCCGGAAGAGTCGGAAGAGCCGGAGGGTCCGGCTAGAACTTCTCGCCGCGCTTCAAGCGGGGCTTGGGCATCCGCCACTTGCGGAACTGCATCGACCGCATGAGCGAGTACCACCCGATGCGACCCAGGTCGGCGTCGGGGAAGCGCTTGCGCGCCTCCTTCTTCACCCCGCGCACCAGCAGCACCGAGTCGAACACGATGGCCACCAGCATCACCAGCCACAGCACCACCGACAGCAGCGCCACCGAGGGCACCGAGGCCACGACGAACAGCAGGACGGCGAAGATGATGAAGAACTCCGCGATCCGGAACCGTGAGTCGACGTAGTCGCGGGCGAACCCCTTGACCGCGCCGCCGTGCTGGCGTTCGGTGGCCGCGGCGAAGTCGGCCTGGCGGGCCTCCCGCTTGGCCACCTTGGGATTGGCGTTGACGCCGGACAGCCGCTGCTTGCGCGCCAGCTCGGCCTCACGCCGGGTCGGCGTCGGGCGGTTCTTCTTGGCCTGGGCCTCGTCCAGCAGGGAGATGTTCTCCTGCTCGGAGGCGGCCTGCTCGGCCTCGTCGGTGGATTTCTTCTTCCGGAACACGTGAAGACTCTAAGGCCACGCCCCCGCGACGACGAAGCCACGTCATCGCCATGACGTTCAGCACCGCGAAGCCATGACCTTCAGTAGGTGCCGTGAAGGGGTGGCGCGCCGTATGGTAAGTCCTGACCAGGACAGCATCGTTGGACGACATTCAGGGCGATTCGCATCGGCGGGTCCCGTCGGACACATGAGGACTTGAAGGGGGCGCGGCAGAGCCCATGAGTGGCGTCATGAAGCGCATGAAGTTGATCTTCCAGGCCAAGGCCAACAAGGCGCTGGACAAGTACGAGGACCCGCGCGAGACGCTCGACCTTTCGTACCAGAAGCAGCTGGAACTGCTGCAGAAGGTGCGCCGGGGCGTCGCCGACGTGGCCACCTCCCGCAAGCGCCTGGAGCTGCAGATGAAGCAGCTGCAGGACCAGTCGGACAAGCACGAGACCCAGGCCCGCCGGGCGCTGGAGGTCGGCCGTGAGGACCTGGCCCGCGAGGCCCTGTCCCGCCGCGGCGGCATCCAGCAGCAGATCACGGACCTGCAGACGCAGTACGCGCAGCTGCAGACCGAGGAGGAGAAGCTCACCCGGGCCTCCCAGTCGCTGCAGGCCAAGGTCGACGCCTTCCGCACCAAGAAGGAGACGATCAAGGCCACCTACACCGCGGCCGAGGCGACGACCCGGATCGGCGAGGCCTTCTCCGGCATCTCCGAGGAGATGTCCGACGTCGGCATGGCGATCCAGCGCGCCGAGGACAAGACCCTGCAGCTGCAGGCCCGCGGTTCGGCCATCGACGAGCTGCTGGCCTCCGGCGCGCTCAACGACCCGACCGGCATGGCCAAGGACGACATCACCACCGAGCTGGAGCGCCTGTCCTCCGGTTCGGACGTCGACAACCAGCTCGAGGCCATGAAGCGCGAGCTGTCCGGCGGTCCGTCGGCCAAGCAGATCGAGGCCGGCAAGAACGTCGGGAACGCGTCCAACGACGCCGTCTCGGACGCCGAGGAGGTCCGCAAGGAGGGAGAGGCGCGATGATCGTCCGCATTCTCACCGAGGGCCAGCTCGAGGTCCCGGACAGCGCCATCGACGAGCTCAACGAGCTGGACACCAAGGTCCTGGACACCTGCCAGGCCAAGGACGAGGCGGCGTTCCGCGAGGCGCTGGACACCCTGCTGGCCCGGGTGCGCGAGATCGGCACCCCGATCCCGCTGGACCGGCTCGTGGAGAGCGACTTCGTGCTCCCGATGGCCGACTCCACGCTGGACGAGGTCGAGGCGATGATGTCCGAAGAGGGCCTCATCCCCGGCTGAGCCACCCGGACGGACGCACCACCCCCGCTGGTCCCGACCGCCGCCGCCCCGGACGCCATCCCGGCTCCGGTGTGGCGGCGGTCTCTTTCGGCTCTCCGGCGGCCGGCGAGGGGAACCTCTCAAGTGCCTTTCGCGTTGCATCGGATAACGGACCGGTCGACCGGTCGGTCCACAGGTTGATTGACGCCCGACAGGGAGAGACCTCCAGTGGCAAGGACCCGTTTCGCGCCGGACCGGCAGCTGACATCGCGGATGGTCATCGTGATGTTCCTGCTGGGCCTGGTCTACGTCGCCGCGATCGGCGTGGCGGTGGCCCTCGCCCCGAAGGGCCTGCTCGCGATCATCATCATCGCCATCGGCGCGTTCTTCTTCGCGCAGTGGTTCCTGTCCGACAAGATCGCGCTGTTCTCGATGAACGCCAAGATCGTCCAGCCGAACGACTCCGCCGAGGCGCACCGGCTGCACGCCGTGCTGGACCGGCTGTGCGCGCTGGCCGACATGCCCAAGCCGCGGGTCGGCCTGGTGGACACCGACGTGCCCAACGCCTTCGCGGCCGGGCGCAGCCAGAAGAACACCGTGGTCTGCGCGACCACCGGCCTGATGCGCAAGCTGCCCGACGACCGCGAGCTGGAGGCCGTGCTGGCGCACGAGCTCTCGCACGTGGCGCACAAGGACGTCGCGGTGATGACCATCGCCTCGTTCCTGGGCATCCTGTCCGGCCTGATCACCCGCATCGCCTTCGAGATGGGGCTGTGGGGCGGCTTCTCCGGCGGCCGCGACCGGGATGACGACGACAGTCCGGCGGCGGTGCTGTTCGCGGTGCTGATCGTCTCCGGGTTGACCTACGCGCTGTCCTTCCTGCTGATCCGCGGCCTGTCCCGGTACCGCGAGCTGGCCGCCGACCGTTCCGGCGCCCTGCTCACCGGCAACCCGTCGGCGATGAGCAACGCGCTGCAGCGGATCACCGGCGACATGGCCATGATCCCGACCCAGGATCTGCGCAAGCAGCAGGCGTTCAACGCCTTCTTCTTCACCCCGGCGATCAAGGGCGCGAGCGTGTCGAACCTGTTCGCCACCCACCCGACCCTGCAGGTCCGCCAGGAGAAGCTGGCGAAGCTGGCCGTCGAGATCGGCCGCTGACCCCCGGCGGTACCCGCGGACGCAGAGCCCTTCGTCGCCGCGCACCCTCGGCAGACCCCGCGCCTGTCGGACCTGAAGCTTCCCAGCATGCGAGCTGAATGCGTCCGACAGGCGTCGCGCATGCCCGCATCGGGAAGAAACCCCATTAGTCACGGGGATCTGCACAAGACGATCACGATAAGCGAACGGACCGCGGGACCTCCCGCGGGGACCGCCGCGGACAAGGCAAGCTGGTAGCCATGGGATTCCTGGACACGCTGCTCGGTCGGACCAAGCCGGTCAAGCCGGACCTCGACCAGCTCTTCGGCCTGCCCTCGGCAGCCCTGACCCTGCAGGCGGCTACCAGCTTCCGTCCCACGGGTCTGGGCTCGGTGTGCTTCAAGCGCGCCGAGGGCCGGGCCTTCGACGACGTCGAGTCGGACATCACCACGCTCCTGGCGGCCGGCAACGGCCCCAAGGTCGAGGCCCGCGACGACTCCTACGGCTACACCTGGCTGGTCTCGCACCACGAGCCCGACGACACCGCGGGTCTGGTGACCGACCTGCACGCGGTGAACAGCTCGCTGCAGGACACCGGCTTCGGCCCGCAGCTGCTGTGCTCCCTGGTCTCCTTCACCGACGACCGGGACCGCCGCCTGGCCCTGGTGTACCTCTACAAGCGCGGCACCTTCTACCCCTTCGCGCCCCAGGCCGGCGAGCAGCGCGACGGCGCGCTGGAACTGCAGATCAAGGCCCTGCTGGGAAACGACCTGCGTCTGGAGCAGGACCTGAGCCGCTGGTTCCCGGTGTGGGGAGCTCCCGGGCTGTAGAAGTAAACAGGTTGGCTGTCTCAGGAAGTTGTGACACGGTTGTTGCTCTAGTCACCGGACCGTGACCGAACGACCCCGCTGTTGGTAGTAGCCTTTGCCCGTGCACGCGGCGGACAGCGGGCACGCGACGGTCGGGTCTGGTCACGGCGAGCGGACGAGAAGACTTGCGTTTCGATCAACTTCAGGCCGGTTCGGCCGGATCCGGCGTCGGCGCCGGTTCGACCGACGGCGACGGGCCGAAGGGCCAGGGGGCGGCTGTGGGGGCTTCGGAGGACGGCGGCGGGCAGGGCCCGGCCGACGGCGCTCCGATATCCGACGCCCCGATATCCGGGGAGACCGCGCCGGCGGTCGCGGAGCCCGCCAACCCGGCTCAGCAGAGCTCTGCGGTCGCCGCGGTGGCTGTCGCGGCGCCGGTGTTCGCGATCAGCGACATCATCCGTTCGGCCGCGGATCAGGCCAGCGCCACGTGGAAGCCGGCAGGGGTGCCGACCCAGCGGCGGGAGAGCCCGGCGACGCCGTTCCGGACGGTCGCCGCGCCTGCCGGTCCCAGCGGTCCTACCGCGCCTACGAAGCCGGATTCCGCCGGGGACACTGCGCCCACTTTGCCCACTGCGTCCACTGCGCCCGCGCCGCTTGCCGTTCCGGAGCAGCCGGCTCCCGCAGGCGCTGGATCCGTCGCACCCGCCGTGTCGGAGCCTGCTGACACGATCGCTTCCGCGTCGGTGCACCGTCCCATGCTCGCCCTGCCTGCTCCGGCCCGTCCGGTCGATGCGGCGATCCCGCCTGCGTCGCCCTCGCCTGCGCCTGCTGACGATGCGCCCACCAGCCTCACCCCGGTCGTCCCCGCCGCCGGGTCCTCGTTCCCTGCGACGACGAGCGTCCAGGCCGAGACCGAGCGGGCCGTCGCCGAGGCCACTGACACGGCCACCAAGAGGGCCGACACCCGCAACGGCGCTCTTATCGACGCCGATGCCGACGCCGAGGACGCGCACTGGCCCGGCGCCCGCCGCCAGATAGCCCTCCTGACCATCATCGTCTGCCTCCTGATCCTCGCGGTGCTCGTCGGCCACCGCTGGCTGCCCGACGTGATGGGCTTCGGCTCGCTCGTCGACACCTTCCTGCCCTGGACCGCCGCGCCGCTGCTGCTGGCGCTGCCCGCGGCCCTGCTGAGCCTGAAGAAGTGGGCCATCGGCATCGCGCTGCTGACCTGCGCCGTCTGGGCCGGCAGCTTCGGCTCGACGCTGCTGCGCTCCGGCGGCACCGCGCCGGGGGACATCAGGGTCCTCAGCCAGAACGTCTCGGCCGTCGACGACGGCACCCCCGACCTGTCGGGCGTGGCCGAACTGGCCGAGCAGCGCGGCGCCGACATCGTCGTGCTGCAGGGCCTGTCGAAGAACGTCCAGCTGGCCGACCAGGCGGTCCCCGCGCGCTACGGCTACCACATCGCGATGTACGAGTTCGTGGTCTGGTCGCGCTTCCCGATCGGCGCCCCGCAGCCGGTGGACCTCGGCGGCCGTCCGGCCGACCAGGGCCAGAGCGGCTTCGCGGCGGTCAACAGCACCTCCGGCGAGTTCGGCGGACTGCTGCGCTTCACCGTCGACCTGGGCCAGAACCGGCAGGCCACGGTCTACGCCGTGCACCTGCCGCAGCCCTCGCTGTCGCACGACGGCTTCGGCACCGCCCGCGGCGACGCGCTGGAGCAGCTGGTGGACGACGTGCAGGCCGAGACCTCGCCGAACCTGATCGTGGTCGGCGACCTGGACGTGGCCCAGACCGACCGGGCCATCCGCCCGCTGCTGGCCTCCGCGACCGGCCTGGTGTCGGCGCAGGCCAAGGCCGGGTCCGGGTTCGGGTTCACGTGGCCGGCGACGTTCCCGGTGGTGCGGCTGGACGACGTGCTGACCCGCGGGCTCAAGCCGGTGGCCAGCGTCGTGCTCCCGGCGGTGGGGTCCAAGCAGGCGCACCGGCCGATCGAGGCGGACCTGAAGTTCTGAGCGGGCCGGACCTGTGGTTCTGAGCGGGTCCGACCTGAAGTTCTGAGCGCGGCGGATGTTAGGGATTGTCCCTTAATCCTTGAGCCACTGAGGTTTCCCAGCCCGGCTGATCAGCGTACTGAGCGCCGTCGCCGGGCCCGCCGCTCGATGAGCTTGCCGTATTTCAGGGTGCCGACGATCTCGATCCGCAGGGGCCGGACATCCGAGGGATCGGCGCCGTAACGCCGCCGGCGGTCGCTGCGGTCCCCGCGGTCCCCGCGCAGCCGGACCTTGGCGAAGGCCAGGGTCAGGTTGTCGATGTCGAGCTCTATGCCGGGCCCGGCGATGATGATCAGCTTGCCGAGGCGCATGTCGGCGTCGATCCGCAGGGTCCGGTGGTTGATGACGGCATCGGTGAAGTCCAGGATGACGTCGCACATCTTCGGCCGCAGCTCGATGCGGCCCGGGACCACCCAGGGCCCGGTGCGGGCGTACTGCCCGCCCTTCTGCTCGATGACGAGCACGTCCTTGGCCGGCGCCGCCCCGATGCCCGGGCTGCTGGCCGCGGCCGGGTCCACAGGCAGGTCGGAGGTGAGCTCCGCCAGCTCCCCGAGGGTGCGCGCGGTCAGCGCGGACTCCAGCCGGGCGTCGAGCTCCTCGGCGGACAGCCGGCCGTCACCGGCGGCGATCCGCAGCCACTCGACGACCTGGTCCCGGTCCGCGTGCGAGGCTCGCAGGTCGGGCTGCTCCGTCATGCTCCCCACGCTAGCCCACAAGCGCCGTCGGGCGCCTCATAGCGGGCGTGCGGGGTTGATCCGGGCGGTGCGCCGTTCCGGCATTGCCGGCCGCCCCGAGGGACGGCCGGCTGCGCCGTGCGGAGATCGCCCGGATGCGGATCCGGAACGGAGTCCGGGTCAGGCGGTGGCGGCGAGCAGCGCCTGGCGCTGCCGGTCGCCCAGCCCGCCGATGCGGCGGTTCTCGTCGATCTCCGCGTCCGCCATCAGCTTGGCCGCCTTGGCCGGGCCGTAGCCGGGCAGCGACTTGATGAGGGCGGTCACCTTCGTCTTCTTGACCATCTCCTCGCCCTTGGCCGCGCGGTCGAGCACCGCCTTCAGGGACAGCTTCCCGGCCTTGACGTCGGCCAGCATCTCCGAACGGGCACGGCGCACTTCCCCGGCCTTGGCCAGAGCGGCCGCGCGCTGCTCGGGGGTCAGTGTCGGAAGAGCCATGGAACTTCTCCTTGCCTAGTACGGTCACGGCCCGCGACGGCGCCGGAGCCGTGGCCCATAATGGCGGATCCCGGCGACAGATCACAGCTCAGGGGTGGGGGAAGCGTCCCATGTCGGCCGAGGTGAGGCCGTTCGAGGCCGGCGGAGGGGGCCCCGAATCGGGCGAAAGCGTCTCATTGGTGACCAACGTGCGGGTGATCCGCGGCACAGGTGTCATTGACCCGAACGAGGCATGAGACCGACACCCGGCGGGTAGCCGGAGTCACGCTGGGCCATTGCGGACCCGCGCGACACGCACTCCGCAAGCACTGCTCGCCAAGCGCGCGAAAGCCTCCGAGCCCTGCGAAAGGTGCAGATCAAGCATTCCGGTCGCCCGCCCGGCGCCCCGCCGGCGCGTCGCGAACCGGCCGCCCGAGCCGGCGCGGCGGGTCGCTGCGCGGCTCCAGAGGGCTCGCTGAGGGGCCTGAGACGCGCCCCGGGTGTGGGAGGCCGCGGATGGGTCCGAAAGGGCCTGCGGGGCGGCCCGCACGGAGAGGGTCCCGGGGGAGGTCATGTGGCGTAAATACGACGATTGGCCGCTCTGGTCGCATTCACCCGAACCGGTGACCCGCGGCCCTACTTCAGAAGCGCGGCGACCGTCCACAGGCCCGCCATGGAGGCGACGGTGGAGAAAATCACGGCATTGCGGGCGAAGACGGTGTCGAGGGCGTATTCGCTCGCATAGATGAACACGTTCTGCGCTGTGGGCAGAGCGGCGCAGAGGGTGACGGCGAGGACGTCGTGCGCGGGGAGGTCGAGGACGTAGTAGGCCAGGAGGTAGGCCAGGACCGGCTGCAGGGCGGTCTTCAGGGCGATGGATATGGTGGTTTCGGCGAGAAGGGACTTCTTGGTCCGTTCTTCGCCGAGAACCGGAGCCGCGGCCTTGTCGACGCGCAGGGACATACCGAGCGTTATCAGCGCGATCGGCACCGCCGCCCCGCCGAGCAGGCTGAGCGCGCTGCTGACGTCCGCCGGCACGTGGAAGTGCGTCCCCGAGACCAGCGCCCCGAGCGCCGAGGCGATGATGATCGGATTGTGTACCGGCAGCAACGCTATGCTCCGCAACCGTTGCCGCATCCCCGGCGAAGCCTCGCCGCGCAACCCCATGAGCGTCAGCACGATCGGCGTGACGAGCACGGTGTTGAACAGGATCACGGTCGACAGGAAGACCGCGTTTCCCAGCACCTGAATCGCCACCGGGATGCCCAGATTCGCGGAGTTGACGTACCCGGACGCCATCCCGACCACGGCACCGTTCGAGACGTCGCGCTTGAAGACGCGCGTACCCAAGGCCAGCCCGAGCCCACAGCACGCGAGCGAACTGACACCGAACGCCACGATCGAGGTGTTGGCCAGCGCGTGCAGATCGGATCTGGCCAGCATCCCGAACAGCGAGGCCGGCATCGCCACCCGGAACACGAACCGCCCCAGCACCGCCTCCACATCCGCCGCCCCGGCGCCGACGAGGTTGAACCGGGCGGTGAGGTAGCCGAGGGCGGTGAGCAACCAGATGGGTATGAAGGCGCTGAGCACGGCGCCACCGTACCGAGTCGGGGGATTGCGGTTGCGGGCGGTGTGGTAGGGATCGCAGTGCGGGTTCGGGGGCTACGCTTCTTCGTCCGCCCGGGCGAGTTCCGCCAGCGCGCCGAGTGCTTGCGTGAAGCACTCCATCGGCGGCGTCACCAACCCGGCGCCGACCTGCCCGGTCCCGGCCACCCGGCCGGCCATCCCGGTGTTGATCTGCGGCAGCACCCCGGTCCGCACGACCCGGCTGACATCGATCCCGGTCGGCGTGCCGCGGAAGTCGAGCGCCGGCACGGTGAACGCGGGGTTCTCGGCCAGCGTGATCTCGTACATCAGCCGCGTGGTCGCCACCGCGCTCGCCGCCGTCCCGCCGACCAGCCGCGCGATCGCCGGCGCGGCCGCCATGGCGAAGCCGCCGACTCCGGCCGTCTCCGTGATGGCCGAGTCGCCGATGTCGGGATTGGCGTCCTCGGGGCCGTAGCCGGCGAGGAAGAGCCCTTCGGGGGTGTTCGCCGGCGCGGTGAACCAGCGGTCCCCGGTCCCCGAGGTCTGAATCCCGAAATCGGTCCCGTTGCGCGCCATCACGGTCACCACCGTGCTCCCGGCGATCCCCGAGGCCGCCTGCCCCGCGAGCTTGCAGGCGGGCATCACGAGGTTGAGGAAGAAGTGGTCGTTCCCGGAGACGAAGCGCACCACATCGGCCAGTTCCCGGCCGTCCTCCCCGCCCTCGATCAAGGACGGCAGCAACTCCCGCAGCAGCATGAGCGTGCCGGCCCGGTTCCGGTTGTGCCCCTCGTCGCCCATGTGCAGCATCTGCGCGACGACGGCCTTCACGTCCACCGGCCCCCGCCGCCGCACGGCCCGCTGCAGCATCGGCCCCAGCACCCCGGCCATCCACCGCAGCCGCTCGACGACCTCCGGCCCGAACGCGCCGTATCGCAGGACCTTGCCGAGACCCTCGTTCAGGCTGCACCACGAGGTCCCGCCGCCGACCGGATCCCGGACTTCGAACAGCCACATACTGGGCGAGACGACGCCGGCCATCGGCCCGACGCCGCCGTGGTGGTGGCAGGGGGCCAGCTCGGGGGCGGTGGTGGTGCTGGAGTGCTTGGCGGAGGTCTTGGCGGCGGTCTTGGCGGTGTTGCTGTCGCGGCCGTCGGCGCGGCTGATGTCGATGCCGATGTCGCCGTCGCCGTCGCCGGCCGCGCCGAACCAGGCTTCAGCTTCTTCCGGCGTCTCGACCAGCCCTTCGAACAGCGCCGCCCCGATCAACGCGCCCCGCATCGGCCCCGACGCCCGCCCCCACCCGATCGGAGGCCCGGCGTGCAGGAACTGCCCCGCCGCCAACCCGAGCACCTCCCGAGCCGGCCGCACGTCCACCAACTCGCACCCGGCCGCCAGCATCCGCCGCACCGCCAGCGCGTTCGCCTCGGCCCGCCGCCGGTCCACCGCGACATCGGCGAGATCACCCTCGGCCCCGACCGGCGGCGGCCGCCAGTCGACCCGCGTCACCGGCACCCCCTGCGCCGCGAGATCGTCGGCGAAGCCCGCGACGCCCGCCGCGACGACGTGCGTGGGCGCGAGGCGGGCGATCGAGGGGTCGGTGGCTTCAGACATCGCGAGACCGGATTCTTCGAGCAGTGACATCGACGTCCTGACAGTCGTAGTGATCGGCGTAGATGATCGGCGGCCCAGGTGATCGGCCCAGGGATCGGCCCCAGGGATCAGGGCCGCTCAGCAGCGCCGTCCGGCAGCCCGCTCAGGGCCAGCCGCGCAGCCGCCCCCGCAGCCTCGGCGTTCGACAGGAAAACCCAAGCGCCCGCCCCGGCCAGAGCCTCGGCCTGGCGAGCCAACCCCTGCGGATCCCCGGCCGTCCCGCACACCGAGACCGCCACGGCCAGCTCCGGCCGCCGCTCCCGCGCGGCAGCGATCGCCGCCGCGATCTCGGCGGCCGGATCCGCGTGCGCGCCCCGGCCCAACACGACATCGAGCAGCAACACGCCGACCCCGGCGTCGTCGGCGGCATCGGCCACGGCGCGCAGGCGCAGGGTGTTGTCGATCATCGGGTGCGGGCGGCCGCGGGTGTAGGTGTCGTCGCCGAAGTCGGTGAGGTCGAAGGTGAAGGGGGCGGTTTGCGGTTCTGTGCTTTCCTGCGGTTCTCTGCTTTCCCCCGCCCCCCACCCACCCGATTTTCCGTTGTCGATCTTTCGCCCGCCGGCACGCGTCAACGCCACCTCAGCCTCGGCACGCGTCAGCACCACCTCTGCCTCGGCGCGCAACGTTCCGCCGCTGAACAGCCCGCGGACCGTCGGGGCCCGGCCTTCCGCGGCATCTTCGGCTCCCGCCCACTGCGGCCAGGCCGGCGGCACCTCCCTGCCGAGGGCGGTCAGGATCCGTTCCGCCGACTCGGTCAGGGTGGGGTGCTCGGTGCCCACGAAGGCGAAGTGGACTGGTTTGCCGAGGGTTGCCGCGTGTTCTTGGATGCGGGTCGCGATGGCGGGGTGCGGTGGTTTGGAGACCACTGCGATGAGTTCTGTTTCCGGGTCTTCGGCGAGTGCTGTGAGCGCCGCCAGGGTGGAGCGGCCCGCCACCTGCTCGGTCAGGTCGCGGCCGCCCACGCCGAGGCAGTGGTGGATTCCGGTGTTCGCGGCGTCGAGGAGCGCCATGAGTTCTTGGGCGCCGGTGCCGGAGGCTGCTACGAGGCTGATCGGGCCCGGGCGCGTGATGTTCGCGAAGGCCAGGCCGGTTCCGTGGAGGACGACGGTGCCGCAGTCGGGGCCCATGACCAGCAGGCCGCGTCGTCGTGCTTCTTCTTTGAGGCGCACTTCGTGGTGGATCGGGATGTTATCGCTGAAAATGATCGGTGATGCGCCGTTTTCCAAGGATTCCATGGCTTCGGCGACGGAGGCAAGGCCCGGGGTGGAAATCAGGGTGATGGGTGCACTCGTTCGGCCTAGTGCGGCGGCTGTGGTGCGCGGGGCGGGGTGGTTCGGGCCGGAGTGTCCGGGGGCTGTGATGGAGCCTCCGGGCTGTCCGTCCGGCGAAACCAGCGGGGCCGCCGGGGTGAGCGCGTCCGCCAGGGCGTGCAGCGCCGCCGTCTGGCAGGCCTCGTCGTCGCTGGTGAGGGCCACGATCAGGTCGCCGGGGCCGGCCTCGGGCCGCGCCGCGTAGCCCAGTTCGGCCAGCAGCGCGGCGTTCAGTTCCGTCGCCATCGCCACCAGCACGCGCTCGACGCCCGCCACCCCGCCGACCGCGCGGCCGGCGAGCATCAGGGTCACCGAGTCGTGGTACTCACCGCGCCGAACCTCGACGTGTTCGACCGGTCCGCCTCCCACTGGCACCGACACCGGCATCGATCCTTTCCGCGAGGGCCTGTCGCGACGCTAGACCTCGGGGCTACTGTCCGGGCATGGGCAATCCTGACAAGGACGGCGCCAGAGCTTCGCAGATATCCACATCGCCAAGCCAGGCGGCCGAGGCGAACGGGGGACGGCGGGTGGCGGAGCCGATGACGGGGCCGATGACGGAGCCGGAGGTGGAGGCGGACGTGGAACCGATTGCGGCGTCGACGGCGGGACGGACCGTGGAACCGATCGCGGGACCGACTCCAGGACCGACCACGGGACCGATCGCGGGACCGACCTCGGGACCGACCCCGGGAACCAGGCCCGCCGACCGCGGAACACCGGTCGGCGCCACCCCCATCGGCCTCACCGTCACCCAGGCCCTGGCCCTGCCCGCGCTGGCCGGCGCCCGCATCGTCGCCGGCCACGCCGGCCACGGCCGCGTCGTCGAGCGGGTCAACGTGATGGAGGTCCCGGACATCCTCCCGTGGGTCAAGCCCAAGGAGCTCCTGCTCACCACCGGCTACCCGCTGCGCCACTCGCCCTCGCCGCTCACCGAGCTGATCGGCGACCTCGACCGCGCCGGCCTGTCCGCGATCGCCATCAAGCCCCACCGCTACCTCGGCGGCCTCCCGCCGGAGCTGCTCGCCGCCGCCGACGCGCTGGGCTTCCCGGTGATCGAGCTGCCCGAAGGCGTGGCCTTCGACGACATCCTCACCGACGTCCTGTCCGACGTCCTGGACCGCCAGTCCGCGGTCCTGGCCCGGGCCGACCACGTCCACCGCTCGCTGGCGCAGATCGCGCTGGAAGGCGGCGGCCTGGCCGAGCTCACCGCCGAGCTCGCGCACATCCTCGGCGGCCCGGTGCTGGTCACCACGCCCGACGGCCGCATCCTGGCCGAGTGCGGCGCCGAGGCCGTCCGCGACCTGCCCTGCTTCGACGCCGCGGCCGGTCCCGACACCTGCCACCGGCTGCGCACCGAGGCCGAGCAGCCCGGCCTGACCGCGCACCACGGGACCCAGCACGCGCTGGTCCCGATCCTGGCCGGCCGCGTCGACCACGGCCGCCTCGTCGCCTTCGCCGGGCGCCGGGCCTTCGACGCCGCCGACCTCGCCGCGCTCGAACGGGCCGCCACCGTCGCCGCCCTGGCCGTGGTCAAGCAGCTCGCGGTGGCGGCCGTGGAGGACAAGTACCGCGCCGACTTCCTCAGGGACCTGCTGACCGGACGGCTGGAGGACCCGCAGTCGGCCGCCGCCCACGCCGCGACGCTGGGCTGGGACATCGGTCCGGGACGGGCATCGGGCGGCGGCGCTCAGGCAGGCGGGGCTCGGGCGAACACCACCTACGCCGGCTCCGCTCGGACAGGTGGCGCTTGGGCAGGATCCGGCCAGGCAAGCGGCGCCCACGCCAGCTCCGGCCAGGCAGGCGGCTTCTACGCCGGGTCCGCGCACTCGGGTCCTGGCCAGGCAACCGGCGCCCACACCGGCTCGGCCCACGCGGGCTCGGGCCCCGCCCGCGCACCCGGCGTCCCCAACCCCGACCCCCGCCACCTGGTGGTCCTCGTCGCCGAACTCGACCCCGGCCAGTCGGTCCTCCCCGCTTCCCAGCACGCCCTGCGCCCCGCCCGCGAGCGCTTCGCCGCCGCCTGGCAGACCGTCGTCGCCTCGCGCGACCGCACCAACGCGGTGGCCGGCTTCAACCAGGAGGTGGTCGTCGTCCTGAAGACCGGCGACGATCCCGACCACCTGGTCAGGAGCCTGATCGCGGAGGTCTCCGGCACCGGCGGGGGCGGGCGCCGCACCTTCTCCACCGGCGTCTCCCGCCGGGTCGCGGCGGTCGCCGACCTGCCCGCCGCCTACGAGGAGGCGCGCCGAGCGGTCCGCATGGGACGCCGCCTCAACGGTCCCGGCTCGGTCGCGCACTTCGACGCCCTCGGCGTCTACCGCCTGCTCTCCCTGGTCCCCGACCCCGACGAGCTGCGCGACTTCGCCAGCCAGACGCTCAAGGGCCTGGCCGCCGACGGCGATCCCGACGCCGAGGACCTGCGCGCCACCCTGGAGGTGCTGCTCGACACCAACCTGAACGTCGCCGAGGCCGCGCGCCGCCTGCACTTCCACTACAACACCCTGCGGTACCGCATCGGCAAGATCGAACGCCTCGTCGGGCCCTTCATGGAGCGGCCCGATCTCCGGCTGGATCTGTCGGTCGCGCTCCGCATTCTTCATATGCGAGGTCTGTGACCAGGGCCGGGCAATGGCGCGACCTGCAAAGTTGGTAACCCACCAGTACTTGTGACCCCCGTCACACCGTGGCTACAGTCCGCCCCATGAGATTGGGCTGGCGGGTCGCATACGAAGGCAAGACTCCACCACCGGGCTCGGTCGTCCGCCCCGACGAGCGCCTGTCCTGGCCGCGCACCGTGGGCCTGGGCGCGCAGCATGTCGTCGCGATGTTCGGCGCCACTTTCGTCTTCCCCCTGGTCATGGGCCTGAATCCGCAGCTGGCGATCATGATGAGCGGGATCGCCACGATCTGCTTCCTGCTGATCGTCAAGAACAAGATCCCCAGCTACCTGGGCACCTCGGCGAGCTTCGTCGGTGCCGTGGCCGCGATCCGCGCGCAGGGCGGCGACGACCAGCAGGTCACCGGGGCCATCCTGGTCGCCGGCGCGGTCCTGCTGGCCGTCGGCGTCCTGGTCCACTTCCTCGGCGCGCAGGTCATCCACGCCGTGCTGCCCCCGGTGGTGACCGGGGCCGTGGTGCTGCTGATCGGCTTCAACCTGGCGCCGGTGGTGGCGGACGTCTACTGGCCGCAGGACCAGTGGATCGCGCTGATCACCATGGTGTTCGCGATCGGGATAATGGTCGGCGCCCGCGGGTTCCTCGGCCGGATAGCGATCTTCGTCGCGCTGGTGTTCGGCTACCTGCTGTCCTGGATCGTCGACCGGATCTTCGGCAGGATCACGTCCTACGACTCCGGCGCCGGCCACGACACCACGCACTGGCGCGTGAACTTCGACGGCGTGAAGTCCGCCCGGTGGATCGGCTTCCCGGACAAGACCAGCGGCACCGGCGCGCACCAGGTCGCCGGCTGGCACTTCCCGGAGTTCAAGTGGGCGTTCATCCTGCTGGTGCTCCCGGCGGTGATCGCGCTGGTCGCCGAGAACACCGGGCACGTCAAGGCGGTCGCCGAGATGACCGGCGACGACCTGGACCCCTACATGGGCCGCGCCATCGCCGCCGACGGCTTCGGCACCGTCGTGGCCAGCACCTTCGGCGGCTCCCCGACCACCACCTACGCCGAGAACATCGGTGTCATGGCCGCCACCCGCGTCTACTCCACGGCGGCCTACTACGTCGCCGCGCTCGTGGCCATCCTGTTCGGCCTCTCGCCGAAGTTCGGCGCCCTGATCGCGGCCACCCCCGGCGGCGTCCTGGGCGGCATCACCGTCGTGCTGTACGGCATGATCGGCCTGCTCGGCGTGAAGATCTGGACCGAGAACCGGGTGGACTTCGGCAACCCGCTGAACCTGGTCCCGATCGCGGCCGGCGTCATCATCGGCATCGGCAACACCAGCCTGAAGTTCACCGACGACTTCTCCCTGTCCGGGATCGCGCTCGGCACGATCGTGACCATCGTCTTCTACCACGCGGCCCGGCTCATCGCCCCGGCGTACCTGAAGGCGCCGCCGGCCGTCGCGGACGGCCCAACGGACGTATCGGGTCCTGCGGGCGGGGTACAAGCCCAGGAATGACAGCGCAGGAGTGACAGCGATAGGCAGGCAGGACGCCGGCGGCATGCCCGGGGTGAGAATTCCTTGGGCAAGTTCAGCCAGCGATCGCGGCGGCGTTCGGCAGAAGTCGACGTCGCCGCGACCCTTTCGGCGAGAAGAGGATGCCTCCATGAAGCCCCCGCCGGTGGTGTATCACGGCCCGGACACGGTCGACGAGGCCGTGCGGTTGCTGGCCGAGCACGGTGCGCACGCCAAGGTGCTGGCCGGCGGCCAGAGCCTGGTTCCGATGCTGAACATGCGGCTGACGGCGCCGGCCCGGCTGATCGACGTGAACCGGCTGGACGAACTCGCCTACGTGCGCACGGACCTGGAGGGCGTCCGGGTCGGCGCGCTGGCCCGGCACGCGGACGTCGAGCGCGCCACGCACGCCTTCGAAGCCGTCCCGCTCTTACGCCAGGCGGTCCGGACGGTCGCGCACCCGACGATCCGCAACCGGGGCACGACCGTCGGCAGTCTCGTGCACGCCGATCCGTGTGCTGAGATGCCCGCCGTCCTGGCCCTGCTCGACGGCGAACTGCTGCTGCGCTCGGAGCGCGGCGGGGAACGGGTCGTCAAGGCGGCCGACTTCTTCGTCGGGCCCATGGAATCGGCCTGTGAGCAGGACGAACTGGCCGTCGAGGCCTACTTCCCCAAACCGAGGGGCCGCACCGGCACCGACTGGCGGGAGATGTCCCGCCGCCATGGCGACTACGCGATGTGCGGCGTCGGGACCTCGGTCCGGGTCGACGAATCCGGCGCCGTGGCCTCCGCGAAGGCCGTGTTCATCGCGATGGGCCCGGTCCCGGTGGTGGTGGACGTGACCGGCGCCGACTGGACCGCCGCCGCCGAACACGCCGCCGACCAGCTCGAACCCGAGGACGACATCCACGCGAGCGCCGAGTTTCGCAGGCACCTGGCACGCGTCCTCACCGCGCGATCGCTGAAGGCCGCGTACGAGGCGGTGGCGCCGTGAGCGAACAGCTGCATCAGGTCACTGTCACGGTCAACGGCGTCGCCCGCCGCGCCGAGGCTCCGGCCCGCCGACTGCTGGCGGACTTCCTGCGCATGGACCTCGGACTGACCGGCACGCACCTCGGCTGCGAACACGGCGTCTGCGGCGCCTGCACCGTGCTGCTCGACGGCGTCCCGGTCCGCTCCTGCCTCATCTTCGCGGTCTCGGTCGACGGCCACGCGATCACCACCGTCGAAGGGTGCTGCGACGACGGCGGCGAACTCGGCCCCGTGCAACAGGCCTTCCAGGAATGCCACGGCCTGCAGTGCGGCTTCTGCACCCCCGGCTTCATCACCACGATCTCCGCCTACCTGGAGGAGAACCCCAAGCCGACCGAAGAGGAGGCGCGCGAGGCGATCGGCGGGAACCTGTGCCGCTGCACCGGTTACCAGAACATCGTCGCCGCAGTGCTCCGCGCTGCCGAAATCAAGCGTGAGCGGGAGGCGCCGCATGAGTGACAAGCTCGTCGGCCAACCGTTGGTCCGTAAAGAGGATCCGCGTCTGCTGCGAGGCGACGGCCGCTATGTCGACGACCTCGGCCGAGGCGCCCTGGCCGCGGCTTTCGTCCGCAGTCCCGTCGCGCACGCGCGCATCGCAGACATCGACGTCACCGACGCGCTGGACGTCGAAGGCCTCGTCGCCGTCTACACCCACGAGGACCTGCCCGGCCGCGTCGCCGAACCGCTCCCGCTGCTGATCCCGCACCCCGACCTCAGCCATCCCCGCACCCCGTACTGCCTGGCCAAGGACGAGGTGAACCACGTCGGCGAGGCCGTGGTCATGGTGGTCGCGACCGACCGCTACCTCGCCGAGGACGCGGCCGAGCGGATCGTGGTCACGTACGAGGACCTGCCGCCGGTGGTGGGCATCGACCAGGCCAGGGCGGCGCAGCGACTCGTGCACGACGAGGTCCCGGGCAACATCGCGGCGCGCAGCGTGCAGACCAACGGCAAGGGCGACGCGCACGAAGCCATCGCCGCAGCCCCGCACCGGCTGGCGCTCGACCTGCAGATCGAGCGCAGCGCCTCGATGCCGATGGAGGGCAAGGGCGTCCTGGCGCACTGGGACGCCGATGACAGAACCCTGCGAGTCCACACCTCGACCCAGACCTCGACCAGCGTCCGCCTGGCCGTGGCGGCCAAACTGGAGCTGCCGCCGGACCGCGTCGAGGTGATCACCCCCGACGTCGGCGGCGGGTTCGGGGTGAAGATCGTGCACCCCTGGCCCGAGGAGATCCTGGTGCCCTGGGCGGCGATGACGCTCGGCCGGGACGTGAAGTGGGTCGAGGACCGGCGCGAGCACTTCATCTCCAGTGCCCACGAGCGCGGGCAGCAGCAGCACGTCGAGGTCGGGTTCGACGGCTCCGGGCGGCTGCACGGGCTCAGCGTCGAGATCTGGCACGACAACGGCGCCTACGTGCCCTACGGCATCATCGTGCCGATCGTGACGTCCACGCAGTTGCTGGGGCCCTACAAGGTCGGCGCGTACCGGGTCGAGTTCACGTCGCTGTACACGAACACAGTCATCGTCACGCCCTACCGGGGCGCGGGACGGCCGCAGGGCGTGTTCGCGATGGAGCGGACCATGGACGCCATCGCCGAATACCTGGGCCTGGACCGGCTCGCGGTGCGCGAGGCCAACCTGATCCAGCCCGAGGAGATGCCCTACGACCAGGGTCTGGTGTTCCAGGACGGACGCCCGCTGATCTACGACTCGGGCGACTACCCGACGATGCTGCGGATGATCCGCGACCTCGTCGGCTGGGACGGCTTCGAGGCCGAGCGCGCCGCGGCCGCCGCCGAGGGGCGCCGGATCGGGATCGGGATCGGGGCGTACGTCGAGGGCACCGGCATGGGGCCGTACGAAGGCGCCCACGTGAAGGTCGAGACGACTGGGGAGATCGTTGTCTCCACCGGGCTCACCACCCAGGGCCAGGGCCACTACACCTCGCTCGCGCAGATCGCCGCCGACGTGCTGGGGGTCGGCGTCGGCGACGTCACCGTCATCACCGGCGACACCCGGCGGTTCAAGTACGCGGTCGGGACGTTCGCCTCGCGCGCGATCGTGACCAGCGGCAACGCCGTGGCGATCGCCGCCGGCAAGGTCGCCGACAAGGCGAAGCGGATCGCGGCGGCGGCGCTGGGCGGCGGTACCGCCCCCGAGGACCTGGAACTGGTCGAGGGCACGGTGCGGCGCCGCGACGACCCCGCCGTCTCGATCGACCTGCGCACCGTCGCGGTGCTGTCGAACCCGCTGCGGTACGCCTTCGACGAGGCGGCCAAAGCGGCCACGCAGTTCGCCGCGGCCGTCGGCACCGGCGACGAGCCGGGACTGGAGGCCATCGGCTACTACATGCCGGAGCGCTCGACGTTCGCGGCCGGGGCGCACGGCGTCGTGGTCGAGACCGATCCGGAGACCGCCGATATCAAGATCCTGCGGTACTGCGTCGTGCACGACTGCGGCGTGGTGGTGAACCCGCGCATCGTCGAGGGCCAGGTGCACGGCGGCGTCGCGCAGGGCGTCGGGGGAGCGCTGTACGAGCGGATCGTCTACGACGACGCGGGGCAACTGGTGAACGCCTCCTACATGGACTTCCTGATCCCGTTCGCCACGGAGGTGCCGCACATCCAGACGGCCCACATGGTCACGGCGTCGGGAGTGAACCCCCTGGGGTTGAAGGGCGCCGGCGAGGCCGGGGTCATCCCCACCTCGGCGGCGGTCGCCTCGGCGGTCGAGGACGCCGAGCGGCTGGCCGTCCGGCGCATGCCGATCTCGCCGAGCGAGCTGTACGAGCTGCGGAAGCTGCACGAGACGCGGAAGTCGCGGAAGGAACAGGTGAGCGCGTGAAGGTCTCCGGGAGCGCGGTCCTCAACGCCGACGTGGGGCGGGTCTACGAAGCGCTGACGGATCCACGGACCCTGGCCGCGGCGATCCCCGGCTGCGAGCGGCTGGAGCTGGTCGCCCCCGACGTGTACGACATGGTCGTCACGGTCGGCGTCGGCTCGATCAAGGGCACCTACAAAGGCCGCGTCGAACTGGCCGACCGGGCCGCGCCGCGCTCGTTCACCCTGCGCGCCTCCGGCGCCGGCGCGCCCGGGACGGTCTCGGCGGAGTGCCGCATGCTGCTGGTCGACGAAGCAGCCGCCCGCACCCGCGTCGAGTACGACGCCGACGCGGTGATCGGCGGCGTGGTCGGCGGCGTCGGGCAGCGGATGCTCGGCGGGGTGGCCCGCAAGCTCGCGGGGCAGTTCTTCCACGGGATGGACGGGCTGCTGACGCGCGAAGGCGCCGGAGCGGCTGAAGCAATTGAAGCGGTCGGGGCGGCCGGGGCGGCCGGGGCGGCCGGCCGGCAGACCGAAGCGGTTCCGGCCGCCGCGGTGGTGCGCCCGGCCGCCGGACCGGTGACGGCCTACCCGATCGCGGCGCCGCCCGGACCGCTGAGCTCATCGAATGCCGGAGCGACCCTCGCCGGAGCGGCCGCGGCGCTGAGCGGCGTGGTGCTCGGGTACCTGATGGGCCGCCTGAGCGGCCGACGGGGGCCTCGATGAGCGCCGGCGGCAAGACTGGAGCGCTTCATGTCGAAGGCGCGGGCCGGAGGCGGTCGTTGGAAAACCTTGTGTCGCACACCCTGAACCACCGAGGTATCACATGCGCCCTCTGACCGCAGCCGCCCTCCAACTCGCGCCGCATCCCGGCCCCCTGACCGCCAACAGCGTCGCGGAGAACCTCAACCGCGCCGTCGAGCTCATCGAGCGCTGCGTCAGTGCGACCGGCGCCGAGCTGCTCGTCCTGCCCGAGGCCGTCACGACCGGCTTCACTCCCGGCATTCCGGCCGAGGAACTCTGGGACCTGATGAGCCCCATCCCCGGTCCCACCACCGAGCCGGTGCAGCAGGCGGCTCGGCGGCTCGGCGTCCATGTCGTGCACTGCACCTACGAGCGGGGCGAGGAGCGCGGCGTCGTCTACAACTCCGCGGTGCTCATCGATTCGGCCGGCGAGATCCTGGGCGTCTACCGCAAGACGCACCTGTTCCCCGGCGAGACGCAGTGGGTCGCGCCCGGCGATTCCGTCACCGTCGTCGACACCGAGCTCGGACGCATCGGGCTGTCCGTGTGCTTCGACGGCGACTTCCCCGAGCTGTACCGCATCCAGGCGGTGCGCGGTGCCGAGATCATCTGCCGGCCTTCCGCGCTGCTGCGCTCGGCCGATATCTGGGAGCTGACAACCCGCGCCCGCGCCTACGACAACCACGTCTACGTCATCGGCGCCAACGCCACCGGCACCGATCCGGCCGGCGTGCACTACTTCGGCAACTCGCTGATCGTCACGCCGATCGCCGAGGTGGTGGCGCGCGCCGCCTCGCACGAGGGCTGGGCCGCCGCGCGGCTGGACCCGGCCGACGCCATGCGGACCCTGACACCCGGCTCGGACCGCGCGCAGACCTTCGACCACCTCGCCGAGCGCAACCTGCACCTGCTGGACAAGCACCAGAAGGACCTGATCCGCGAGGCGCGCACGCCCTTCCGGCTCGGGGGCGGCGCGTGATCCGGATCGGCATCGACACCGGCGGGACGTTCACCGACGTCGTGGCGATCGAGGAGGACGGCGGCCGCTCGGTGGCCGGCAAGGTGCCCTCCACGCCCGACGACCCATCGCGGGGGTTCATCGCCGCCGTCCGCAAAGCCCTGACACTGCTCGACGCGGCCCCGCGGGACATCGCCGTGGTCAGCCACGGCACCACTGTGGCCACCAACCAGCTGTTGCAGGGCAAGGTCGACAGCCTCGGCTTCGTCACCACCGCGGGGTTCGAGCACCTGCTGGAGATCGCGCGCCAGTCCGTCCCCGACGGCTACGGCAACAGCTACTTCTGGGTCAAGCCGCCGCGCATCGTCCCGGCCGACCTGGTCCGCGGCGTCGGGGGACGGCTGGACGCCGACGGCCAAGAAGTGCGCGCCTTCAGCACCGCCGACGCCAAGGAGGCCGCACGCTTCCTGAAGGCGGCAGGCGTGCGCTCCATCGGCGTCTCCTTCCTGCACTCCTACGCCAACGCGGAACACGAACAAGCGATGCGCGACGTCCTCGAAGCGGAGTTCCCCGAGGCGGCCGTGTCGATATCCTCCGACGTCCTGCCCGAGTACCGCGAGTACGAGCGCTCGATGACCACGCTCGTCGACGCCGCGGTGAAGCCGACCGTCGCCGGCTATGTCGGCCGGATCCGCGAACGCCTGGATACGTTGACGGATGCGCTGACGGACAACGCCCGCAGCGTGCCCTTCTACGTCATGAAGTCGAACGGCGGCGTGCTGTCGGCCGAGGAGGTGGTCCGCCAGCCGGTCACGACCGTCCTGTCCGGCCCGGCCGCCGGGGCCCTCGGTGCCGCGCTCATCTCCGCGCACGCCGGCTTCGACCGCATCCTCACCCTGGACGGCGGCGGCACCTCGACCGACGTGGCCGTGGTCCTGCACGGCGAGCCGGCCGTCACCACCGAGGGCGGGGTCGGCGGCTACCCGTCGAAGATCCCGATGATCGACGTGGTCACGGTCGGCGCCGGCGGCGGCTCGGTCGCCTGGCTGACCCCGGAGAGCACGCTCAAGGTGGGCCCGCGCTCGGCCGGCGCCGACCCGGGCCCGGTCTGCTACGGCCGGGGCGGCACCGAGGTCACGGTCACCGACGCGCACCTGGTCCTGGGCCGCATCCCCGACGGGCTGCTGGGCGGCGAGGTGCCGCTGGACCGCGACGCCGCGCGCGCGGGCCTGGCCGGCCTGGGCGGCAAGCTGGCCTTGAGCCCGGAGGCGGTGGCGGCCGGGATCCTGGAGATCTCGGCGTGGAGCCAGGCCAACGCGCTGCGGCAGGTGACGGTCAAGCGCGGGCTGGACGTCCGGGACTTCCAGCTGACCGCGTTCGGCGGCTCCGGCGCATTGTTGGCTTGTCGGCTTGTCGACATCCTCGGCGTGCGGGGCGTCCTGGTGCCGCCGGACCCCGGCAACGTCTCGGCGTTCGGGCTGCTCACCGTGGACGTGCGCAACGACTACGTCCAGACCTACGTCCGCCGCCACGACCGCATCGACGTGGACCGGGTCCGGGCCCTGTTCGACGAGCTGAACGCCGCCGCGGCGAAAGCGCTGCACGCCGAAGGGTTCGCCGCCCCGGAGCAGGTGTTCAAACGCAGCGCCGACCTCCGCTACTTCGGGCAGGCGTACGAAGTGCGGGTTCCGGTCCCCGACGAGGACTTCGGGCCGCGGGCCGCCGAAGCCGTCGTCGACGCCTTCCACACCGCGCACGAGGTCATGTACGGATACTCGTTCCGCGGCGACGAACGCCAGACCGTGGAGTGGGTGAACCTGCGCGTCACCGGCATCGGCCCGATCCGCCGCCCCAGGATCGCCGAGGTGCCCATTCGCAGCCAGGGCGGCCCCGAACCCGTGAGCGTGCGCCAGGTGTGGTTCGACGACGAACCCGTCGAGACCGCGATCCACCACCGCAGGGCCCTGATGCAGGGCGACCGGATCCTCGGCCCGGCGATCGTCGAGGAGTACGGCTCGACCGTCCCGGTGCACCCCGGTTTCACCTGCACCGTGGACCGCTGGGGGAATCTGCTGCTGGCGGGGAATTCGTCGATGGCGGGGGATTCGTCAATGGGGCAGGAGGACCGCACGTGCTGAACCCGGTGCTGCTGGAGATCGTCGAGGGCACCCTGGCCTCCGTCGAGCGCGAGGTCGAGACCGCCATCGCCCGCACCTCGCGCTCCCCGATGATCCGCGACGCCCACGACTTCCGCGTCGGCATCCACGACGCCCGCCTGCGCAAGCTCACCGGCCGGTCCTACTCGGCGCTGGTGCATCCGGTGGTCCGCGACTACCCGATGGACACGATGCGGCCCGGCGACGTCTTCTTCCACAACGACGTCTACCTCTCCGAAGGCGGCATCGGCCACCTGCCGGACCTGTGCGTCACCGTCCCGGTCTTCCACGACGGCGCGGTGGCCGCGTTCGTCCAGGCCTTCGGGCACCACGACGACATCGGCGGCGCCTGCCCGGGCTCGATGCCCTCCGGCGCGCGCAGCGTCTTCGAGGAGGGCCTGATGGTGCCGCCGATCCGGCTGTGGGACGCCGGGGTGCCGAACGAGGCCGCGCTGAAGATCATGACCCGGAACTCCCGGATGCCGGACTCGCTGGCCGCCGACCTGGACGCGGAGTGCTCGGCCTGCCTGATGGGCGCGCGGCGGCTCGGCGAGGTGTTCGCGCGCTACGGCCGGCGGGCCGTCGAGGAGTGCTTCGACGCCATCATCGACCTGACCACCGAGACCTTCCGCCGCGAGGTCCTGGCCAAGATCCCCGACGGCTCCTACACCTGGGAGGACTACGCCGAGCACGACGGCGTCGACCCGCCGAAGCTGCACCGCCAGCGGATCACCGTGACGAAGCTGCCCGAGGACGGCGGCAAGCTGGTCATCGACTTCGACGGCACCGGACCGCAGGCCAAGGGGCCGATCAACCACTGCGGCGACTACGCGGACGGCAACTTCCTGAAGAAGTGGCTGGCCCCGGTGCTGCGCAACCTCGCCGACAGCCCGGAGCGGATGGCCGAGCTCGACGTGAACGAGGGCGTGGTCCCGCTGATCGAGATGCGCTTCCCGCCGCCGGGGACGCTGCTCACGCCGGTGTTCCCCGCGCCGACGAACGCGCGCACGTTCGTGATCCTGCGGCTGCTCGGCGTGCTCTCCGGCGCGCTGGCCAAGGCCGTGGACGGCCGCATGCCCGCCGACCAGGAGACCATCCGCTACACCGGCGTCTACGGCACCGACGCCGAGGGGCTGCCGTATCTGATGCGCGAAGTGCTCGGCGGCGGCTCCGGCGGGCGCTACTACGCCGACGGCGAGGACACCATCCACGTGGTGCCGGACTCGCGGAACATCCCGGTGGAGTTCGCCGAGGCGCGCTGGCCGTTCCGGGTGGAGAAGCTGGGACTGGCGGTGGACTCCGGCGGCCCGGGGCGCTTCCGCGGCGGACTGGGCTACGAGAAGCAGATCAGGATGCTGCGGGACGCGGAGTTCATGAGCATCGCCGACCGCTCGATCCTGGCGTGCTGGGGCGTGAAGGGCGGCCGGGCCGGGCGGCCGTTCGAGGTGGTGATCGACCCCGGCGGGCCCGCCGAGCGCGTGGTCGACGCGCTGGCGGACGCGGAGCCGGTGTCGGCCGGGGAGGTCATCCGGATCCGGACCACCGGCGGCGGCGGGTGGGGCGACCCGCTGGAGCGGCCGGTCGAGGAGGTCGTCAGGGACCTGCGATGGGGGAAGATCTCGGCCGAGGGCGCGCTGCGGGACTACGGGGTGGTGATGGCGTCGGTGAGCGAACAGGCACGGCCGGACGCTCTCGAGGTCGCCTTCGGTTTGGACCGCGCGAGCAGCCCTCCGGTCGGGGCCGGCTTCCAGCCGGGTACCGGCTTCGAGGCGAACGTGGGCTTCGGGGCGAACGCCGGCTTCGATGTCGATGCCGAGGCCACCGAGGAGCTGCGGGAGACGATGCGCGCGACCCGAGGGTCGGTGGCCTTCTTCGACCGGGGCCCGGGCTTCGCGGCGCTGGCGAAGGGCGCCACCTCGGCCTACTGCGATTGGCTGTGACATGCGGACCCTGATCGCGCTCGGCGGCAACGCCATGACCGCGCCGGACGGCCGGGCGCGTCCGGAGGACCAGATCGCGGCGGTCGGCGTGGCGATGGAGGCGGTCGCCGATCTGGTCGCCGCCGGCGTCGAGGTGGTGCTGACCCACGGCAACGGCCCGCAGGTCGGCAATCTGCTGGTGAAGAACGAGCTGGCCGCGCACGTGGTCCCGCCGGTGCCGCTGGACTGGTGCGGCGCGCAGACCCAGGGGACGCTCGGCTTCGTGATCGTCAGCGCGCTGGAGCGGGCGCTGGCGGCGCGGGGCCTGGCCACACCGGTCGCGGCGGTCGTGACGCGCACGCTGGTCGACGCCGACGACCGCGGCTTCACCCGCCCGACCAAGCCGATCGGCCGCTACCTGCCCGCCGAGCAGGCCGCCGCGATGGCCGCGCACGGCCAGACCTGGGAGGACCGCGGCGAGCGCGGCTGGCGCCGGGTGGTGGCCTCGCCCGAGCCGCTCGAGATCCTCGACGCGCCCGCCGCGAAAGCCCTGATCGACGCCGGGTACGTGGTGGTGGCGTGCGGAGGCGGCGGGATCCCGATGGTGCGCGGCCTGTCGGGCGAGGGCGTCCCAGGCGTCCCAGGCGTCCAAGGCGTCCAAGGCGTCGAGGCGGTCATCGACAAGGACCTCTCAGCCGTCCTGCTGGCCCGCTCCGTGGCCGCCGACCAGCTCGTCATCGCCACGGACGTCGACCACATGTTCCTCCACTTCGGCGCGCCCGATGCCAGGGCCCTGAAGCGGATCGGTGTGGCCGAGCTTCGTGCGCATCTGGCGGCCGGGGAGTTCGGCGGCGGGAGCATGGCGCCGAAGGCGGAGGCGGCGTGCCGGTTCGTGGAGGGCGGCGGGCGGCGGGCTGTCGTCACCGCGCTGGGGTGCATTCGTGAGGCCGTTTTTGGGAAGGCCGGAACCGTAGTGGAAAAGGAGTGAAAAGTGCCTGAGGCGATCGAGGTCCGGAAGGTGCCGTTGCGACACGTCAGCGACGCGTCGGGGTTGGCCGAGCTGATCACCGCCGGGGTGGTGGAGGCCGACCGGGTGGTGGCGGTCGTCGGCAAGACCGAGGGCAACGGCGGCGTCAACGACTACACGCGCATCATCGCCGACCGCGCGTTCCGCGAGACGCTGATGCGCCTCGGGACGCGCAGCGAGGAGGAGGTCGGGCAGGTGCCGATCGTGTGGTCCGGCGGCACCGACGGGGTGCTGTCGCCGCACGCGACCATCTTCGCGACCACCGATGCCGAGCCCTGCGACGAGCCGCGGCTGACCGTCGGCTTCGCGATGAGCGCGCCGCTGCTGCCCGAGGAGATCGGCCGCTCGGCGATGATCACGAAGGTCGCCGAGGCGGTCCACGAGGCGATGAAGCGCGCCGGCATCGAGGATCCGGCGGACGTGCACTATGTGCAGACCAAGACCCCGCTGCTGACGATCCAGACCATCCGCGAGGCCAAGGAGCGCGGCCAGTCGGTGTGGACCGAGCACACCCACGAGTCGATGGACCTGTCCAACGGCTGCACCGCCCTGGGGATCGCGGTCGCGCTCGGCGAGGTCGAGATGCCCTCGGACGAGGCGGTGCTGCATGACAGGGCCCTGTATTCCTCCGTCGCGTCCTGCTCCTCGGGCGTCGAGCTGGACCGCGCGCAGGTCGTCGTGGTCGGCAACGCCTCCGGGGTCGGCGGCCGCTATCGCATCGGGCACGCGGTGATGAACGACGCCCTGGACGCCGACGGCATCTGGGACGCGATCCGCGCGGCCGGCCTGGAGCTGCCGGAGCGGCCGCGCTCCGAGGACCTGGACGGCCGGCTGGTGAACGTCTTCCTCAAGTGCGAGGCCGGCACCGACGGGATGGTGCGCGGCCGGCGCAACGCCATGCTCGACGACTCCGACGTGCACTGGCACCGGCAGATCAAGGCCTGTGTCGGCGGCGTCGCGGCGTCGGTGACCGGCGACCCGGCGGTCTTCGTCTCGGTCTCGGCCGCGCATCAGGGCCCTGACGGCGGCGGACCGGTGGCGGCGATCGTGGATGTGGGCCCGGGAGTCTGACGGTGCGCGACCTGCTGCCCGCTGTGCTCGCCTGGCATGCCGCCGGGGAGCCGTTCGTGCTGGCCACGGTGGTCGCCGCCGAGGGCGGCGGCCCGCGCGAGACCGGCGCGGCGATGGCGGTGCGGATGGTCGGCGGGGTGCCGGAGGAGGTGATCGGCAGCGTGTCGGGGGGCTGTGTCGAGGCCGCGGTGATCGAGACCGCGGTCGACGTCCTGGACGAGGGCCGGCCCCGGCTGGTCACCTACGGACTGTCCGACGCCGACGCGGTCGGCCTGATCTGCGGCGGCACCCTGGCGGTGTTCATCGAGCCGGGGGCCGCCGCGGCCGCGCGTCTGGACCGGGTCCGCGCCGCGGTCGAGCACGGCTCCGGAGCGGCGGTGGTGACGGTGGTCGCCGGCCCGCCGGAGCTGGTCGGGCTGCACCACGGCGACGTGCTGCGCGCGAACGGCTACGCGGACCTGGCCGACGTCGTGGCGCGCGACGCCGACGCCCTGGTCGACACCGGGGAGCCGGCGGTGCGCCGGTACGGGCTGGACGGCTGCCCGCGCCCGGCGGCGGAGGCCGCGGCGTGGGACGCGCCCGACGGCGTGACAGTGTTCTTCAACGTGGTGGCGGCGCAGCCCCGCCTGATCATCCTCGGCGCCCTGGACTACGCCGCGTCGCTGGCCACCGTCGGCCGCTTCCTCGGCTACCGGGTGACGGTCTGCGACGCCCGGCCGGTGTTCGCCACGGCCGAGCGCTTCCCCGACGCGCACGAGGTGGTGGTCGCCTGGCCGCACCAGTACTTGGAGGCGACCTCGATCGACGGGCGGACCGCCGTCTGCGTCCTGACACACGACCCGAAATTCGATGTCCCCGCCCTGGAAGTGGCGTTGCGCTCCGAGGCGGTCTACGTTGGCGCGATGGGTTCGCGGCGCACGTGTGAGGACAGGGAACAGCGGCTGCGGCAGGCAGGCGTCACAGACCACGAAATCGCCCGGCTCTCGGCGCCGATCGGGCTGGATCTGGGTGCCTCGACACCCGCCGAGACGGCGGTGTCGATCGCCGCGGAACTGATCGCGGCGCGGCGGCGGGGAAGCGGCGAACCCCTGCGGGCGACGAGCGGGAGGATTCATCGATGAACACAAATTCATCGATGAGCACGGATTCACCGATGAACACAGCTCTCTCGATGATCCCCCACCCGCACTCCCGCCGGCACCTGCCCGGCCGGTACGGACCGTCCGCCGTCGTCGGTGTGGTCCTCGCCGCCGGCGCCGCCACCCGCTTCGGCGGCGGCAAAGCCGTCGCGCGCTACCAGGGCGAGCGCCTCGTGGACCGGGCCGTGGCCACGCTCACCGCCGGCGGCTGCGATCGCGTGCTGGTGGTCGTCGGCGCGCAGGACATCGGTGCCGTACACCATGCGATCCTCGTCCTCAACGCGGACTGGGACACCGGCATGGGCAGTTCGCTGCGCGCCGGGCTGTCCGCGGCGCGCGACGCCGGGGCCGTCGTGGTGACCCTCGTCGACCAGCCGCTCATCGGCGCCGAGGCGGTGGAGCGCGTCATCGAGGCCTGGCGCGATGGGGCCGCTATCGCCGTCGCGACGTACGAGGGCCGCCGCGCGCATCCCGTCCTGTTCGGACGTGAAGCTGTCAGCGCCGTGCTTCCCACGCTGACCGGCGACGCCGGAGCGCGGGCGTTCCTTGCCGAACGGGACGACGTCGTCGCGGTGGACTGCACCGATACCGGCCGTCCCGACGACGTCGACACCGTCGAGGCCCTGCGGCGCCTCAGCCCCTAGGCGGCAGCTGGTGCCGCTGCCTCTCCCAGCGTGCCCGCCGCGACTGGAGCACCGGCACCGAGATGCCGGTCAGCGCCGCGCCCGCGGGCCCCGCGACCCACAGCGGCCACGGGTACGGGAACGACACGGTGGTGATGCCGACCAGCACCCACACCACGATGTTGATGGCGACCGCGGCCGACAGGATCGTCCACAGCACCTTCAGCCCGCCCGGCAGGTCGACGTACGCGCCGCGGATGCCCGGGTGCGGGGTCGGAGGCGCGGCGGGCGTGGGCACGACGTACACCGGATGCGGGGCGGGGGCCGGCGGGGGAGTGGTCGGCGGGGCCGGCGCGAACGCCGGCGCCCCCGCCGAGGCGACCGGGGCCGGCCGGGCCACGGCGCCGTGGGGCAGGTCGTCGTGCAGCAGCTCCAGATCGCCGATGGTGACGGCCTCGTAGGCCTTCTCCATGCGCTCGACGTACTCGTCCATCTTCAGCCGGCCGTCGTCCAGCGCCTGCTTCAGCGTCTCGACCACGGCCTGGCGCTCGGAGTCCGAGACGCGCATGCGGAGCCGCCTGTCGTCAACCATCGCAAATCCCCCAACCGAGCCGGCCCCCATGAGGCCCCGCAACCCTTCCGCGAAAGAGACTAGTACTGGAAGAGCACGTCGGGGTTGCCCGGCGTGGGGCCGTCGAGCAGCGGCTGGTGGATCCCCTTGAGGGACTGGTCGAAGAAGGCGGTCACGTACTCCCGGGTGATCACGGTGCCGCGCAGCGGGTCGATGCCGGGCGGCTCGGGGATCCCGGCCTCCTGCGCGAGCAGCGGGATGTCGGTGAACGTGGCGTGGCTGGAGCCTGCGACGTCCAGCCAGCGCTTGTAGCCGCCGAGGTTCGCGTAGGTCTGCGTCCAGGTCGGGTCCTGGAGCCCGTGGCTCATCATCAGGTACGGGCGCTTGATCTGGCCGGCGGCCGGGACCGGGAAGAACGTGCCGTCCAGGTTCACCCCGGCGAGCACCCGCGGATCGGCGATCATCGTGTCCACGGTGGCCGCCCCGCCGATCGAGTGCCCGGCCATGCCGATGCTGTGCTTGTCGATCAGGCCGCTCAGGCGCCACGCGCAGCCGCCGCCGCGCGTCAGCTGGTCGATGACGAAGGAGACGTCCTTCGCGCGGCTGGCGGTGATGTCGTCCGGGCTGGGCGCGGTCGGGCTGCTGCCGTCGCAGATCGCGCACGGCGGCGTCTGGCCGTTCCCCAAGGTCTCGCCGCTGTCCTCGTACGTGTGGCCGACGAGCGCCACCACGTACCCGTGACTGGCCAGCTCGGTCGCCAGCGAGGTGAGCGTGGTGCGCGGGTTCTCGAACCCGGGGGAGAGCACCACGAGCGGGTACTTGCCGTGCACTGCTCGCGCGGCGGTGTAGGCGTGCGTGGTGACGTCGGACAGCTCCTGCGCGGTGATGCCGGTGTTCGGCGGCACCCGGTACTGGATGAAGCCGGCCGCCTCGGCGAGCGTCATGTAAGGGGCTTGCGTACCGGTCCCGGCGACCGCCGGATAGAACATGGAGACGGTGAGCTGCCGGGGCCCGGCCGAGGGCACCCACGGATCGGTCCGGCCGAAGTCGGTGAGGTGGATGACGTCCTCGCCGGCGGCGAAGCGTCCGGTCGGGGCGGGCAGCGAGCCCTGGAACACGGGAGCGGCGGCCGGCTTGCCGGTGGTGGCCGCCACTGAGGTGACGACGCCGGCCCGCGCGGCGGCGGACGGCGGCGTGGCGGTGGCGGCCACCGCGGCCCCGGTCGTGGCGATGGTCGCGGCCAGGGCCAGGACCGCGGTGACGCTGATACGACGATGAAGTGCCATGTCCTCGACGCTACGGCGGCGGTGGCGGCAGCCGAATCAACCTGCGGAAGGCAATATTCGTGCCCTGTCATCCACAAGGCGGACGCCCGCTCATCCGCGCGGCGGACACCTTGAGGTGGGGCCACGGCTGACCGGTCGCTACCCGACCCACTCCGGCAACGCCTCCGCCAGCTCCAGCCACCGCGCCGACACCCCGCGCAGCCCGGTGCGCGCCGCGACGATCCCGCCGGTGATGGCACAGGTGGTGTCGACGTCGCCGAAGCCCTCGGCGGTGGTCCACAGCGCGTCGGTGAGGTCGTCGAGGTGGTGCGCCGCGGTCCAGGCGGCGAAGGGCACCGTGTCGCTCGCGCGGATCCGCTTCCCGCTGCCGAGGAGGGCGGCGGCTTCCGGCACCGGGGTGTCCGGCGGGAGGTCGGCGGCCTGCAGCAGCCCGTCGCGGATCACGCCGGGCGGGGTCAGGTCCGCGGTCGCACTCAGGAAAGCGTGCGGCGCCGGGACCACATCAGCATCCGCCGATCCCGCGGCCAGAGCCGCTGCCGCCGCGACCGCCACCCCGCCCGCGATCCCCTCTTCGTGCGCATGCGTGACCTCGGCGGACAGTACCGCCTGTGCGACGGCCTGCTCCGGATCGCGCCGGAACCAGGCGCCAAGCGGCGCCACGCGCATCGCCGCCCCGTTCCCCAAACTGCCCTCCCCGCCGAACAGGGTCCTCGCGTACGTAGCCCAGTTCCCCGGATCCTCGCGCAGCTTCGGGAGCAACTGATGCATGCCGCTCCCGAACTTCCGGTAGGGATCCGCCGTGTATTCGTCCGCGAAGGAGACCGCCAGGTCCTGCTGGTCGATCGTCCCCTGCTGTGTCAGCACCCGGAGCAACGCCAGCGCCATGGCGGTGTCGTCCGTCCAGTGCCACGGCTGGTCCTCGGGCGTCGTACGGTGCCGGACCATCTCGATCGCCTCTTGCCGCCGGCGGAAGAACCAGCGTTCCCCGAAGCAGTCGCCGAGCGCCAGGCCGCGCAGGCTGGCGAAGGCGGCCGAGGCATCCCCTGTGTCGTAAGCGTCGGACATGCGCTCAAGGTACTTGCGCGGAGGAGACTGGACACGTGGATATCGCCGCCAAGGATTCCGTCGCCCGGGACTTCACCCCCGAGCAGATCGAGCGCGCCCGCGCCTACAAGCGCGACGTCCGCCCCCTGCGCCTGACGTCGATGCTCGTCGGCCTGGCCGTCCCGCTGGTCCTCGGCCTGACGCCGGCCGGCGCCGGGCTGGTCGAGGCCGCCGGCGACATCGGCGGCGGCGGGTGGGTGGCCACGGCGTTGCTCGGCAGCGTCGCGCTGTCGCTGCTCGGGCTGGTGATCCGGATACCGCTGAGCATGTGGGGCGAGACCGTCAGCCGCCGCTGGGGGCTGTCCAAGCGCGGCTGGGGGTTGTTCGCCGCCGACACGGCCAAGGGGTTCGTCATCGGCGCGGTCCTCACCGCGGCTGCGGTCATCGCGTTCTACGCGCTCCTGCGCAATGGCGGCGGTGCCTGGTGGGTCTGGGCGGCGCTGGCCGCCGCGGTGCTCGCGGTGCTCGGCTCCTTCATCATGCCGGTGCTGATCGAGCCGTTGTTCAACAAGTTCAAGCCGCTGCCCGAGGGCCCGCTGCGCGATCGGCTGATGGCGCTCGTCGAGCAGTCCGGCGTGCCGGTCAGGGACATCCTGGTCAGCGACAGCTCCAAGCGGACCACGGCCGCCAACGCCTACGTCTCCGGCTTCGGCAAGACCCGCCGCCTGGTCGTCTGGGACACCACCACCGACAGCCTGGACACCGACGAGGTCGCCGCGATCGCCGCCCACGAACTCGGCCACGCCGCCCGGCGCGACGTACTGGTCGGCACCGTCTTCGCGGCGGTCGGGGCGGCGCTGGGCGTCGCGGTCCTGGCCGCGGCGCTGCACTGGTCGCCGCTGCTGGACGCCGCCGGGGTCGCGCACGCCGCCGACCCGCGCTCGCAGGCCCTGGTCCGGGCCGTGCTGGTGGTGATCGGGCTGGTCGGCGAGCCGTGGGGACTGGCCTTCAGCCGCCACATCGAGGCCCGCGCCGACGGCTACGCCCTGGACCTGTTCCGTGCTCCCGACACCATCGTGCGCATGGAACGCGCCCTGGCCGTCCAGAACATCGCCGACCTGGAACCCCGCCGCTGGGAGGTCATCCTGCGCTACACCCACCCGCCGATCCCCGACCGCATCGCCCACGCACGCCGCTGGGCTGCGGAAACAGGGGTGCCTATTCCTAAGTCCCTCTAAGCGGGGTCTAAGGATCGGGGCGAGAATTGAAAGTGGGACACGGAGTGACATCTACAGAAGGGTGAAGGAGGTGGAGGCCCATGGATCCCCGTTACTACGTTGGCGGGCGCCATTTCCACGAGGGCCTCGGATGGGGAGGGTGGCTGCTCTGGGTGCTGTTCATGATCGCACTCTGGGCGCTGGTCATCATGGCGGTCGTGTGGTTGGTGCGCAGCTTCACGCACCGCGGATCGATGACGGCACAGCGCCCGGCCCAGGCGTACGGCGGGACGGGGACGGTCTCCGCCGAGCAGATCCTGGCAGAGCGGTTCGCCCATGGCCAGATCGACGAGAACGAGTACCGGGCCCGGCTCGGGGTGTTGCGAGGGGACCGGCCGATGGCGGCGCAAGCCGCGCCACCGGCTTCGCCGGCTTCACCGGCACCACCCCCGACGCCCCCGACGCCTCCGGCACCACCGCCGGCAGCGCCGCAGCAGCCTCCGCCTCCGCCGGAGTGAGAGCCGGCGGAGGCGAAGGATCCGGTGGGAACAAGACGTCCGACAGGTCGTGACAGCCAGGTCAGACGAACAGCAGTGCCGGATGCCGAGGGTCGTCCATCCGTGCCGTCAGGGACGCGGCACGCGATGGATCGGCCTCGGCGTCGTACCGCGCGTACGCCGGTAGCGTCCACGCCAGATCCTCGGGCGTGCGCCGCTCCAGCGCCCCGCGGGAAAGCCACAGATGCACCTCGACATCGAAGGGCAGCCCGATCCCCATCAGGAACGTGCCCTCGACGATCAGCACGCCGTCCGGCGGCACCTCGACGTACTGCGCGCGACTGGCGCGATCGCGCTCGGCGTTCCACAGGGTGGGGAGAACGCGCCCGGAACCGCCCGGCTCGAGCGGGCCGAACACCTCGCGCCTCAAACCGTTGAGGTCCAGCCACTCGGCGTAGAAGACGTCCGGATCCTCCCGGCCGTGCTCCAGCCGCAGCGAGCGCGGCCGCAGGAAGTCGCCGGCCGAGATCCGCAGCGTCGGGCGGCCGTCGCCGGCCAGCACCCGCTCGACGGCCGCCGCCACCTCCGCCGTGCCCGACCCCGGCGCGCCGTCGATCGCCAGCCGGGTCCAGGGATCCTTGAGGCGGCGCCGCTCCGGCTCGTGCGCGGCCACCAGGTTCGCGATGCGTGTGGCCAGCCGCGCCGGCGAGATGGGCTCCGCCCGCATCACGAATCCGCGATCGCCGCGACGATCGACACCGAGGCCGCCCGCCGCCCCGGCAGCACCGAGGCCGCCAGCCCCGCCACCGCCGCCAGCAGCACATACCCGGCCAGCGTGATCATCGGCACCGACAGCACCGCGCCGCCCTCGACCCGCCCGATCAGCGCCTCCAGCGCCGCGGCGATCCCGACCCCCAGCGCGACCCCCATCAGCGCCCCGACCGCCGACATCAGCACCGCCTCCACCGACAGCATCCGCCGCAACTGACCGCGCGAGAGCCCCAGCGCCCGCAGCAGCGCCGACTCGCGCGTGCGCTCCACGACCGACAGCGACAGCGTGTTGGCGATGCCCAGCACCGCGATCACCACGGCCAGCCCCAGCATCGCCGTGAACAGCTTCAGGGTCGCGTCGGCGCTGCCGGTCAGCGAGTCCTTCTTCTCCGCCAGGCTCCCGGTGTGCAGGAACGGGTACTGCGACACCACCGAGTCCACCGCCGCCCGCGACTGGACCGTCGGGACTCCCGGCGCGGCCAGGACCCGCACCTGCGTGTCGCCCAGCGGCTTGAACGTGGCCAGGAACTGCGCCCGCGGCAGCAGCACGTCGTACCAGTCGATGCCGTGGCCGGTGAAGACCTGGTAGATCACCGCGACCTTGCCGGTCAGCGGACCGGACTGCGGGGTCTGCACCGTGATCGTGTCGCCGACCTTCACGTGCTGGGCATCGGCCATCTCGTTCGACAGCGCGACCGTGCCCGGCCCGAAGTCCGCCAGCGAGCCGGATTTCACGACCGGCTTGAACAAGGTGCCGTAGGCCGAGGACTCCACCGCCCCGACGTCCACCGAGGTCCCGTTCAGCGAAGCCTTCGTCCCGTCCACCGCCGCCACGTGCCCCAGCTCCGGCTTGGCCCGCAGCTGGTCGGCGACCTGGAACGGCACCGTCTGGCCCGAGCCCGGCGGGTCCACGGAGTAGTCGTAGGGGTTGTGCGAGTCGATCCACTGCGACTGGGTCGCCGTCACCGAGTGCTGCGTGACCGTGAACAGCGACATCAGCGTCACGCCGATGGTCAGCGCCGCGGTGGTGGCCGCGACCCGGCCGGGGTTGCGGCGGGCGTTGGAGCCGGCCAGCTTGGTCGGGGTGCCGAAGTACCGGCCCGGCAGCCAGCCCAGGGCCCAGATCATCGGCCCGACGATCAGGGGGCCGGCGACGATCAGCCCGGCGAACACCAGGGCGCCGCCGCCGCCGATCAGCTTCACCCCGCCCAGCAGGTCGTGCTGCGCGGTGCCCAGGGCGGCCAGCATGATCCCGACCACGCCCAGGCCCACGGCGACCAGCGCCCGGGTCCGGCCGATCCGGCCCTGCGTGGTCTTCACCTCCTGCTGCGTGCGCAGCGCCTCCACCGGCGGCACGTTCGTCGCGGCGCGCGCCGGCAGCGCCGCCGAGAAGATCGTGACCGCGAACCCGACCGCCAGGCCCAGCGCGATCACCCCGCCGGACACCACGATCCCGCCGGGCGGCAGGGTGGTCGAACTCGTCGCGGCGACCACCGCGTGCAGCCCCTGGGCCACCCCGATCCCGGCCAGCACGCCCAGGGCCGAGCCGACCAGCCCGACCAGCGCCGCCTCGGCCACCGTCGCGCCGAACACCTGCCCCTTGCCGGCGCCGATGCAGCGCAGCAGCGCCACCTGCCGGATCCGCTGGGCCACCAGGATCGTGAACGTGTTGTAGATGACGAACGCCGCGACCAGCAGCGCCACCGCGCCGAAGACCTCCAGGATCTGCGGCACGTTCCCGGCGATCGAGGCGCGGTGCTCCAGCACGGCCTTGGTGTACTGGGCGCCGGTCAGGACCGTGAACCGCGGCTGCCCGCCGACCGCCGCGCCGGCCTGGTCGGCCAGGTGCTGCTGCGAGGCGCCGCCGGCGGCGTGCAGGTCGATCTCGTCGTAGCTGGTCTTGCCGGTGACCTGCAGGACCGTCTGCGGCAGCAGCCCGACCAGGGTCCAGCCGTTGGCCCGGTTGTCGACGCCGTACTCCGCGATGCCGACCAGCCGGAAGGAGCGGACCGTCGAGTCGTGGTCCACGACCCGGATCGTCTGCCCGACCTGGAGCTTGTGCTCGGCGGCGGTGTCCTTGTCGACGACCGCGTCGTCGGGGCCCTTGGGCCCGGTGCCGGCGACGATGTCGCCCGGATACAGCGCGGGGTCGGCGGGGAAGGCGACGGCGTTGCCGGTCAGGCCGTCGGTGCGCATCGCCTGGCCGTTGGCGTCCAGCAGCGGGGCCGGGCCCTTCACCTGGCCGCTGACCACCGCTTCGGAGCCGACCTTGGCCTGGATCTGGTCCACGACCGACTGCGTGAGCAGGGAGGGAGGCGTCGGCGGCGCGGTGGTGTTGGCGTAGACGGCCGAGCCGGTCTGCTGCACCGCGACGTCCACGTTCCGCGCGGCGCGCGCGTACCCGTAGTCGAACGCCTGGTTGATGGACCCCGAGAGCAGGAAAGTCCCGGTCACGAAGGCGATGCCCAGCACGATCGACAGGCAGGTCAGGGCCAGGCGCACCGCGTCGGCGCGCAGCCCGGCCAGCACTACCTTCGGCATGCGCACATCCTCAGTGGGTCCACCGGATCATCGTAACTATCCTGGCGTGCCCGGGGCGGGGTGCGCATCGTCCGGTCGGAGGGGGTCGCGGCGCCCGGTGTCCGACCACGGTCGTAGCCGCCGGTCGCGTCACCAGCTCTCGGCCGCTTCCTGCGCGCCCCGCGAGGTTCGGGTGTCTCCGCTCACCTTCAGCGCGAGGAAGGGGTAGAGCAGCACCGACAGCATCCCCGCGCCGACCATCGCGGCGGCGGTCGAGGTCTTGAGCGTCCCGCGCTCCACGCCGATCGCGGTGACGGCCACGACCAGCGGCAGGCCGGTGGCCGCGTACAGGGCCAGGGCGCGGCGGCTCCGGGCGGCCATCCCCGGCGGCGCGGTCAGGAAGCTCGGCACGCCCCGGGTGAGCAGGAACATCCCCAGGAACAGCGGGACCAGCCCGAGCGTGGCCCAGTTCGAGGTCAGGGCCTTGAGGTCGTAGCCGATCCCGGTCTCGATGAAGAAGACCGGGATCAGGAAGCCGAACCCGATCGCCTCCAGTTTCGCCGTGATCCGCTCGGTGCGCTCCGGGGTGCCGCTGTGGAACAGGATCCGCATGATGACGCCGGCCGCGAACGCGCCGAGCAGCATGTCCACTCCCAGGGCCAGGGTCGCCCCGATCATCGCCATCAGGAGCCCGATCACCAGCCGGACCGCGAACTGCCCGGAGGTCTCCATCGTGACGTCGGCCAGTCGGTTCAGCGCGGCGTGCTCCCCGCGCACCGCCACCAGGATCCCGGCGCCGGCGATCAGCACGAACGCGGTCAGGTAGACCATCGCCTGGCCGGGCTTGCGGCCGTCCAGGAACAGCGTCATGGCGATGATCGGCGCGAACTCCCCGACCGCGCCGACCGCCATCACCGCGACGCCCAGCGGCGTGCCGACCTCGCCGGTGTCGCGCAGCACCGGCAGGATCGTGCCCAGCGCGGTGGTGCTCAGCGCGATGCCGATGATCACGCCGCTCTTCGCCGAGGGCGCCGCCAGCACGCCGAAGCCGACGCCGAGCACCACCGAGACGGCCCAGCCGGCCAGCGGCCGGTTCAGCGGCCCGCCGCTCGGATTGTCCGGGCCCGGGGCGCGTCGAGCCGGGAGAGCCGGTGGTTGGCGGCCGTGCTCACTCTTTTGGCATAGTTCGGCGCCATGGCAGAGCATGAGCATGACCAGTGGGGGAACTCGCCCGGCCGGTTCCCGCCCTTCGACACGATCGAGATCGACCCGCACAAGATCGGCGCGGTCCACACCGAGTGGGATCCGGAGGAGGACCACCACCCGGACCCCGGTGAGATCGTCTGGACCTGGGTCCCCTACGAGGAGCACGACGGCCGCGGCAAGGACCGGCCGGTCCTGCTGGTGGCGCGCGGCAAGGCGACCGGCAACTTCCTGGCGATCAAGCTGACCAGCAAGTGGCACGAGGACGCCGAGAACTGGGTCAGCATCGGCACCGGCGGGTGGGACCGCGACGCCCGCGAGTCCTGGGCCGTGATCGACCGCGTGGTGCGGGTGCACCCGGAGGGCATCCGCCGCGAGGGGCACGCGCTGGACCGCGGCGACTTCGACAACGTCATAGGCCACCTGCACAAGCGCTACGGCTGGACCGGCGAGGGCTACTAGACCTTCCGGGCACAGGCCGAAGCCCCCGAACGGAATCCGTTCGGGGGCTTTCGGTTGTCAACACAGGCGGAACCGGGGAACCGGTCCGGGTTTAGTACCCGAACCAGCAGGAGCCGCCGCAGCGCGCCGCGACGACGGAGTCCAGCGAGCCGTAGACGGCCGCCGCGTAGCGGACGCCGGCGATGATGTTGGCCACCGGGTTGTAGATGTCGCCGTAGCCCGGCAGCGCGTAGGCGTTGAAGGTCGGCTGGATGGTCTGCATCAGGCCGATCGACGGGTGGCCGGCGGCGGCGTTGGAGTCCCAGCCGTTGGTGGCGCTCGGGTTGCCCGCCGACTCGTGCATCACGGTCTGGTAGATCGCGTTGTACGAGACGTAGTAGCCGTGCGCGTTCAGGATCGAGATGGCCTGCTTGATCCAGCCGTCCAGGTTGTTCGCGTACGTGCCGGTCGAAGCCGAGGACGTGGTCACGCTCTGGGTCTTCGTGGTCTGCGTCGACTGGGTCGACTTCACCGGCGCGGACTCCACGACCGGCTGGTTCGAGGTCGAGGCCGGGGCCGCGGTGCCGTTCGCGCCCGGCAGGTTCAGGACCCAGCCGGTGACGATCAGGTTCGGGTCCGACAGCTTGCGGCCGTCGGCCTGGGCCTTGCTCGTGTTGAGCTTGAAGATCTCCGGGTACTTGCTGCCGTCGCCGAGCTTGGCCTGGGCGATGCCGGACAGGGTGTCGCCGGAGCGGACGGTGTAGCTCTCCGAGGCCGGGGCGTCGGTCTTGGGCGCGGCGGCGGCCTTCGGGGCGGCGGCGGCGACCGGGGCGGCGGCCGGCGCGGGAGCCGCGGCGGCGACGGCGGCGGCCACGGCGGAGGCCGGAGCGGGCGCCAGGGCCGGGGCGGCCACGGGGGCGGCGTGCGGGGCCGCGGCGAACGCCGGGGCGGCCGAGGCCAGGGTCGGGACGGCAACCGCGCCGAGGGCGGCGGCGGTCAGGGTCAGGCCGCGGGAACGTCGGCCGAGCACCAGGGGAGTGCGCATCTACGTTGTGTTCTTCCTCTTTGACCGCCTACCGGGTTAGCTGACGGGTTCGGGCGAAAGAGGCTGCCCTACCACTTCGGAAGCGGATTCACCCCATTGGGACGTGGGTCCCCGGTTCCCGTCCGGCGCTTTGCACGCTTTTGGGATTCGGCGTAGGCGCCCGGTGTCCCGATTTCCGGGTCTAGGACCGGCGCGCCTGGTTTGGGACCGTAGCGGGCCGACCCGGGGAAATGCACGCTGAGACGGTCTCGAAAAGGTAACAGTGCGCTAGGTAGCTGCGCCTTCTATATCCAGTGATTGATTTAGGGCCCGAAAATAAGGAGGAATCGGACATAAGGCATTTCGCCGTATGTCCGAGACGCTCTGTGCACGAGCCGGTACTTCGGACTCGCCAATAGGCCGCAGACGGGAGGACACTTCCTTGCGTGAAGGACGCACCAGCGATACTCGGCCGGCAGCAGACGCTCGAGAAATGCATGGCGGCCTTGGCCGCCGGCGGCGGGGTCCTGGTGAGCGGCCCGGCCGGGATCGGCAAATCGGCGCTGTTGGACGCGATCGGCTCGGCGTGTGCGGCCGCCGGGCAGCTGGTGCTGCGCTCCGCGTCCGCGGCGGCCGAGTCCTGGCTCCCGTATCTGGGCCTGTACGACCTGTTCTCCGACGCCGTCGCTTCCCGGCCAGAAGTGGTGCCTTATCACCTGCGCCCGGCCTTCGACGGTGTCCTGATGCGCTCGGTCCCCGACGGGGCGGCCACCGACCAGCTGGCGATCCGCGTCGCGGTGGTCGAGGCGCTGCGCGCGCTGTCCGCGGAGCGTCCGGTGCTGCTGATCCTGGACGACGTCAACTGCCTGGACTCGGCCACCGCCGAGGTGCTGGCCTTCGCCGTGCGCCGCCGCCAGGGCAGCCGCGTGCGCGTGCTGGCGGCCGAACGGCTCTCCGAGGGGCAGGAGCCCACCTGGTGGGGACTGCTGCCGGAGGACGCGGTCGAGATCGCCCTGGGCAACCTGCCCGGCCCGGTGGTCTCCGAACTGCTGCGGACCCGCCTGGGCCTGCGCCCCACCGACAAGCTGTCGCAGCGGATCCGGGACGCCAGCGGCGGCAACCCTTTTTACGCACTGGAGTTGGGCCGTGCCGCACTGCGATCGGGGACGGTGGTCCAGCCCGGCGACCCGCTCCTGGTGCCCGAGCGGCTGCGCGGCCTGCTCGCCGACCGGCTGCACGCGCTGCCCAAGGCCGCCCGCGACGCGCTGCTGCTGATCTCGACCGCCGCCCGCCCGCCGCGCGAACTGCTGGCCGGCCACGAATGGGGACTCTCGCAGGCCCTGGCCTCCGGCATCATCGTCTCCGGGCGGGACCTGGAGCCGCGCTTCGCGCACCCGCTGCTGCGCGAGATCGTGTATGCGGACGCTGATATAGGGGCCCGCCAGGAGTGCCACGCGAAGCTGGCCCAGGCCCACGATGACCCGCTGGAACGCGCGCGGCACCACGCGTTGGCGACCTCGGACGCCACCGAGGGACTGGCTTCCGAGCTCGAGGAGGCCGCCCGCATCGCGGTGTTCCGCGGCGCCCCGGGCACCGCCGCCGAGCTGTTCCGGATGGCCGCCGACCGCACGCCGGCGGACGGCGTGACGGTGGCGAACGGTACCGACAGCTTGTCGGTGAACGGGACCGCCCGCGCGACCCATGCCACCGCCCACGCCTCTACGGATGCCTTTGCCGACGCCTCCGGTGACGTCCCGCAGCCGGACGCCGGCGCGAGCGCGGGCCTGGCGAATGCCGGCGTGCCGGCGGCGGACCCGACCGCGAAACCGGCCGCGGACCCGACGGCGGATTTGTCGGCGCACGAGACGACGCACGATGCCGCGCACCCGGCGACACACGAGACGACGCACGATGCCGCGCACCCGGCGGTCGACAGCGACGTGGCCTCCCGCCGCCGCCTCGAAGCCGCCCGCGCCGCCTTCGACGCCGGCCTGCCGCGCCAGGCACGCGAGGCCGCCGAGGCCGTCGCGGCCGGACCGGACCCGGCCTGCCGCGTCGGCGCGCGCCTGCTGCTGGTCGAGCTCGACGACGACATTTCCGCGCAGGCCGTCCTGCTCGAAGCCGCCGAGGCCGACGCCGCCGGGCGCCCGGACCTGCAGGCGCGCGTCAGCTTGCAGCGTGCCGACCACGCCTTCCGCTCCGGTTCGGTCGAGGCGGCGCTGGCCGCCCTGGGCCGGGCCGAGGAGTACGCCCTGACCACCGGCGACCGGAACCTGCGCGCGGAGTCCATCGCGATGCGCGTCCCGACCGAGATCCAGACCGACCCCGAGCGCGCCATCGAGTCGCTGGAGGAGGCCGAGGCACTGGGTCTGGGCGGGGACCTGACACTGCCCTCCATAGCCGTCCGCAAGTCCCTGATCATCTGGTTCCTGCGCCGCGGCGACGTCGCCGACGCCCTGGCCACCGCGGCCCGGCTGCGCGCCGACGTCGAGCGCGCCGGCCGCCTGCGCGACCTCGGCGACGTGCTGCACCTGGTGGCCTCGGTCAACGAGCGGGCCGGCCTGTGCCGCCAGGCGCACGAGGCGGCGCTGCTGGGCAGCCGGCTGCGCGCCGAGACCGGCTCCTCCAGCGTTCAGGCGCTGATCCTGTCCGCCGCGGCGGAGTTGTCCAACGGCAGTGCGGAGGCTGCCGTGGACTTCGCCCAGCGCGCGATAGAAGCCGGCACCGCCTCGGGCGACTCGGAGTTCACCGGCTACGCGCACGCCTTCCTGGGCCGTGCCGAGCTGCTGCTGGACCGCTCCTCCCAGGCCGCGCACCACCTGGCCCGCGGCAGGACCCTGATGCGCAACGTCGGCATGGTCGACCCCGCGACCTTCCTGGTCGACGCCGACCTGGCCGAGACCCTGGCCCGCTGCGGCTCGTTCTCGGCGGCCGACCGCATCCTCGACGAAGCCCAGGAGGCCGCCCGCCGCCTGGAACGCGACGTCGTCAAGCTCGGCCTGACCCGCGCCCGCCTGCTGCGCCACGGCCTGGCCGCCGACGCCCGCGAAGCCGCCGACCGCCTGCGCGCAGCGATCCCCGCCGAGCACGCCTACCCGCTGGAGATAGCCCGCGCCGAGGTGACCCTCGGCGAGCTGGAGCGGCGCGCCCGCCGCCGCGCGGCGGCCCGCACCGCGTGGGAATCGGCGGCGACGGCCTACGCGGCGGCCGGCTGCGGCCCCTGGCTGCGCTTCGTCCAGGGCCGCCTGGCCCGCCTGGACACCCCGGCCGAGCCGCTGAGCGCGACCGAGCGGCAGATCGTGGAACTCGTGCGCTCCGGCGCTACGAACCGCCAGATAGCAGCAGCCCTGCAGGTATCGGTGAAGGCCGTCGAGGGCAACCTGACGCGCCTGTTCCGGCGCTTCGGCGTGAGCAGCCGCGCGGAGCTGGCCGGCGCCGAACCGGTGTCGCGGGTGGAGCACGTGTGACGGGTCACGTTGCCCTGCGGAATTCCCCACGGTAGTTCACCGTTGAACTAGATGTGCGGGCCCAACCCCCTCCGGGCCCGCACATCTGGCTTCGATCGACCTTTTCGAGCCCCATCGACAGACCCCCACCGATGGGCCCCACCGATAGAGGAGTGAACCGCCGTGCGCGTCGAGATCTGGAGTGACGTCGCCTGCCCCTGGTGCTACATCGGCAAGGCGCGTTTCGAGCAGGGCCTGCAGGCCTTCGCCCACAAGGACGACGTCGAGGTGGTCTTCCGCTCCTTCGAACTGGACCCGACCCTCCCCAAGGGCGCGGTCTCCGACGTGATCCCGATGCTGGCGAGCAAGTACGGAATGAGCCTGGAACAGGCGAAGGCCGCCGAGGAGCGCGTCGCCTCCAACGCCCACGCCACCGGCCTGGAGTACATCTTCGGCGCCCACGACGTCGGCAACACCTTCGACATGCACCGCCTGATCCACTTCGCCAACGCCCGCGGCAAGCAGAAGGAACTCGTCGGCGCCCTGTTCCACCACCACTTCGCCGACGAGCGCTCCCTGTTCGACGACGACCGCCTCGTCGAGCTCGCCGAGCAGGTCGGCCTGAACCCGGACGAAGCCCGCGCGGTCCTCGCCGACGAAACGGCCTACGCCGCCGAAGTCCGCGCCGACGAACAGGAGGCGCAGATGCTGGGCGCGAACGGCGTCCCGTTCTTCGTCCTGGACCGCAAATTCGGCGTCTCCGGCGGCCAGCCCGCCGAGGTCTTCACCCAGGCACTGCAGGAGGCCTGGGCCGCACAGACGCCGGCACTGAAGGTCGTCGGCCAGGCCGCTCCGGACGGCGCGGTGTGCGGGCCGGACGGGTGCGAGATCCCGTAAAGACCCGGGCTAAAACGGCGGTATCCGGAACATCGTGCCGTTATGCACGGCATGCAGGAAGTCGGCGACGCCGTTCCAGTCGATGATGCGCGGGTTCGTCTCCAGGTAGGCGAACGGGGTGCGCGATGCCACGAGCAGCAGCCCGATGAGGACGACCCACTGCAGCGTCGTCATCTGGAATGGCGAGCCGTTCCTTTCGTGCCATCCCCACCAGAGCCACATCACGAGGCAGAAGTTCGTGGCGAGGATGTAGCCCCAGCGCATCGCGTCCCAGCCGGCGAAGGCCAGCAGTGTCGGGCCGCCGGCTGCCGCGGTGGCGAGGGCGGCGTGGGCCCAGTGCAGATCGGGTGACTTCTTGCCGATCAGGTGCAGGACCCAGAAACCGCCGACGGCGAGCACGATCATCGGCAGGTTGATGACCATGATCCCGTGGATCGAGTACAGGTGCCAGGCCTGCTTGGGGGTACGAGTGAACACCTCGTACACGTCGGGCCTCGGCTTCCAGTCGGTGTGCGCCAAGCGGCGCCGGGATCGGTCGATCGCGTCCGCCGCCGCCGGGCGGTCGAGCAGCATGACGGCTCCGGTGACGCAGGCCGGCACGAGCATCGCGATGGCGCGCTTCACCCGTGGTTCCTCGGTGAGGACCACGAAGGCGTAGACCGGCATGACGGTGAGTGCGGCGATCTCATGGACGAGCGGCGTCAACGCCATCACCGCGGCGGCGGCCCAGACCCGTTGCCGGGACCGCAGCCATAGCGCCGCCAGCAGGCCCAGGTACAGGAACTGGTCGAGGTAGCCGGCCTCGTTGAACCAGAACCCGCCGGTCGGGAACAGTAGCCAGACCACAATCAGCACGCTGCGACCCGAAAGCGGGGCCCGGACGAACACCACCCCGAGCACCGTCAGCAATATCGCCAATGCCAGGAACGTCACCCCGGTGTAGAACCAGTAGGAGTACCCGAACAGCGCCGCGAAGGGTTGTAGGACAGTGCCGATCAGGAATCGGCGGTAGAAACCGTCCTGCAGGGACACCGCCTGAAAAGTCGTTGCCCACAGGAGCGGCAGTCGGAATCCGGTGTAGACCGCCGTCGCGACAGCTGCCAAGTAGATGGCCAGGTTGTTCCAACGAAACCCGCGTAGGGACTCGCCCGGCGTCTTCACGGCCTCCGTATCGGCGATTCGCCGGCCTGATTCGCATTCTGCGATCGACACTGTGGATCTCCTGTATTTCTTGCGGTGTTTCTTGCGCGCCCGAATCCGGGCAGCACGACATGAAGAAGTGGCCTGATCTGCTGCTGAGTCCCCGGGAACGCCGGGCTGGGTCAGGTCAACGTGCCGGCAACCGCGGCCAAAGTCGTCTTGTCGTTCGACGTGTTGCTCATGGACGGATCGCCCATGGCCACAACGATGGCCATGACGTTCCCCCTGACCGTGCAGTAGAAATGACGATCCGAGGCGCCGCCGTTCAAGCCGCTCAATCTGCCGGGGGCGCCATTGTTGTCACGCAGCTTGTGATAGATGGCCATACTTCCGGTTCTCTGCGCGGTGATGGTGGTCGTGCTGGCCATCGGGAGATTGGTGCTGGGATCGATAGCACCGTTGTACAGCGGACCCTCGGCGAGGAGTCCTTGGGTGAGGGACTGGAAAGCGGCCTGTGCGTCGGCGGCGTTCGCGTAGGTGAAGAAGTCTTGGTAGGCGAACCCGACGGCAAGGCCCCAAGACCCGTACATGACGACGGTCGCCTTCTGGGCGGCGTGGGCATTTCCCGCCGACTTGTACGACGGGCAGTTGTCCGAGGCGTCAACGCTGAAGACCAGGCTTCCCGTGCAATCAAGAGGCGCGGCGGCGGACCAGTTCGCGAGGCTGTAGAAGGGCACCTGATCTGGACTGAGCGAGGTCGTCGTGATGACGGCCGGCGGGGCGGAGGCGCTCGTCCCGGACGAGGTCGGCGGCGCACTTGATGCGCTTGACGTACTTGTGGATGTCCCTGAAGTGATCGATGTCCCCGATGTCCCCGATGTGCTCGTGGGGGGAGTGTTCGTGGCCGGTTCGTCCGTGGAGCTCGGGACGGTGGCCGGTGTCGAGGTCGGAGCGGTGGTGGGCGGCGTGCTGGTGGTCGCCGCCGGAGGTTGCGGTGTGGCGCCGCGATTCGACGAGGACAAGGCGAACGCGGCGGTCGAGACGGCGGCGACGAGCATGAACGACGTGGCGGACAGTGCGACCCGCTTGCGCCGGGTGCGCCTGCCTCCCCGGATCCGGGCCGCTGTGGCGCCCGGGCCCTGTGCGGCTCCGGCCGCGAGGTCGATGGCCTCCGAGAGGGTGGCGTCGAAATCCTTGGCCACGGCTAGATCTCCCTTCGGCTGGGCTGGGTCTGAGCGGACGACCGCGGCGGCCGGGGTTCGTCCAGGCTGTCCGCGAACTCGGTCAGGTGGGGTGCCAAAGCCCTGCGACCGCGCGCCAGCCGCGCCTTGACGGCGCTGGGAAGCGCGCCGGTCTCGGACGCGATCTCCTCGATCGACAGCCCCGCGTAGTGATAGAGCACGATCGCCCGCCGCTGGTCGGCGGAGATCCTGCGCAGCGCGGCCACGACGGCCAGATGGTCCGGATTCATCCCGGACACCTCGGCCGCCCTGTGATCGCGCCGATGAGCCTTCAGCCGGTTGACGGCCTTGCGCCAGGAGGACACCGCCAGCCGAGCGGCAACGGTGCGCACCCACGCCTCGGGATCGCCGTGCTCGACGGACAGCTTGGCCCACCGCTGCCACGCCCGCGCGTAAGCCTCCTGAACGCTGTCCTCCGCCTCGTGCAGGCTGCCCGTCATCGCATAGATCTGACCGACGATCCGCCGGTACGTCGCGGCGTAGAAGGCGTCGAAATCCCGATCCAGCTCGCCCCCCCATACAGCCCCCTCCCCGTCACGTCGCCACGCCCTCGTTCGCGGCGTCGGTGGGATTACGCGCGGCGGCCGGGGGCGGTTACATCACGGTTCGGTCTCGGTCCCGGCTGCGGAGGATCTTATGAGACTGGACAGCTGCCGCGGGCGGCAAAAAGCTCGCCGGCCGCACCTTGGAGTGCGGCCGGCGAGCTTGTCAGTACGTTGTCAGTACGCGTCAGTGCGTGTCAGTACCCAGTGAAACCCAGACCTCAGTGGCCCCGGTTCCCCTGGTTGTCATCGCCCTGAGCGGATGCGGCCAGCGCCAGCGCCGGGACGAAGTACGCCCCGTCGATGGTGCCCCAGCCGGTCGCCATGTCGTAGCCGGGGCCGGCGCTGGGGCCGGTCACGCCGTTGTCGCTGATGTTGCCGACGGTCACGTCCTGGATGCCCGTGAACTTGCCGAACTTCGCGTTCGTCGACAGGCGGCCCAGTTGGTACAGCGCCGGGTTGATGGTGCCGAGGCGGTGGCCGGCGGCCTGGTCGGCCAGGGCCACCACGCCGGACATGATCGGGCAGGACTCGCTGGTGCCGGCGATCAGGTGCCAGCCCGGGCGGGTGAAGCTGAAGTACACCCATGCCGCGCCCGACAGGGTCGCGCTGAAGGAGATGTCCGGGGTGCCGCGCTGGGCGCCGACCACGTTCTTCACGCCGTCCTGGTAGTCCGGGCGCTTGAACACGTGGGACTGCCCGCCGCCGCCGACGACGCCGCCGGGGTCCAGCAGGTTGTTGTCGTTGCCGGTGACGTCCGGGGCGGTGCGCTTGCCGCTGTCGTCGATCGCCGGGTAGGTGCCGCCGATCGAGGTGACCAGCGGGTCCGCGGAGGGCCAGGAGTTCGCCGGGTAGGGGAAGAACCCGTTGCCGTCGAGGGTCTGGCTGGTCACGCCGTTGTCGCCGGCCGAGGCCAGGACCGTCACGTGGTGCGCCGCGGCGTCCTTGAACGCGTACCGCAGGTCCGTCAGCGAGGAGTAGTCGTGGTTCGCGAACCCGGGGAAGGTGTCCTCGGTGGCGCCGAAGCTCTGCGAGATCACGTCGGGGACGCCGGCGTCGATGAGCGACTTCTCAGCGTTCATCATCTCCGGCAGGCCGGTCACGCCCTCGGTTTCGGCGACGGCGGTCTCGGCCAGCACGATCTTCGCACCCGGCGCCATCGCGTGCGCGTACTCGACGTCCAGCGTCGTCTCCTCGGCCCACCCGACCATGGTCGAGTCGGTCGGGTCGAACGCCGGGATGGTCCCGAACTGCCGGATGTCCACCTTGGTGTCCGGCAGACCCCACTGCTTGTCGAAGGTGTCCAGGTCGGCCTGGATGGTGGGCGACCCGTAGGAGTCGACGATCAGGATCGTCTTCCCCCGGCCGGTGATCCCGGCCTGGTACAACGGGTTCAGGTCGTACGCGCTGCGGTACTGCAGCGGGCTGTAGCAGTTGATGCCCAGCTGCGCCAGACACGCTGATGTCGCCAGCGGTGTCGGCAGGTCTGCCACTTCCCGGCTTCCCCAGGTCATGGGGTGCACCTGGACGCTCTTGCCAGAGCCCTGGATGCCCGCGGACGTCACGGTGGACGCGGCGGTCGAAGCAGCCAGGGTGAACGCGCTCGCTATGGCGAGCGTGAGCGCTCCGGCGCGGGTGGCACGTTTGCGGGTGCTCATGTGACTCCTAGTCTTTGAAAGACACCCCGATGGAACAGTGCACTGTGCACAACACTCAAAAGCCGGGACGTGCGCAATGGCGCTGGCCTGCGGTTGATCGAATCGTTATGCGGGTTCGGGGTTTCGCCCTAGGAGGCGCGATCCGATCCGTCCGGGGCGGGTCCACCCTTGCTGAGCCCTCGCGATCGTTGACGTTCGGCGTATGGGCGGTTACTTTCCGAACCAACGTCAGGGTTCTTAGAACACTCTTAGCAAACTCTGCACAAAACCTTGGCGTCTTGCGCTGGGCCCATGCCACCAAGCATCGGCGCACGCGCTCTCCCCCGCCCCCCTTCGCACAACCCCGCGAAAGGAAGCCCGTGAGACCGCATCGTCCCCACTCCAAGCGCGGCCGTATGCCGCGACTGCTCGCCGCCGGCCTGGCCGTCGGCACCGCCGTCGCGGCCGGCGTCACCGCGCTGTCCGCCGGACCGGTCACAGCGGCCGCCGCCGGCGGACCGGCTGTCACCCCGAACGCGCAAACCCTGGCTGCTCAGAGTGCTGACGCACTCGTCGCCGCCCGGCCCGCGTACCTGCACGCCAGCGCGAACGACCAGTTCGTGCGCCAGCAGGTCATCTCCTCCAACGGCGCCCAGTATGTGCCGTATCTGCGCACGTACTCGGGCCTGCCCGTGGTCGGCGGCGACTTCGTCATCGCCACCAACGGCGCCGGCCAGGTCGTGTTCCAGTCGGTCGCCCAGGACCACGCCATCGGCGCCCTGTCCACCACCCCGACGCTCAGCAGCGCCAAGGCCGCCTCGGTGGCCTCCGGGCAGCTGAAGTCGGTGACCAAGGTCGAGGGCACGCAGCTCGTCGTGTACGCGCTGGGCTCCGCTCCGGCCACGCTGGCCTGGGAGACCACGGTCGACGGCACCGGCGACGACGGCTACAGCCGGCTGAGCGTGGACGTCGACGCCAAGACCGGCGCGGTCCTGCACACGCAGGAGCACGTCGAGCACGGCAGCGGCACCAGCGCGTGGAACGGCCCCAACCCGGTCCACATCGACACCTCGGGCTCGGGCAGTTCGTACTCGATGAACACCCCGAACATCACCAACATGCCCTGTCAGGACGCGGCGAACGACACCACGTTCACCAAGTCCACCGACGTCTGGGGCAGCACCGACAAGACCAGCCGTGAGACCGGCTGCGTGGACGCCCTGTTCGGCGCGCAGTCCGAGTTCAAGATGCTCGCCCAGTGGGACGGGCGCAACGGCATGGACGGCAACGGCGGCGCCTGGCCGATCCGCGTGGGCGACCAGGAGGAGAACGCCTACTACGACGGCTCCCAGGTCCAGATCGGCTACAACTCCCAGGGCCAGTGGATCGGCGCCATCGACGTCATCGCGCACGAGATGGGCCACGGCGTCGACGACCACACCCCGGGCGGTATATCCGGCAACGGGACCCAGGAGTTCGTCGCCGACACCTTCGGCGCCTCCACCGAGTGGTTCACCAACGAGCCGGCGCCGTACGACGTGCCGGACTTCACCGTCGGCGAGCAGATCAACCTCGAGGGCACCGGGCCGATCCGCAACATGTACAACCCCTCGCTGATCAACGGCGACCCGAACTGCTACTCCAGCTCCATCCCGGGCGACGAGGTGCACGCCGCGGCCGGCCCCGGCAACCACTGGTTCTACCTGGTGGCCGAGGGGACCAACCCGACCAACGGCCAGCCGACCAGCCCGACCTGCAACAACTCCACGGTCACCGGCGTCGGCATCCAGAACGCCGAGAAGATCATGTACAACGCGATGCTGCTGAAGACCTCGGGAGCCTCGTACCTGAAGTACCGCGTCTGGACCCTGCAGGCGGCCAAGACCCTGGACCCGACCTGCGCCGAGTTCAACACGGTCAAGGCGGCCTGGACCGCGGTCAGCGTCCCGGTCCAGTCCGGCGAGCCGACCTGCACCGCCAGCACCAACGACTTCTCGATGGCGGTGTCCCCGACCTCGGGCTCGGTCAACCCCGGCAGCTCCCTGTCCGCGACCGTGTCCACCACCCTGACCAGCGGATCGGCCCAGTCGGTGGCGCTGTCGGCCTCCGGCCTGCCCTCCGGCGCCACCGCCTCGTTCAACCCGGCGTCGGTCACCACCGGCTCGACCTCGACGCTGACCCTGAGCACGGCGGCCGGCACACCGGCCGGCAGTTATCCGGTGACCATCACCGGGACCGGCGCCTCGGCGACGCATACCGCGACATTCACCTTGACGGTGAACGGTTCCGGCAGCGAGACCGTGTCGGTCACCAACCCGGGCAGCCAGACCTCGACGGCCGGCACCGCGATCAGCACCCTGCAGATCTCGGCGACCGACTCGGCGGGCAAGGCGCTGACCTACTCGGCCACCGGTCTTCCGGCCGGCCTGTCGATCAGCAGCTCCGGCGCCATCACCGGAACCCCGACCGCCGCCGGCACCTCCAGTGTCACGGTGACGGCGTCCTCGGGCACCGCCTCGGGCAGCACCACCTTCAGCTGGACGGTGAACCCGGCCAGCGGTGGCTGCACCGCCTCGCAGCTGTTGGGCAACGCCGGCTTCGAGACCGGTAGCGCCGCGCCGTGGACCGCCTCCTCCGGGGTCATCGACAACAGCTCGTCCGAAGCGGCTCACTCGGGCAGCTGGAAGGCGTGGCTGGACGGCTACGGCACCACCCACACCGACACGCTCGCACAGCAGGTGACGATCCCGGCTTCGTGCACGACGGCGAACTTCTCCTTCTACGTCCACATCGACACGGCGGAGACGACGGGCAGCACGGCGTACGACAAGCTGTCGGTGCAGGTGCTGAACTCCTCGGGGGCCGTGCTCGGCACCCTGGCGACCTACAGCAACCTGAACGCCGCCAGCGGCTACGTGTCCCACTCCTTCAGCCTGGCCAGCTACATCGGCCAGACCATCAGTCTGAAGTTCACCGGCACCGAGGACTCGTCGCTGCAGACGTCCTTCGTGGTCGATGACACCGCGCTGAACGTCAACTGACACCGGTCCTGCATCCGCAGTGACGTTCTGACCGGCGATGCCCCTTCCGAGACGGGAGGGGCATCGCCGTACCCGATGGTGCGGCCGGCTAAAGCCAGCCCCGCTCCGTCGCGATCCGCGCGGCGACATGCCGTGACGGAGCCCCGGTCTTCTGCATCGCAGAGGACAGATAATTCCGCACGGTCCCCGAAGCCAGATGCACCCGATCGCTGATCTCCCGCACGCTCAAGCCCTCCGTCGTCAGCCGGAGGACGTCGAGCTCCCGTTCCGTGAGCGGGCAGTCGTCCATCATCGCGGCGGCGGAGATGTCGGCGTCGATCCAGCGCTTGCCGCCGTGCACGTGGACGATCGCGCGTTCCAGTTCTCCCGGGTCGACGGACTTCGGCAGGAAGCCGCGGACGCCGGCGGCCAGGGCCGTGCGCAGGACCCCGGCGCGGGCGTGCCGGGTGAGCAGCACGACGGCTTGGTCGGGGCGGGCGGCGATGATGCGCCGCGCCGCCTCCAGGCCGTCCAGGCGCGGCATCTCCAGGTCCAGCAGGACCACGTCCGGGTCGACGTCGACGTCGGCGGCCAGGGCCACCGCCTCGGCGCCGTCGCGGGCCTGGGCCACGACCCGGAGCTGCTCGGACATGTCAAGCAGGCTGGCGAGCGCGCTGCGCAGCAGGGTCTCGTCGTCGGCGATCAGGACGCGGATCACGATGCCCCCCGCGCCGAGGTCGCGAAGGTCGTGCCGGTCTGCGAGGTCTCCAGCGTGCCGCCGAGGGCCGCGAAGCGTTCCCCGAGCCGGGCCAGTCCGCTCAGCTCCTGCGTCGCGTCCGTCGCGCCGTCGTTGACGATGCGCACCGAGTCCGGTCCGAGCTCGACCAGGACGTGCTCGGCCTGCGCGTGCCGCAGCAGGTTGGTGGTGGCCTCGCGCACCACCAGCGCGAACAGCTCGTCGAGCCGGTGCCCGATCGGCGCGCGGCCCCGGACGTCCAGCTCGATCCCGGCCGCGCGGACCAGCGACTCGGAGTTCGCCAGCTCGCCGGCCAGGGTGACGCCGCGCTCGCCGTAGGCCAGGCTCCGGGTCTCGGCGATGGTCTCCGCGATGAGCTGTTCGGCCTCGCGCACGTGCGTCCGGGCCAGGGCCGGGTCCTTGTCGAGCAGCTTGTCGGCCAGTTGCAGCTTCAGCCGGCTGACGTGCAGCGCCTGCCCCTGGATGTCGTGCAGGTCGGCGGCGAACCGGTACCGCTCGCGCATGACGGCCAGGTCCGCCGTGGCCCGGCGGGCCTGGTCGATCTCGAGGTAGAGGCCGAAGCCGAAACGGTTGCCCCGGAACAGGGCCAGGGCGGCGGAGGTCATCGCGGTCACGCCAATGACGGCTGCCGCGTCGCCGAACACGGCCACCGGCAGGACGGCCAGCCCGACGGCCAGCAGGCTCCACCACCACCGCAGGAACGGGGGAGTGTTCGCCACCAGGGCCGCGGACAGGGAGAACGCGACCGCGGCCTGCGGGCTGTGGTGAGTGATCGCGATCGCCCACGACAAACCGTAGGACGCCAGCAGCGCCGCGCCGGCGAGGGCGGGTCGCGCACCGTGTTCCCAGTGCACGCACTGCCAGCAGACCAGAGCCCCGACCGCCAGGGAGAGCACCAGCAAGACCGTCGAGGACTTGCCCTGCGCCACGCCGACCAGGAGCACATAGGCGGCCACCACGAAGACCATGATCCAGGTCGTGAAGCGGCGCATCCGGGCCAGCGCCGGCTCGCCGGCATCGGCGTGCGACCAGGACTGGTGGATCTGTGTCTTCTGGATGTCCGTCTTGGGGATCTCCATCTCTTGGATCTCCGGCGTCATGGCGTCAGCCTAAGCGTGGCCGGTTCCGCGCGGCTCCACCAAGCGTCACCTCTGTGCCTGACATATGTCACGCGGAGTCATGAGAGCCCGGCACTACAGCGATCCCGCCCCCGGTCGGGATCGTGGAAGGCATGAGGGAAGCGACAGAGGACACGGTCATCGAGGCATGGGACGTGGGCTACACCTACAAGGCGAAGCGCGGCTCCGCCGACGGCGGGCACGTGGCCGTCCGGGGCCTCGGCCTCACGGTCCAGCGCGGCGAGACGTACGCGCTGCTGGGCACCAACGGCGCGGGCAAGACGACCACGCTGGAGGTCCTGGAGGGGCACCGGTCGCCGACGTCCGGCCGGGTCCGGGTGCTGGGCGGCGACCCGTCCGACCGCCGCCACGTCCGGCCGCGCATGGGCATCATGCTCCAGGAGTCGGGCCTGGCCGCCGAGCTCACCGTGCGCGACAGCCTCGTGCTGGCCGGCGCGATCTCGGGACGGCGCGACGACGCCGACGCGGTCCTGGAGCGGGTCGGCATGGCCGGGAAACGCTCCACCAGGGTCGCGCAGCTGTCCGGCGGGGAGAAGCGGCGCGTCGACTTCGCGATGGCGGTGTGGGGCTCGCCGGAGCTGGTCTTCCTCGACGAGCCGACGACCGGGCTCGACCCGGAATCCCGCGCCGCCCTGTGGGCGATGGTCGGCGAGCTCAAGGCGGCCGGCACCACCTTCCTGCTGACCACGCACTACCTGGAGGAGGCCGAGAAGGCCGCCGACCACATCGGCCTGATGCACGGCGGCACCCTGCGCCGCCAGGGGACGGTCGCCGAGCTGACCGCCGGGGGCACCACGACGGTGCGCTTCGTGCCGCCCGGGGCCGTGGCCGACATCCCGGTCCCGGTGGCCGGCACGGAGAACGGCCTGGCGGTGATCCGGACCCGCGCCGTCCAGCGCGACGTGACCACCCTGATGCTGTGGGCCGCCGAGAACGGCCACGAACTGATGCGCTTCAGCGTCCGCGAATCAGGACTCGACGATATCTTCCACGCCATCGGCACCGAGGGGACCACACCGTGAACGCCATCGCCGCAGCCGAGTTCAAGATGCTCGCCCGCAACCGCGTCGTGGCCGGCGGCGCGCTGCTGTTCCCCCTGGTCTTCGGCGGCTTCCTCTACTTCACCCGCGACACCCACAAGGCCGGCGGCGCCGTGGCGGGCGTGCAGCTGGTCGTGATGGTCGCGATGGGCACCTACGTCACCGCGACGACGACCCTGGCCTCCCGCCGCCAGACGCTCTACCTAAAGCGGATGCGCGGCGCGGCGGTCTCCGACCGGGCCATCATCGCAGGGCTCGTATCACCGCTGATCGCCGTGAACGCCGTGCAGCTGGCCATCGTGCTCGGCGCCCTGGCCTCCGCCGACGCCCCCGCGAACCCGGTCCTGCTGATCGTCGCGGTCCTGATCGCCGAAGCCATGTTCACCGGCCTGGCCCTGGCCACCGCGGGCTTCTCCACATCCCCGGAACACGCGCAGTACACGACCATGCCCGTCTTCCTGACCGCCACGGTGGCCGCTGTCTGGTTCGAGGCGACCGGCACCGACAGCCTGATCGCCGTCAAGCGCGCCCTGCCCGGCGGCGCCCTGGCGGAGCTGGTCGCGACGGCGTGGAACGGCGGATCGCTGGCGAAGGTGCCGCTGCTGCTGGCGCCGAATCTGGCGTGGGCGGCCGTCGGGGTGCTCGCGGCGCGGGCCTTCTTCCGGTGGGAGCCGCGGAGGTAGGCGCGGGTAGGCGCGGAGGCAGGTCAGGCGGGAAGTACGCACTTGCAAGTGCGTACTTCCCGCCAGAGAGTGGCTCTCCCATAGTGAGTCGCATGACCCGCGCAGCAGAACGATCCTGTTGCCCATTTATTTGGTTAAGCAATGAGGGCGAGTTCGAGGCGGGAGAGGTGGCTGGTGCGGGTGCGGTCCAGTGGCTTGTCGTTCC
>NZ_JBGCCP010000045.1:0-77759 GCF_041262705.1 Catenulispora sp. MAP12-49 | reverse complement strand
TGGCCGGGGGTGGGGGGGCCTGTTCCGGGGCCGGGCGGTCTCTCGCCCCGCCCCCCCCCCCCGGGCCCCCCCCCCGGGGGGGGGGGGGGGGGGGCCCCCCCCCCCCCGCCCGGCGCCGGTGCCGTTCTGTGCTGGTCTGTGAATCTCAGGCGTCGCGTTTCTCAGGCGTCGCGCTTCTCGAACAGCAGCGCGCCGACGATCAGCAGCACCACGACCTCGATCAGAAACACCGTGAACCCGGTCCACGGCGCGAAGGCTTTGTCCGCGTGGCGGTTCGTCTCGCCGAAGGACGTCACCTGGCCGCCGGCGTTGCCCGGCATCACCTTGAACAGCCAGCGGCCGACCGAGCCGGGGATGAGCTGGACCAGGTTGCCGATGATGAAGATCAGGGCCAGGCCGATGGTGATGGCGCCGGCGGTGTGCCGGAGCAGGAAGCCCATCGCCAGGCCGAAGACCGCCAGCCCGGACAGGTACAGCGCGCTGCCGAAGATCGCGCGGGTGGCTCCGGGGTAGGACATGTTCACCCCGACGTGCTTGGCCCGCAGCGGGATGTTGCCGAGGTAGAAGCACAGGAACGCGGTGACCAGGCCGACGACGAACACGATGACGGCCAGCAGGATCGCCTTGGCCACAAGGATCTCGGTGCGGCGCGGCATCGCGGTCAGCGTGGTGCGGATGCCGCCGGTCGAGTACTCGGCGCTGATCGTCATCACGCCCAGGACGTAGGCCGCGATCTGGCCGACGAAGGCCAGGCCGACCAGGACGATGTCGGCGGAGTCGGGCTTGCCGGCCGCCAGGTCCTTGGCGTAGGAGTTCGCCGCGGCCAGGCAGATCAGGAACGTGATGGCCGCCGAGCCGGCGAACAGCGTGACCAGGGTCCAGAAGGTCGAGCGGACGGTGCGGATCTTCAGCCACTCGCTGGAGATCACGTTGCCGAAGCCGGCGCGGCCCTCGATGGCGGGGCCGGGGCCGGGGCGCGCGGCGGTCGCGGGTGCGGCGGTCATCGCCGGGCCTCCCCGCTGCCGGTGGCCGGGGGAGTGGGCGGCGTCTGCGGCGTTTGTGAGGGCTGCGAGGGCTGCGAGGGCTGCGGAGACTGCGGGGCCTGCGGGGTCTGTGACGCCTGGTCGGCGAACTGGTCCGGGACCAGCCCCGGCTGGCCCAGCACCTGGCCGGGCTCCATCCCCGGCACCCCGGCGTGGTACTCGACGCTGTCCGCGGTCATGCTCATGAACGCCTCCTCCAGGGACGGCTGGACCACCGCCAACTCGTGCAGCCACAGCCCGTTCTCGCCGGCCAGGTCGCCGACGGCCTCGGAGCTCACGTCGAAGACCTCGACCGCGCCGCCGTCGTCGGGCAGGGCCTCGGTGTGCCAGCCCTTCGCGGCCATCAGGTCGGCCAGCTTGGCGATGTGCGGGGAGCGGACGCGCACGTGCGTGGTCGCGTTCTGCGCGATGAACTCGCGCATCGTGGTGTCGGCCTTGATCTGGCCGCGGCCGATGACGATCACCCGGTCGGCGGTCAGCGCCATCTCGCTCATCAGGTGGCTGGAGACGAAGACCGTGCGGCCCTGGGCGGCCAGCGACTTCATCAGGTTGCGGACCCACAGGATGCCCTCGGGGTCCAGGCCGTTGACCGGCTCGTCGAACAGCAGCGTGCCCGGATCGCCGAGCAGCGCCGCGGCGATGCCCAGCCGCTGGCCCATGCCCAGCGAGAAGTTCTTCGAGCGCTTCTTCGCCACCTGGTCCAGCCCGACCAGGCCGATGACCTCGTCGACCCGCCGCAGCGGGATGCCGTTGGACTTGGCCAGGCACGCCAGGTGGTTGTAGGCGGTGCGGCCGCCGTGCACGGCCTTGGCGTCCAGCAGCGCCCCGACCTCGCGCAGCGGGACCGGCAGGTTCCGGTACGGCTTGCCGTCGACCGTGACGCCGCCGTCGGTCGGCCGGTCCAGCCCCAGGATCATGCGCATGGTGGTGGACTTCCCGGCACCGTTCGGCCCGAGGAAGCCGGTGACCGTCCCGGCCTCGACGGTGAAGTCGGCGTGGTCGACGGCGAGCTTGTCGCCGTAGCGCTTGGTGAGTCCGACGGCCTTGATCATGCGCTGCTCCTCGCCATCAGGCGGCGCGCGGCCGCCGCGGTCACGGCGCGCGCCAGGCCCCGGATCTGCTGCCGCCGGGCGATGGCCAGCTGCACCGCGGTCAGGGTGAGCACCGCGGCCAGCGCCGTCGGCCACGCGGCGCTCCAGACGGAGGCAGTGTGCTGCGGGAGGCGCATGACGACGGCGCCGCGCGAGCGGGTCTCGGCCAGCGGCGTGGCCTGCGTGCCGGCGGAGGCCGACACCCGGACAACCGCGGCGGTGGCCAGCGCGGCCACCGAACCGGCGACGAGCGCCGGGGCACCGATCCACGTCCGGCGGACCAGCAGGGCGGCGACCAGACCGACGGCGATCGGCACCAGCGCATGGGCCGAGGGCCGGCCGAGCGCCAGGCTCGCGCCGAACCCGACCACCGCCCCGGCCCACGCGGCCCCGATGGGCCCGGCGACCTGGATGACCAAAGCGTCGGCCGGCTTGGCGCCGGCGGCGGTGAGGGCTTCGCGGCGCGCGCCGAGGCCGTCGAGGTGATACCGGATGAGGGCGGCCAGCGCGAGCAGCGCCGGGATGGCCACTGCCGGACACAGGGCCCCGGCGAACGGCCACGCGGCAGCGGCCGAGGCCAGCCCCATGGCGCCGACGAGGAGGTGCTCGGTGCGGGGCGCGGCGCGCAGCAGCGAGGCGGCGATGCGCAGGCGGTTGTCGAAGCGCGCGATCGGGGTGGTGGTCAGGGTGCTCATCGCGAGGCCTCCGAGTCGGTGCGCGGGCGACGCGGTGCGGCGGGCTGCTGCGAGGCGGCCGCGTGCGCGATCGGGGTGGCGATCAGAGCGCTCATCGTCCGCGCTCCGCTCCCGAGCCGACCGGCGAGAACCGGTGCTCGCCGCGGGCGTGCCGGCCGATCCGGTGCGGGAGGCCGCGGGCCTGGTGGTTCATCATCCCGGCCGGGGCGGGAACGAGTTCCTCGGTCGCTTCGGCAGTTTCAGCAGTCTCAACAGGTACGGCCGCCGCGATTCGCACCGGGATCTGCCGGTCGGCCCAGCGGACCACGTCCTCGTCGTCGCTGGCGACCAGGATCGTCAGCCCGTGCGTTCCGCAGGCCACGCGCAGGATCCGCAGCAGCTGGAACCGTTCCGCGGCGCTGAGCCCCTCGGTCGGGTCCTCGGCGAGCAGGATCGCCGGGTCCAGCACCAGCGCCCGGGCCAGCGCCACGCGGCGCATCTCGGCCGGGGTCAGCTCCGCGATGCGCCACTCGGCGCAGGCGACGACGTCCAGGCGCTCCAGCCAGCGCAGGGCGCGCCGGCGGGCTTCCTGGCGGCCCAGGCCGGTGAGGATCAGCGGCAGGGCCGTGTTCTCCAGCACCGTGAGCTCCGGCAGCAGTTTGCCGACGCGCGGGGCGATGGCGCACTGGGCGTGCGCGAAGCGCAGCCGGGCCGCGGGGCGCAGGGTGTGCAGCGGTTCGCCCTTGAGCCACAGTCCGCCGGAGCAGGCCGGGTCGGCGCCGGACAGCGCGCGCAGGAAGTCCTCGTCGCAGGCGCCGGGCAGGGCCACGATCTCGCCTTCGCCGACGGCGAGGGTGAGGGCGTCGGGCCCGAACTCGCGGGCCAGCAGGATCGGGTTGTCGGACGGGATGCTCACGAGCACCCGTGTGCCCTGAAGGGCGCAACGGCCTAACCAACGTTGCGCCGGACGTGCGACCCCGGCGGGCATCTCCGCCGCCGCGCCCGACAGTGTTCGAACAGTCGGGAATCCGTTCCCGGACCGGGAACCGCGCAGGTGGTCAGATCGGGAACACGACCCCGGTCAGCTTCTCCGACTCCTCCCACAGCCGCTCGGCCAGCTCCCGGTTCTGGGCCCGCCTGCTCGGCTCCACCAGTTCCGGGTAGCCCCGCGTCTCCATCAGCTTGGGGCATCCGTAGTACTGCCCGCCCTCCACATCCGCCGCGACCGCCGCCCGGACCTCCGGCAGCACGCCGATCGCCGATTTCTGGGCGAACAGCGGATTGCCGATGTGCATGATCGCCTTGCGCCACCCGGTCGGCCCGGCGAACTGCAGGTTCGTGGCCGAATATCCGGGGTGCGCCATCAGCGAGCGCACCGGCGAGCCGGCCGCGCTCAGCCGCCGGTGCAACTCCAGGCCGAACAACAGGTTCGCCAGCTTCGACTGGGCGTAGGCGGCGTTCGGGTTGTAGCCCTTGGTCCGCATCAGGTCGTCGAAGTCGATCGAGCCCTGCTTGTGGAACGTCGAGGAGACGGTCACCACCCGCGGGTCGGGCCGCTCGGCCAGCAGGTCCAGCAGCAGCCCGGTGAGGGCGAAGTGCCCCAGGTGGTTGGTGCCGAACTGCACCTCGAAGCCCTGCTTCGTGGTCTGCTGCGGCGTCATCATTACGCCGGCGTTGTTGATCAGCACGTCCACGCCGACCGCGTCGTCGCGCAGTCCCTGCGCGAACGCCCGCACCGAGTCCAGGTCGGCCAGGTCCAGCGTCCGCAGCTCCAGCGAGGCGCCGGGCACGTCCTGCCCGACGCGCACCACGGCGGCCTCGCCCTTGACCCGGCTGCGCGCGGTCATCACCACGTGCGCGCCCCTGCCGGCCAGCAGGCGAGCGGCCTCCAGTCCCAGGCCGCTGTTCGCGCCGGTGATCACGAACGTGCGTCCGTGCAAGGCCGGGATCTCCTCGGCGGTCCACTTCGTGCTCATGACGTCGTCCTCCAGAAACGGTACAGACATCTACAGACATGTACGGACACGGTCCGTCGCGGCCACTGCCGCGCAGCACACAATGCCGCACGTGGCACTCAGTGTCAATCGTGGCGCACAGGCGCTGGTCGCGCTGCTACTCTGGGGCCGTGCACCGCAGAACGGAACAACCCGGCCTGACGCTGGCGGAGCGCAAACGCCAGCTGGTCCGCGACGAACTGGCGGAAGCGGCGCTGCGGCTGCTGGCCAAGCAGGGCTTCGAGCAGACGACCGTGGACGAGCTCGCCGCCGCCGCGGGCGTCAGCCGCCGCACGTTCTTCCGATACTTCGCCTCCAAGGAGGACGTGGTCACCTCCTCGGTGGTCGTGGTGATCGAGGGGATCCTCGCCGAGGTCGCGGCCCGGCCGGCCGGCGAGCCGCCGGCGGTGGCCATCCGCGAGGCGGTCAAGGCCGTGACCGTCGAGGACTTCGCCGAGGACCGCGAGAAGTCGGTCGCCCTGATCCGGCACACCCAGCAGATCCCCGCCCTGCGCGCGCGCTTCGCCGAGCGCCTGGACCTGCTGCGCGACGACCTGGCCGTGGTCCTGGCACGCCGCGCCGGGCGCGAGACGCCCTCGCCGCGCGACCAGTTCGCCGCGGGCCTGGGCCTGCTGGCGTTCGCCGGGGCGATGCAGCACTGGGCCGCCTCCGAGGGCCGCGCCGACCCCGCGGCCGTACTCGACGTCGCATTCGAAGAAGCTGGTCGAGCATTCGTGGTTTGAGATAGGTTCCCGGGCGTCGTCAGCGACACCTAACGGGAACAGGGGCGGGCATGGAATTCGCGGAATGGGTCGTATCAGGTCTCGATCAGCTCCGGCTCGGGCAGCTGCCGGCCGGGAACGATTTCTACGCCACGGCTTCGGCCGGTCTCGGGGGTGACCCGCGGCTGCCCGCGTACATGAACAGCGGCGACCCGGCGGCGCGCGCCGAGCTCGTTCAGGCGATCGCGGCGGCGGTGGCCGCGAACCCGGGGTTCGAGCAGCAGCTGCGCGACGCGGCCGCCGTCGCCATGCAGACGCCGGGGCACGCGCAGGATCCGGCAGGCGGTAAGCCGCCGTTCCTGAAGACCACCAACGGTCTGCTCGCGATCGTGGCGGCGGCTGTGATCGTGGTCGGCGGCGGCGTCGGGCTGGCCGTGAGCCTCGGCGGCAGCGGGGGCAACCTCGTCGGGATGCTGAAGGGCACGTGGAACTGCCAGGCCTCCGGGTCGGGCGCCGACGGGGCCGAAGGCCCGATCACCTTGACGGTCGGCGACGGCACCTTCAAGGCGGGCTCCACCAGCGGCACCTTCACGCAGAGCGGCAGCACCGCGACGCTGCACAACCCGGAGGACGCCGGCGACGACATCAAAGTGAGCGGCCTGCCCTCCGGCAGCGGATCCTTCAACGTCACCGTCGGCTCGGCGCGCGATACCTCGGGGCTGCTCCAGCTCCACATCAAGGGGACGCTGTCCGCCAACAAGCTCACCATGGTGGTGCCCGGCGACAGCGGCGGCACCATGAACCTCACCTGCACGAAGTAGGTCAGTGCCCGAGGAACCGCCCGAAAACCTTCGCGCGCACCGAGGATTTCCCGGTCCGCTCCTCCTCGGCGTCGGCCGCGCTCATCGTGCGCAGGCCGACGTTCGCGCCGAGCCAGCGCAGGGGTTCGGGCTCCCAGCGCGGCGAGCGGTGGTTCACCCAGGGCAGCCGGGTGCGCTCGGTGCCGCGGCCGGTCAGCAGGTCCGCCAGGGTGCGGCCGGCCAGGTTGGCCGCGCCCACGCCGTCGCCGACGTAGCCGCCGGCCCAGCCCAGCCGCCGGTCCGGGTCGTAGCCGACCGAGGCGAACCAGTCCCGCGGAACGCCCAGGGCCCCGCCCCAGCGGTGGGTGAACGCCGTGTCCTTCAACACCGGGAACAGCTCGCGCAGCGTGTGGCGGATCTCGGCGTGCACGCGGTCGTCCCGGTCGAAACCGGGCTCGATCCGCGACCCGAAGTGGTACGGCGCGCCGCGTCCGCCGAAGGCCAGCCGGCCGTCGGCGGTGCGCTGGCCGTAGATGATGAGGTGGCGGAAGTCGGAGAACGTCTGCCGCTCGGCCAGCCCGATCTGCTCCCACACCGCCTCCGGCAGCGGCTCGGTCGCGACCATCAGCGAGTACACCGGTGCCAGGTCGCGCTGGAAGCCGGCGATCGACGGCGTGTAGCCCTCGGTCGCGCGTACCACCTTGCCGGCCCGGACCCGGGCGCCGCCCGCGGTCTGCACCACGCCGTCGCGGATGGCCGTGACCGCCGTGCCCTCGTGGATCGTGACGCCGAGCCGCTCGACGGCCTCGGCCAGGCCGCGCGCCAGCATCGCCGGCTGGATCGCCGCGCAGTGCGGGGTGAACGTGCCGCCGAGCACGTTCGAGGCGCCGACCATCGCCGAGGCCTCGGCGGCGCTCAGCAGCCTGACGTCCTCCTCGCCGAAGCCGTACGAGCGCTCCTCCTCGACCGAGGCCTTCGCCCGGGCCAGCTGCACCGGGGTACGGGCCAGCACCACAGTGCCGCCCTTGGCGAAGCCGCAGTCGATGCCCTCGTCCGCGACCACGCGCCCGACCTCGTCGACGGTGTCGTTCAGCGCGCGCTGCAAGGCGATCGCGCGCTCCCGGCCGCCGCCGGCCTTGCCGACCGCGCTGACCTTGGCCACCTTCGCCAGCGAGGCCGGGAACAGCGACGAGCACCAGCCGCCGTTGCGGCCGGAGGCGCCGAACCCGGCGAACTCCCGCTCCAGGACCACGATCCGCAGCGACGGATCGGCCTTGGCGAGGTAGTACGCGGTCCACAGGCCGGTGTATCCGGCGCCGACGATCGCGATGTCCGCGTCGGTGTCGGCCGCGAGCGCGGGCCGGCTCGGCGCGGAGCCGGCCGCGGCCACCTGGTCCAGCCACAGCGACAGGCCGCCGTCGACGGTGCTCACCGGCGCCACTCCCGGATGTAGTCGGGGACGTCGATCCCGGCGGCCAGGTTCGCCGCGGGCATCGGGTCGCAGTACGTCTCGTGCAGCGGCACGACGCCCGCCCACACCGGCGCGTCCAGGTCGTCCGGGTCGTCGCCGGGGTCGCCGGTGGAGATCTTCACCGACGCCTCGGTCAGCGGCAGCGACAGCACCACGGTCGCGGCGAGCTCCTTGCGCTTGGGCGCGCGCAGCTCCTTCCAGCGGCCCGGCATCAGGTGCTCGGTGATGCGCTCCAGCGCCGCCTCCTTCTCGCCCTCCGGCAGCATCCGGCAGGACCCGAGGACCATCGCGCCGCGATAGTTCATCGAGGACTCGAACGCCGAGCGGGCCACCACGAGCCCGTCCAGCAGCGTCACGGTCAGGCAGGTCGGCGCGCCCTCGGCCAGCGAGCGGAACAGGCGCGAGCCGGTGGAGCCGTGGAACAGCACGCGCTCGCCGTCGCGCGCGTAGGCCACGGGCAGGATGTACGGCTGCGCCGCGCGGCTCGGGCCGCTGTTGTCGGTGACGGCCACGTGCGCGACCAGCCCGGCGTCGAGGATCGCGTGCAGCGCGGTGCGGTCGGTCGCGGCCTTCTCGGGCAGTCGGCGGACGCGGGTTCGGGGAGTGGAGCTGAGATCGTTCACTGGTATCGAAACCCATTCAGGGGAGAAAAAGGGCGCCCACGGCAGGGATCCGAGGGCGCCAGCTTTCTTGGGATCAGAGCCGGGTCCAGGCCTCGGTCAGCACCGAGCGCAGCGTCTGCTCGATCTCGTCGAACTCGCTCTGCCCGATGATCAGCGGCGGCGCGAGCTGCACCACCGGGTCGCCGCGGTCGTCGGCGCGGCAGTACAGGCCGGCGTCGAACAGCGCCTTGGACAGGAAGCCGCGCAGCAGGCGCTCGGCCTCGTCGTCGTTGAACGTCGTCTTGGTGGCCTTGTCCTTCACCAGCTCGATGCCGTAGAAGTAGCCGTCCCCGCGCACGTCGCCGACGATCGGCAGGTCCTTGAGCTTTTCCAGCGTCGCGCGGAAGGCGCCCTCGTTGTCCAGCACGTGCTGGTTCAGGCCCTCGCGCTCGAACAGGTCCAGGTTCGCGATGCCGACCGCCGCGGAGACCGGGTGGCCGCCGAAGGTGTAGCCGTGCGGGAAGTAGTTGGTGCCCTCGTAGAACGGCGCCGCGATGCGGTCGGACACGATGGTCGCGCCGATCGGGGAGTAGCCGGAGGTCATGCCCTTGGCGCAGGTGATGATGTCCGGGACGTAGCCGAACTTGTCGCAGGCGAACATCGTGCCCAGGCGGCCGAACGCGCAGATGACCTCGTCGGAGACCAGGAGCACGTCGTACTCGTCGCAGATCTCGCGCAGCCGGGCGAAGTACCCGGGCGGCGGCGGGAAGCAGCCGCCGGAGTTCTGCACCGGCTCGACGAACACCGCCGCGACGGTCTCCGGGCCCTCGGTGAGGATCATGTTCTCGACCTGGTTGGCACACCAGATCCCGAACTCCTCCTCGCTCATGCCGGGCACGCCGGTGATCTCGTCCGCGCGGTAGTAGTTGGTGTTCGGCACCTTGTGCGCGCCGGGGACCAGCGGCTCGAAGTACTTCTTGGCGTCCGGGATGCCGGTGATGGACAGCGCGCCGTGCGGGGTGCCGTGGTAGGCGATGTTGCGCGAGATCACCTTGTGCTTCATCGGCTTGCCGACCAGCTTGAAGTACTGCTTGGCCAGCTTCCAGGCGGTCTCCACGGCCTCGCCGCCGCCGGTGGTGAAGAAGACCTTGTTCAGGTCGCCGGGGGCGTAGTGGGCCAGCCGGTCGGCCAGCTCGATCGCCTGCGGGTGCGCATAGCTCCACAGCGGGAAGAAGGCCAGCTCCTGTGCCTGCTTGTAGGCCGCCTCGGCGAGCTCCACGCGGCCGTGCCCGGCCTGCACCACGAACAGGCCCGCCAGGCCGTCCAGGTAGCTCTTGCCGTGGCTGTCGAAGATGCGCGCGCCCTCGCCGCGGACGATCGTGGGCACCGGGTTGTCCCGGTAGCCCGACATCCGGGTGAAGTGCATCCAGAGGTGGTCGTAGGCGGATTTGTCCAGGCTGTCGGTGCTCATTGCTACTTCCTCGTCCAAGGGAGTGGGTCGTTCGGGGACGGGCCCGGGAGGGCGCCGATCTTGCCGCTATATGGCGCCCCAGGTGTACGTTTGCTTGCGGAGCTTCAGGTAGACGAAAGATTCGGTCGACCGGACCTGCGGGAGGGCTCGGATCCGCTTGTTGATGATCTCCAGGAGGTGGTCGTCGTCCGCGCACACCACCTCCACCAGCAGGTCGAAGGATCCGGCGGTCATCACCACGTAGTCCACCTCGGCCATCGCCGCCAGCGCCTCGGCCACCGGGTCCAGGTCGCCCTCGGCGCGGATGCCGATCATCGCCTGGCGGTGGAAGCCGACGGTCAGCGGGTCGGTCACGGCCACGATCTGCATCACGCCGGCGTCGATGAGCTTCTGCACCCGCTGGCGCACCGCCGCCTCGCTCAGGCCCACCGCGCGGCCGATCGTCGCGTAGGCGCGCCGTCCGTCCTGTTGGAGCTGTTCGATGATCGCCTTGGACAGGGGGTCCAGATGGTAGCCGCCCGCGGCGCCGCCGGCCCTGTCGCTAGTCCTGTCGGTCACGAAGGGATTGTGACAACGGGAACGGTATCTTGGCAAGGCTTCATCGATGGAATCCGTATGCGAGGGCGTTTTTCAGCACTGAATCCATCGTCACTGCTGACCCACCTGTGTAGGCTGGTCCATGAAGAGGACCGGCCCGACCGTCACCGATCCCGCGACGAGGAAGTCGCGGCGGCACTGAAGGAGAGCAACACCGTGGAAGCACGCCAGCTGCGCAACTACGTGGGCGGCAAGCCGGTCGACACCGTGTCGGGCCGGACCAGCCCGATCATCGACCCGGTCACCGAGCAGGTGGTCGCGCACGCTCCGATCTCCGAGCCCGACGACGTCGACGCGGCCATGCGCGTGGCCGCCGAGGCCTTCCCGGCCTGGCGCGACACCACCCCGGCCGAGCGGCAGCGGCTGCTGCTGAAGGTGGCCGACGCCATCGAGGCCCGGGCCGCCGACATCGTCGCGGTGGAGTCGCAGAACACCGGCAAGCCGCTGGGGCTGACCGCCTCGGAGGAACTGCCCCCGATGGTCGACCAGATCCGCTTCTTCGCCGGCGCGGCCCGGATGCTCGAGGGCGCGGCCTCGGCCGAGTACCTGGCCGGCCACAGCTCCTGGATCCGCCGCGAGCCGGTCGGCGTCTGCGCGCAGGTCGCCCCCTGGAACTACCCGGCGATGATGGCGGTGTGGAAGTTCGCCCCGGCCATCGCCGCGGGCAACACCGTGGTCCTGAAGCCCTCGGACACCACGCCGATGTCCACCCTGCTGATGGCCGAGATCATCGGCGAGATCCTGCCGGCCGGCGTGTTCAACGTGATCTGCGGCGACCGGGACACCGGCCGGGCCATGGTCGAGCACAAGACCCCGGCGATGGCCTCGATCACCGGCTCGGTGCGGGCCGGCATGGAGGTCGCCAAGAGCGCCGCCGCCGACGTCAAGCGGGTGCACCTGGAGCTCGGCGGCAAGGCGCCGGTCATCGTGTACGCCGACGCCGACCTGGACGCCGCGGTCGAGGGCATCTCGGTCGCCGGGTTCTTCAATGCCGGCCAGGACTGCACCGCCGCCACCCGCGTGCTGGTCGAGGACGCGGCGTACGAGGCCTTCGTCGAGAAGCTCACCGAGGCCGCGAAGAACACCAAGACCGGGAACCCGGACGACGAGGACGTGCTCTACGGCCCGCTGAACAACGCCAACCAGCTGCGCCACGTCACCGGCTTCATCGACCGGCTCCCGGCGCACGCCAAGGTCGAGACCGGCGGCGCGCGCGTCGGCGACACCGGCTACTTCTTCGCCCCGACCGTGGTCTCCGGGCTGCTGCAGGACGACGAGATCATCCAGAACGAGGTCTTCGGCCCGGTGATCACCGTGCAGAAGTTCTCCGGCGAGGAGCAGGCCCTGAGCTGGGCCAACGGTGTGGAGTACGCGCTGGCGTCCTCGGTGTGGACCAAGGACCACGGCAAGGCCATGCGCGCGGCCAAGACGCTGGACTTCGGCTGCGTGTGGATCAACACCCACATCCCGCTGGTCGCCGAGATGCCGCACGGCGGCTTCAAGCACTCCGGCTACGGCAAGGACCTGTCGATGTACGGGTTCGAGGACTACACCCGGATCAAGCACGTGATGAGCAACATCGAGGCCTGATCGGCGCCATGGCGTGACGGCCTGAGCGTGTGACGGCGCGGCCGCGGGGCCGGCTCGGGAAAACCCGGGCCGGCCCTTCGGCTTTCGACCATGATGAGCCCATGGACGCGAGCACCCATTTCCGTGAGCGCGGCGCGCTGATCACGGCCCTGATGGCCGGCGATCTGGACGCCGCCGACGCGGTGGCGCGCACCGGTCCGGCCGGGGAACTGCTGGGACTGCTGGTGCCGATCGACGGGCTGACGGAGACCTACCTCGGCGGGCGCGCTGTGCCGGGGCTCACCGTCACCCGCAGCGACTTCGAGCCCTGGCGCCGGCAGCTGCTCGCGGTGGTCGCCGCGCTGCTCGAGCGGTGGGTCGGCGAAGACCCGGATGCGTGGCGGGCGTTGACGATGCGGGCCGGTTCCCACCTCGGGTCGGTGTCCGGGCTGGTCGGCTCGGTCGCCCATCCGGAGTCCGCCGACCCCTCGTCGTGGGCCGGCCGCGCGCCGCGGTGGCCGCGCGGGGTGGACGCTTCGGCGGTGCTGTTGGCGATGGCGCCGCCGGGGATCGTCGAGGCGTTCCTCGAAGACTGCGTCACGAACGAGGCGTCGGCCGGGGTCCTGACCCGGATGCTGGACCGGGGGCCGCTGCATCCGCTGTTCGTCGAGCACGCGCTCGGTCCTCGCGGGACCGAGGCCATGCGCGCGGCACTGAACCGGAATCCGGTTCACGGCATCACGAAGCTCCGGGAACTCGTGCTGCGCGGGCGCGACGACATCGCCGTGCTGGAGCAGGCCTATTTCCAGAGCGGGGTCGACCGCGCGCTGCGGATCGGGCTCGTCCGGCTGGCCGAGGCGATCGGCGGGTTCCGACCGCTGTTCGCTTCGCGGCTGCAGTCGTCCAAGAGGGACGCCGCGGTGGTGGAGCCGTTGCTGGTCTCCGGCGATCCGCAGCTGGTGCTCTGGCTTCTGCGCCGGGTCAACGACCGGGTGCGGGTGCCGGCGCTGCGCTGGGCCGGGTACGCGACGCTGGCCCGCACGGCCGGCCCGGAGCCGGTGTGGGCGCTCGAGAAGGAGCGGGTCGGCGCTTTGTCGCGGATGGCCGAGCCGGTGCGGGCGTCGATGGCGACCGGGTCGGTGGCGCCGATCCTGGCCGCCGCCGAGGCCGCGCCGGTGAGCGTCGGGCCGCCGGGGTCGGTGATGGAGCTCGGCGCGCCGCTGGTCGAGCCGTGGCCGTACACGGCGCTGGTCGCCGAGCACGTGCACGGCCACGAGCGGCGCACGGCGCTGGTGGACAACCCCGGCGCCGATCGGCCAAGCTCGACCCGGCTCGGGCGTAGCGCAGAGGTCGTCGCGCCCGGTCTCCAAAACCGGATGGACGCCGGTTCGAATCCGGCCGCCCGAGCCGCCCCGGCCACCCGATAGGGTGCTGACTCAGAGGGCTTCGACTCGGGTGTAGTGCAGAGGCAGTCACACCGTCTCGTCAGGACGGAGGACGCCGGTTCGACTCCGGCCGCCCGGGCTTGCCAGGTGTAGTGCAGAGGTAGACACGCCGTACTTCGGATACGGAGGACGCCGGTTCGACTCCGGCCGCCTGGCCCCTCACAATCCGGTTCCTGCGGCGTGTGGTGCGTGGCATGCTTCTGCCACGCTGTCGCGGGCGCGGCCAGGCGTAGCGCAGAGGAAGTCGCACCGCCGTGCAAAGGCTGGTACACGCCGGTTCGAATCCGGTCGTCTGGACCCCCGCCCACCGGCGCCGACCGGCCGGGACGCGGTGTCATGGTCCTGCCACGGCCCGACCCCTGACGGCATGCGCTCGTTCCCTGCACATGGCAGCATGGGCGGCATGGTGAGTGACATGGTGAGTGAGTCGTGAGCCCTGTCCCCTCCGCCGAGGCGGGCAGCGTCCGTCTGGGCACACCGGTCGGCCGGGGGGTGCTGGCGACGACCATTCTGGGCTCGTCGATGGCCTTCCTGGACGGCACGGTGGTCAACATCGCGCTGCCGAGCATCGGCAAGCAGTTCGGGGCGTCGCTGGCCGGGCTGCAGTGGACGGTCACCGGCTACACGCTCACGCTGGCCGCGTTCGTCCTCGTCGGCGGCTCCCTGGGCGACCGCTTCGGCCGCCGCAGGGTGTTCCTGATCGGCGTGGTCTGGTTCGCGCTGGCCTCGCTGGCGTGCGGGCTGGCGCCGAGTCTGGGCGTCCTGATCGCCTTCCGCGCGATCCAGGGCGTCGGCAGCGCGCTGCTGACCCCCGGCGCGCTGGCCCTGATCCAGTCGGTCTTCCACCCCGACGACCGCGCCAAGGCCGTCGGCGCCTGGTCGGGCCTGGCCAGCATCGCCGGCGCGGCCGGCCCGCTGGTCGGCGGCTACCTCATCGAGTACGCGTCCTGGCGCTGGATCTTCCTGATCAACCTGCCGTTGGCGGTCGCCGTGGTGGCGATCGCGATGCGGTACGTGCCGGAGTCCAAGGAGCTCACCGCCGGGCACTTCGACCTGCCGGGCGCGGCCCTCGGGGCGCTGGGACTGGCCGGGATCACGTACTCGCTGGTGGAGGCCGGGGCGAAGGGACTGGGCTCGGCCGGCGTGATCGTGACCGGACTGGCCGGGATCGCGGCGCTGGTGGCGTTCATCCTGGTCGAACGCCGCTCCCCGGCACCGATGATGCCGCTGTCACTGTTCAGCTCGCGGGAGTTCAGCGCGGCCAACGCCCTGACGCTGACCGCTTACGGGGCGCTCGGCGCGCTGTTCTTCTTCTTCGCGACCTACTTGCAGGTGGTCGGCGGCTACAGCCCGCTGCAGGCGGGACTGGCCTCACTGCCGACGACGATCGTGATGATGGTGCTGTCCTCGCGCGTCGGCGGCCTCACCACGAAAGTCGGCGCGCGCCGCCTGATGACCGCCGGCGGTGTGCTGACGGCGATCGGCACCCTGATCCTGTCGACCTCCGGCCACCACCCGGACTACTGGACCCACATCCTGCCGGCCCTGCTGGTCTTCTCCCTCGGCATGGTGATGATCGCGGTCCCGGTCACCGTGACGGTCCTGAACTCCACCACGACCGACCGCGCCGGCATCGCCAGCGGCGTGAACAACGCGGTCGCCCGCGCCGCCGGCGCCCTGTCGGTGGCGGCCTTCCCCCTGCTGGTGGGCCTGAAGGGCGACGGCTACGCCAACCCCGCGAAGCTCGAACCGGCGTTCAGCGAGGCGATGGTGCTGGCCGCGGTGCTGTTCGCGGTCTCCGGGGCCATCGCCTGGTTCGGCATCCGCGACGAGGCCACGCGCACCACCCCCGAGCACGCGGTCGAGGAGCCGCAGTGCACGACGTGCCTGCCGATCGGCAGTCCCCCGCTGGAACCCGCGCACGAGCACGGGTAAGCGGGCACCGCCGCGCCGGGTGGGCGGCGCGGCGGGCCGGCTCGGTTCAGCGCGATCCAGCGCGGTCAGCCGCCGACGACCTCGCCCGGATCCGGCTGCTTGACGGCGCCGCCTGTCACGTCCGGATCCGGCTGCTTGATGCCGCCGCCCGTCATGTCCGGGTCCGGCTGCTTGACGCCGCCGCCGGTCATCCCGCCCGGGTCGGGCGCGATGACGCCGTCGCCGTGGGCCTGGCCCGGCTGCGTCGCGGAGCCGCCGGTTATGGCGCCCGGGTCGGGTGCGATGGCGCCTTCGTGGTGGGCCAGGTCCGGCTGCTTCTCACCGCCGCCGATGTAGCCCGGGTCCGGCTCGACGACGGCGCCGTCGTGTTCGGGACTGGTACTCATGAGGATCCCCCGTTCAGAGCGAATAAGAACTCTTACAAAGAGTTCTCCCCGGGGGCGAGCTCCGCCAACCGCTCCCGCGTGGCCTCCGCCTCCGGCGACCCCAGCGCCTCGAACACCGCCAGCGCCTCGCGCAGCGTCTCCCGGGCCTCGGCGACCCGCGCCAGCGCCTTCAGGGGCCGCGCCAGCGAGCGCAGGGCCTCGGCCTCGACCGGGCGGTCGCCGGCCTCGCGGGCGGCCGTCAGGGCCAGGCGGTAGTCCTGCTCGGCCTCGGCGGGGCGGTCCAGGTCCATGCAGACCTCGGCGCGGTTGAAGGCGATGATCGCCTCGTAGCGGCGGTTGCCGGCCTCGCGGGCGGCGGCCAGGGCCTGGGTCTGGGCCGTGCGCGATTCCTCCAGGCGCTTGGCCTCGTGCAGCATGTTGCCCAGGTTGGTCAGCGATGAGGCCACCTGCTGCGGGTTGCCCAGTTCGCGGAACAGGGCCAGGCCGCGCCGGTGCATCTCCTCGGAGGTGGTGTAGTCGCCCAGGCGGCTGTGGCAGCCGGCGATGTTGCCCAGGATCGAGGCCACCTGCGGCTGGTTGTCCAGGTCCTCGGCCAGGGCCAGCGCCTCCTGGTAGACGCCGATCGCCTCGGTGTACTCGCGGACGTCGTACAGGACCAGGCCCAGGCCGTTCAGGAGGCGGTTCTCCGCGGCGCGGTCGCCGATCGCGCGGGCGCTGGCAAGGCCCGTCTCGTAGGCGGCGCGCCAGTGCGGCCAGTCCGTGCGCAGCTGGTAGCAGCCCAGCAGGGTCACCGGCAATCGCAGCGCCAGCTCGTGCCATCCGGCGTCGGCGGCCAGGGCCAGGACCGCGCTGAGGTTCTCGCGTTCGGCGTCGTACCAGGCCATCGCCTCCAGCGCCGAGTCGAAGGCCGGCGGTGACGGCTCGCCGGGCCGCGGCGGCAGGGCCTCCAGCAGGCGCCGCTTCTCCACCGCCGCCGAGACGCTCTCGGCCGTGTGCAGATACCACGACACAAGCCGCGCCAGCGCCTCCTCCCGCTCCGCCGCGCTCTCGTCGGCCTCGGCCCGCTCCAGCGCGTAGGCGTGCAGCAGGTCGTGGAGCTCGTACCGGTCGGCGGTGCGCTGCTCGACCAGGTTCTCGTCGACCAGCGCCTCCAGGGCGCCGCGGGCCGCGCCCTCCGGCGTGCCGGTCAGCGCCGCCACCGCGCCGCCGGTGAAACCCCGGCCGGGATGCAGGCTGAGCAGACGGAAGGCGCGCGCCGTGGCCGGCGGCAGGTCGCGGTAGGACAGGTCGAAGACCGGACGCAGCTCGCGCCCGCCGGCCCGCACCGCGTCCAGGCCGCTGTCGCGCAGGTACGCCGCCAGCCGCTCCAGGCTCCACGACGGCCGCGAGCGCAGCCGGGCGGCGGCCAGCGACACCGCCAGCGGCAGCAGCCCGCACAGCCGCACCACCTCCTGCGCGGCCTCCGGCTCGGCGTCCAGGCGGGGCCGGCCCAGGATCCGCGCCAGCAGCTCCAGGGCGTCGCGCAGCGGGAAGACGTCCAGCCGGAACAGGCGCGCGCCGTCCAGGCCGGCCAGGTTCCGGCGGCTGGTGATCAGTACCAGGCAGCGCGGGTCGGCCGGGATCAGGTCGGCGACCTGCGCCTCGTCGGCGGCGTTGTCCAGGACCAGCAGGGCGTCGCGGCCGGCGATCCGGTCGCGGAACATCGCCGCGCGCTCGTCGCGGCCGGCCGGGATGTCGCGCGCCGGCACCTCCAGCTGTCGCAGGAAGGAGTCCAGGACGTCGGTCGGGTCGGCCGGGGCCGCGTCGGCGTCGAAGCCGCGCAGGTTCACGTAGAGCTGCACGTCGGCGAAGCGGCCGGCCCGGACCAGCTCGTGCGCGGCACGGATGGCCAGCTGGGTCTTGCCGACGCCGGCCATGCCCTCGATCGCGGAGACGACCACGGTGTGCGGTGCTTCCGCGCCGCCGGCCAGCTCCACCAGGGCGGCCAGCTCGGCCAGTTCCTCCCGACGCCCCGTGAACGTCGCCAGCTCCGCCGGCAGCTGCCGGAACACCCCGGCAGTCCCGACGGCCCGCCGGGTCGCGTGCGCGGCCACGCACGCCGCCCGCCACCGCGCCGCCTGCGCCTCGGGTACCCCGAGCGCCTGGACGATCGCCGCGACCAGTTCCTGGTTCAGCCGGCGGCGTGTCGGGTCGAAGACGTCGCTGATGGTCGAGTGTGTGACGTCTTGCGGTGGTTTGAGCAGTGGGCCGACACGCTTGGCCAGAAGGCGGAAGGGCGGCGAGCCGGCATATGCCCGTAGCGTCCGCAGCCGCTCGATGAAGTCGGCGAGGTCCACCGAACCGGCCGGGTCGGGGGCGGTGGAGATGGTCTGGTCCGTCACACAAACCCTTCCGTGTCACCGTTCGGCGAGGATCGCCGCAGGTCTACGGCTTGCGGATGAGTGTACGGAGTTGTACGGGATTCTCGCCTCCGAGTATCACGAATGCTTAACCTCGACGTGCGAGTCGCGCAATGGACGGTGCGGCGGCACCCCGGCTGCGTGGGGCGGAGCCCGGGAGGCTGTGTGCTGTCATCGGGGGTTGCGACGGCCGACTTCACCGCGTCTTGCGGGACTCGTGGGGGGTTCCGCAAGGCGCGGCTGTGGTTTTCGCGGTTTCCCGCCAACACGAAGCGCCCCGACCGGATCTCTCCGGTCGGGGCGCTTCGTCGTTCTCGTGCCTGAGCGCCTCAGCGCCTCAGCGTCTCAACGCTTCAGAGCCTCAGCGTGTTGTCACGCCTCGCCGCCGGTCGGGCCGGCGCCCGCGGCGCGCACGTCGTGCAGCTGGTACTTGCGGATCGCCTCGGCCGGGGCCTCCCGCTTGACCTCGCCGCGCTTGGCGAGCTGGGCCAGGACGGCGGTGACCACCGACTCGGCGTCGATGTGGAAGAACCGGCGCGCGGCGCCGCGGGTGTCCGCGAAGCCGAAGCCGTCGGCGCCCAGCGAGGTGTACCGCTGCGGCGCTGTGGCGTCGCCCGGCACCCACTGCGCGATCTGGTCCGGCACCGCGCGCATCCAGTCCGACACCGCGACGACCGGGCCCTCGGTGGCGCCCAGCGTCTGGGTGACGTACGGCACGCGCGGCTCCTCCTCGGGGTAGAGCAGCGCGCGCTCGTCGGCGGCCAGCGCGTCGCGGCGCAGCTCGGTCCAGGAGGTGGCCGACCACACGTCCGCCGCCACGCCCCACTCCTCGGCGAGCATCTGCTGCGCCTTCAGCGCCCACGTGACGCCGACGCCCGAGGCCAGGATCTGTGCCTTGGGGCGGTCCGCCGCGCCCTCCGGAGCGGTCGCGTACCGGTACAGACCCTTGAGGATGCCCTCGGTGTCCACCCCGGCCGGCTCGGCGGGCTGCTGGTACGGCTCGTTGTAGACGGTGACGTAGTAGAACACGTCCTCGCCGTGCGGGTGCTCCTCGGAGGACCCGTACATGCGCCGCAGACCGTCCTGCACGATGTGGCTGATCTCGAACGCGAACGCCGGGTCGTAGGCGACCGTCGCCGGGTTCGTGGACGCCAGCAGGTGCGAGTGGCCGTCGGCGTGCTGCAGGCCCTCGCCGGTCAGCGTGGTGCGCCCGGCCGTGGCGCCCAGCACGAAGCCGCGTCCGAGCTGGTCGGACAGCTGCCAGAACTGGTCGCCGGTGCGCTGGAACCCGAACATCGAGTAGAAGATGTAGACCGGGATCGTGGCCTCGCCGTGCGTGGCGTACGAGGAGCCCGCGGCCACCAGGGAGGCGGTGGAGCCGGCCTCGCTGATGCCCTCGTGCAGGATCTGGCCCTGCGTGGACTCCTTGTAGGACAGCAGCAGGTCGCGGTCCACGGCGTCGTAGGTCTGGCCGTGCGGCGAGTAGATCTTCGCCGTCGGGAACAGCGAGTCCATGCCGAAGGTGCGGGCCTCGTCCGGGATGATCGGCACGAACCGCGCGCCGATGTTCTTGTCCCGCATCAGGTCCTTCAGCAGCCGGACGAAGGCCATGGTGGTGGCCATCGCCTGCTTGCCGGAGCCCTTCTTCAGCTGTCCGTAGACGTCGTCGCCGGGCAGGATCAGCGGCTTGGTGCGCACCTGGCGGCGCGGCAGGTAGCCGCCGAGCGCGGCGCGGCGCTCCTTCATGTACTGGATCTCGGGGGAGTTCTCGCCCGGGTGGAAGTACGGCGGCAGGTCCGCCTCCAGCTGGGCGTCCGTGATCGGCAGGTGCAGCCGGTCGCGGAAGCTCTTGAGCTCGGCCTTGGTGAGCTTCTTCATCTGGTGCGTGGCGTTGCGCGCCTCGAAGTGCTCGCCGAGGGTCCAGCCCTTGATGGTGTGGGCCAGGATGACGGTCGGCTGGCCGGTGTGCTCGCGGGCCGCCTTGAAGGCCGCGTACACCTTGCGGTAGTCGTGGCCGCCGCGCGAGAGGGTGCGCAGCTGGTCGTCGGACATGCCGGAGACCATCTTGCGCAGCCGGGCGTCGTCCCCGAAGAAGTTCTCGCGGATGTAGTCGCCGGTCTCCACCGAGTAGGTCTGGAACTGGCCGTCGGGCGTGGTGTTCATCTTGTTCACCAGCGCGCCGTCGGTGTCCTGGGCCAGCAGCGGGTCCCAGTCGCGGCCCCAGATCACCTTGATGACGTTCCAGCCGGCGCCGCGGAAGGTGGACTCCAGCTCCTGGATGATCTTGCCGTTGCCGCGCACCGGGCCGTCCAGGCGCTGCAGGTTGCAGTTGATCACGAAGGTCAGGTTGTCCAGCTCGTCCCGGGCGGCCAGGCCGATCGCGCCGAGCGACTCCGGCTCGTCGGTCTCGCCGTCGCCCAGGAAGGCCCATACGTGGCTGCGTGAGGTGTCCGCGATGCCGCGCGAGTACATGTACTTGTTGAACCGCGCCTGGTAGATCGCGCCGATCGGGCCCAGGCCCATCGAGACGGTCGGGAACTCCCAGAAGTCGGGCATCAGCCGCGGGTGCGGATAGGAGGACAGGCCGAACGGGGCCTGCGAGGTCTCCTGGCGGAAGCCGTCCAGGTGCTGCTCGGTGAGCCGGCCCTCCAGGAACGCGCGGGCGTAGATGCCCGGCGAGGCGTGCCCCTGGAAGTACACCTGGTCGCCGGACTCGCCGTGGTCCTTGCCGCGGAAGAAGTGGTTGAAGCCCACTTCGTACAGCGACGCGGCCGAGGCGTAGGTGGCGATGTGGCCGCCGACGCCCAGGCCCGGGCGGTTGGCCCGGGACACCATGATGGCGGCGTTCCAGCGGATGAACGCCCGGATACGGCGCTCGATGTCCTCATCGCCCGGGAACCACGGTTCCGCCTCCGGCGGGATCGTGTTGATGTAGTCCGTGGAGCGCAGGCCCGGCACGCCGACCTGTTTCGCGCGGGCTTCCTGGAGGAGGCGCAGCATCAGGTACCGCGCGCGCTGGCGGCCCTGTTCGTTGACGACCGAGTCCAAGGACTCGATCCACTCCGCTGTCTCGTTCGGATCCACGTCCGGCAGCTGAGTGGGCAGGCCGTCACTGATGATGGGGAATCGCTCTTGTCCGGGTGCCACTGTCGTCCTTCAACCTAGACACAGATCTTGGAGATCTTCTCGGTTACATCGTCCACCATCGTCTAACGCGCATGCCGTGGACGTCACATCTACTCGATGGTAACCGGTATAGAACGGTATAAATGCGTGCCGACGGGTGGTCTTCGCCGCCAGTACGGTGTGAACTGAAGACATGCGAGCAACAGTGGGAGACCGGCTTCACGTCCACGCCGCCCATGTCGGCGAGGTGGACCGCACCGGCGAGATCATCGAGGTCAAGGGGGACTCCGGCACCCCTCCCTACCTGGTCAGGTTCGACGACGGACACCAGGGACTGGTGTTCCCCGGGCCCGATGCGGTCATCGAGCCGGGAGCCTCCGTGCGGGCCGGCGGCGACACCGCGCCGGACTCGCCGTCCGACGGGTAGTTGCGTCTTGGGCTTCCGGCGTATGGACTAGGGGAATGCAGAACGACATGAAGGAGGACAGTTCCGTGGGCGCGGTCGCGGACACGGTTCCGGCCGCCGCCAATCCGCTGGCGGTGCGCCTGGGCTTCCAGGCAGGCGAAGTGGTGCAGGAACTCGGCTGGGACGAGGACTGCGACGAGGAACTGCGTCAGGCCATCATGGACACGATCGGCGCGGATCTGGTCGACGTGGACTTCGAGGACGTGGTCGACGCCGTGGTGCTGTGGCACCGCACGGACGACGGCGACCTGGTGGACAACCTGGTCGACGCCCTGACCGCGCTGGCCGACGGCGGGCCGATCTGGCTCCTGACGCCCAAGGCCGGGCGTCCGGGGCACGTGGAGCCCAGCGAGATCGGCGAGGCGGCCCCCACGGCCGGCCTGTCGGCGACCTCCAGCATCAGCGCCGGCCCGGACTGGTCCGGCACCCGGCTGGTGAGCCCGAAGGTCGGCGCCAAGGTGGCGAAGTCCACGGTTCGAGCCAAGGCCGACGACAGCGCGGGGACCTAGCGGCGATGTCCTCCCCGAACGGGCCGCCTGACGGCGGTCCTTCCACCCATCCCTCGAGCAGTCCGGCGCCGGCCGGCTCGACAGGCGTGCCCGCCCCCGGGTCCGGTGCCGGCACCGGCTCCGGACCCGGGGCGGCTTCGCAGGTCGCGGCCGAGCAGCCGCCGGTGCCCGCGGTCGGCGATCGGGCGCCGGCCTTCACCTTGACCGACCAGCACGGCCGGAGCGTCTCCCTGGACGATTTCCGGGGCAGGCAGGCCGTGCTGCTGGTCTTCTACCCCTTCGCCTTCTCCCGGGTCTGCGGCTCGGAGCTGCAGGCGATCCACGAGAGCGTCGGCGACTTCCAGAACGAGCGGGTCCAGGTGCTGGCGGCGTCGTGCGACGCGCTCTACTCGCTGCGCGCGTACGCCGACGAGGCCGGCTTCGGCTTCCCGCTGCTGGCCGACCACTGGCCGCACGGCGGGGCGGCGCGCGCGTACGGGGTCTTCGACGCCGAGCGCGGTTGCGCCGTCCGAGGGACCTTCCTGATCGACCAGGAGGGTGTGATCCGCTGGACCGTGGTCAACGGTCTGGCGGACGCCCGCTCGCCGGACGACTACCGGGCCGCGCTGGCCGCAGCTGGCGTGTAAGGCACAGGCACGACAGCAAGACAGCACGACAGCACGACAACCATCCGACTCGCCGGCGCATCGGCGCCGGCGACTCACCCGCATAGGAAACCATCACGCCATGCCCTGCCACCGCTGCGGCGCCCGCCAGACCGACCCGGTCCGCGGCGCGTCACCGTGGCGGCGGGGCGTGCGCGCGGGGGAGCAGGTCCTGGTCTGCCCGGACTGCCAGCGCGGCCGCGACTGGACCGCCGACCTGGCCCACTGCGCCGCCTGCGGCTCGCCCCGCCTGGTCCGCGCCCTGGGCAGCACGCAGTGCAAGGACTGCGGAGCCCAGGACAGCGTGACCGCCGAGGCCCCCGCGGCCCCCGAACAGGCCACCGAGTCGCGCTCCGGTGTCACCACCTTGTCCGAAGACGTCCACGCGGCCCTGGAGCGGCATTTCGGCCAGAGAACGGACTGAGCGTTCCGGCTTGCCACCACGGGGTAGCAAACTGTAGTCAGATGCATAGGGATGTCAGACAACTTCATCAGAGCAGGGGGAACCGCTATGCGCCTGAACCGGATGATCATCAGGGCGTCCGACGACGGCGAGGGGGGCGGCCGCGTCGAGAGGATGACGGCGGCCAGACCGGTCCAGTCACTCACCAGCCGCGGCGCCGCCGCCGGCACACTGCGCGTGAACCTGATCTGGGACCAGCTCCCGATGATCCCCACCCCGCGCCCCACCGGAGGCCTGAAACTGTCCTCCCGCCGCCTGGAACCCCCGCCGATCAGCCACGGCCGCCTCGTCGACCTGGACCTGGGCTGCCTCTACGAGTTCACGGCGGGCCAAAGAGGCGTGGTCCAAGCCCTGGGACACCGCCGAGGCGACTTCGAGCGCCCGCCCTACATCCGCCTGGACCAGGACGACCGCAGCGGCAGCGCCATCGGCGAGAACCTGTTCATCAACCTGGACCACGCGGACGAGATGAACCGCGTCCTGATCTTCGTCTTCGCCTACCAGGGCGCCTTCGACGGCGCGAACGCCAAGGTGACCCTGCACCCCGCGATCGGCAACCCGCTGGAGATCAAACTGGAGAACCCCATCGCGCAGGCGAAGTCGTGCGCGGTGGCCATGCTCCTGCGCCACGGCCCGGACCTGGTGGTCCAGCGCGAAGTCCAGTTCACGACCGGCTTCCAGTCGGAGCTGGACCGCATGTACGGCTGGGGCATGCGCTGGCAGGACGGCCAGCCCAAGGGGCTGGGCTAGCGGCGCCTCCCAGGCTCGGCGCGGGGCGCTACTGGGGTTCGCATCGGCCCGGCCGCCTGAGCCGTGCTGCCGCACCGGAATCTCGGGCCGCGAGACCGGGTCCGGTCGGGTACTCTTTCCCTCTTGAGGGCCGCTCTGGCGGCCTTCTGGAGGGCGCATAGCTCAGCGGAAGAGCACTCGGCTTACACCCGAGCGGTCGGCAGTTCGAACCTGTCTGTGCCCACACCATGGATGTCGGCTATATCTGCGAGGCGGCTTCCGCGCTGCGTCCCAATGACGACTTCGTCCTGGCCGCCGAGAACTTCGTCATCGTCCTGGACGGTGCCACCGAGCCCGCTGGTGTCGACTCCGGCTGCGTCCATGATGTCCCCTGGCTGGTCGCGCACCTCGCTGCGAATCTCGCCGGGTTGCTTGTGCGTGAGCCGCGGGCAGAGCTGGTGGACGTCCTGCGCGAGGGCATCGCCGCGACGATGCGTGATCACGCGGGGCGGTGCGATCTCGCGAATCGCGACAGTCCTTCCAGTACTGTCGCGATTCTGCGTTGTGGTGCGGATGAGGTGGACTACATCGTGCTCGGCGATTCGGCTGTCGTCATCGAGCACGGTGATGGCGAACTGCTTGTCGCACATGACGACCGCACCGCCGTCCTCGACGACTACACCCTCGCCGGTGTCAGCCGTCTGCGTAACACGGACGAGGGTTTCTGGATCGCCTCCAACCGCCCCGACGCCGCCGACAAGGCCCTGGCCGGGAGCGTGCCTCTGCGGGACGTCACCCGCGCCGCGCTCATGACCGATGGCATCACGCGCCTGGTGGAGCGCTACGGCCGGTCGTGGCTTGATCTGCTCGATCGCCTCGACAAGCAGGGGCCGGGGCAGCTGGTCGCCGATGTGCGCGCTGAGGAGCTCGCGGTGCCGCCGGGTACCTATCGCGGCAAGCTTCATGACGACGTGACCGCCGTCTTCTGTCGTTTCTGACCTGTCGGGTTCGAGCCTTCCCTGCGTCCGGATCTTCGCTCGTCTACGGTGGACGCATGCTGGTGACCAATCACGTCCTGTCCGGTGCGGTCATCGGCGCGGCTGTGCGGCGTCCGCTGCCGGCGCTCGCGATCGGGGTCGCGTCGCACTTCGCGCTGGATGCGGTGCCGCACTGGGGCGACTGGGAGAGCAAGCAGCACTTCATGCGGGTCGCGGTGGCGGACGGGTTGATCGGGCTGGCCGCCATGGGGGTCATCACGCGGGCGGCGATGCGGACGCCGGCGAACGGGCGGGCCAAGCTCGCCGTGTCCGTCGTGCTCGGGATGGCTGGTGCGGCGCTGCCCGATCTGGACAAGCCGGCGCACATCATCTTCCAGCGCAAGCTGTGGCCGGACGTGGTCAACCGGTTCCACAGCCGGATCCAGGACGAGGCTCCGGGGCGCTTCGTCTCGCACGAGCTGGTCGCCGCCACCGGGTTCGCGCTGTCGGCGGCGGCGTTGCTCAGGCGCCGCGCCGCGAGCCGGTAGAGCAGATCCGGTAGGGCTTAGGCCGACGCCGGGTACACGTACCGTCCGCGCTCGGCCTGCACCTGTTCCGTCGCCGCCGAGGAGGCGATGCGGACGACCTCGTCGCTGATGTCCGGCTCCGGGAGGGCCGCGGCTGCCGCGGCGGGGGCCGGTTTGGGTTTGCGCGGGACACGCGCGCCGGAGGAGCCGCCGCGGCCCGGGTACATCACCAGTCCGTTCACCGGATCGGGGACCGCGTCCAGGGCCGCCTTCACCAGGGTCGCGTCCCGGAAGGCGGACCAGCCGCCGACGGGGGTGTCCTCGGGGAAGCAGAGTTCGAGCACCACGCCCCAGGGACGTTCGACCCAGGCCCAGTCCTCCGCGCCGTACTCCAGCGCGGTGCGGATCAGGTCACGGCCGTGCGTGTCCTTCCAAGAGGCCGCGGAGAACTCGCCGTCCGCGACTTCGATCGACCACCATTCGCCCACCCGGCCACGGTATGCCGCTCGTGCGGGGGAAAGAAGGGCTTGGCGGACTTCCTCCGCGGCGTTCGCCACGGGCGAACAGATTGTACGAAATTCCTATACTGAGCCGTTCGAGCCGGAGGCGGTGAGGACCGCGGCGAGGGCGTCGGCGAGCGGTTCGACGTCGGCCAGGTCCAGCTGCGCGACGGTGATGCGGATGCCGGGCGGGCTGTCGACGCGGAACCAGGCGCCGGGCGCCACCGCCCAGCCGGCCGCGAGCAGGCCGCTGACCACGACCGCCTCCTCGGGGACCGGGATCCATACATTGATTCCGGTGGTGCCCCAGGCCTCGATGCCGCGCGCGGCCAGGGCGGCGACGAGGGTGTCGCGGCGCTCGGTGTAGGCGCGCGCCGCTTCGGCGATCTGCGCCTCGACCGCCTCGTCCGTCCACAGCCGGTGGACCTGCGCCTGGATCAGCTGGCTGACCCAGCCCGCGCCGAGGCGGAGCCGGCCGGCCATCCGGCCGCCGGTGGTGCCGTCGGCGGCGACCACCGCGCAGCGCAGGTCCGGGCCGTAGGCCTTGGACAGGGAACGGATATGGGCCCAGTGCTCGGTGGCCCCGGCCAGGGTGTGCAGCCGGCGGTGCCGGGTGATGTCGGCGCCGTGGTCGTCCTCGATCACCAGGACGTCCGGGTGCCGGGCCAGCAGCGCGCGCAGGGCTTCGGCGCGGCCGGCGGACACCGCGGCGCCGGTCGGGTTCTGCGCGCGGCTGGTGATGATCACCGCGCGCACGCCGCGCTTGAGGGCCGCGGCCAGGCCCGCCGGCGTCATGCCCTCGATGTCGACCGGGACCGGGACGGCGGTCAGGTTCATCGCCGGCAGCAGCCGGTAGACGGCGCCCCAGCCCGGGTCCTCGACGGCCACCGTGTCGCCGGTGCGCAGGTGGGCGGACAGGGCGCGGTCGATGGCGTCGCCGGCGCCGAAGGCCAGCAGCAGGTCGCCGACCGGGACGCCGTCGGCGCCGAGACGGGCGCGCGCGGTGGCGAGCAGCTCCGGCAGCATCGCGTCGGCGGCATAGGGGCGCTGCGACGGGCCATCGGGGAAGACAAGGTCCGGCAGCAGGCGGCGGTCCGGGTCGCCGGTGACCAGGTCCTTCGCGCCGGCCGGGATCGGGAAGCTGAGGTTGCGCGGGGCGGTGGCCGGCTGCGCGCGCACCCGGGTGCCGCGCCGGCCGGCGGTCTCCACCGCGCCGCGGTCGCGCAGCAGGCGGTAGGCGGCTGAGACGGTGTTGGGGTTCACCCCGAGGTCGGCCGCGAGGTCCCGGATCGGCGGCAGGGCCTGGCCGGGCGGCAGGTCGCCGGCGGCGATGCCGGCCTCGATGGACGCCGCGATCTGGCTGGCGCCCCGGCCGGAGATTTTGTACGCTGCCGGGGAGGGTGTTTGAACTACCACAGTGACTAGTTTGCACTAGGACGAAAAATGACGCAAGCGGCCCCCAGCCAGACTTCCAGCCCGAGCCCGAGCCCGAGCCCGAGCCCGAGCCCGAGCCAGAGCCAGAGCCCGAGCCAGATTCAGAGCCAGAGCCAGAGCCCCGCCGCCCCGGCGCGCGACGCCGAGACCGAGGCCTGCCTGTTCGGCCACGGCGCCGAGGGTGCCTACGAGCAGACCCCGCGCACCACCGCCACGCGCTACCAGAGCCGCGTCGGCTACGACCGTGCCGCCGTCCACGCCGTCCTGGACGAGGCGCTGGTCTGTCACCTGGCCTACGTCCACGAGGGCGCGCCGGTGGCCCTGCCGACCGTCCACGCCCGCTCTGGCGACCGGCTGTACGTGCACGGCTCGACCGGCGGCCGCTTCGCGCGCCTGGACGGCCGGCAAGTGGGCGTGACCGTCACCCTCTTCGACGGCCTGGTCCTGGCCCGCAGCTGGATGCACCACTCGATGGCGTTCCGCAGCGTCGTGATCCACGGCACGGCCCGGGTCGTCGCCGACCCCGCCGAACGCCTGGACGCCATGCGGGCCCTGATCGACCACATCGCCCCCGGCCGCACCGCCGAGTCGCGCGAGCCCACCCGCAAGGAGCTGGCGCAGACCGCGATCCTGGCGCTGGACCTCGAGCAGGTCTCGCTGAAGGCGCGCGGCGGCCAGGTCGCGGACGACGAGGAGGACCTGGCGCTGCCGTACTGGGCCGGGACGATCCCGCTCGCGGTGACCGCCGGCGTCGCCCAGCCCGCTCCGGACCTGCTGGAGGGCATAGCGATGCCGGAGTACGCGCAGAACTACACGCGCTCGCGCGCCTGCGGATACGCGCATTGAGGTATCGGCTGGAACGCTGAGGCCCGGCGGGTCCCGCGCACCGGGATCCGCCCGCTCAGGTTCGCCTGCTCAGGTCCGCCCGCTCAGGTTCGAGCGCTCGGCGCCGGTAGCCCGGGCCCACCGCCTCATATCCGCTGAATGATCGTCGCGATCCCCAGCGCCCCGCCCTGGCACATGGTGAGCAGCGCGTACTCCTTGTCGGCCCGCTCCAGCTCGTGCAGCGCCGTGGTGAACAGGCGCGCGCCGGTGGCCCCGACCGGGTGCCCGATCGCCAGCGCGCCGCCGTTCACGTTCACCTTGGCCAGGTCGACGCGGTGCGTGCGGGCCCAGGACAGCACCACCGAGGCGAAGGCCTCGTTGATCTCGAACAGGTCGATGTCGCCGGCGGTCATGCCGGCCTTGGCCAGGACCGCGGTGGTGGCCGGGATCGGGCCGTCGAGGTGGAAGTAGGGGTCGGAGCCGACCATCACCTGCGCCACGATGCGGGCCCGCGGGCGCAGGCCCAGGGCGCGCGCCGTGTCCCGGGAGGCCCACAGGACCGCGGCGGCGCCGTCGGAGATCTGGGAGGCGGTGCCGGCGGTGTGGATGCCGTCGGGCAGAACCGGTTTCAGGCCGGCCAGGCCTTCGCGGGTGGTGTCGCGCAGGCCCTGGTCGCGGTCGACGGCGCGCCACATGCCGTGCTCGTCGCGCTCCTCCTCGCGGGTGGGGACCTGGACCTCGAACACCTCGCGGTCGAAGCGGCCCTCGGCCCAGGCCTGCTTGGCCCGGGCCTGGGACAGCACGCCGAGTTCGTCCACGTCGTCGCGGGTGATCCCGTGCTTGCGCGCGATCCGCTCGGCGGCCTCGAACTGGTTGGGCATGTCCAGGTTCCACTCGTCCGGCTGCGGACGGCCGAAGCCGGACTTGGCGTTCGCGCCGAGCGGGACCCGCGACATCGCCTCGACCCCGCAGCCGATGCCGACGTCCACGGTGCCGCCGGCGACCATCGTGGCCACCATGTTGTTCGCCTGCTGCGAGGAGCCGCACTGGCAGTCGATGGTGGTGGCGGCGGTCGAGTACGGCAGGCCCATCGCCAGCCACGCGGTGCGCGCGACGTTGAACCCCTGCTCCCCGGCCTGGGTGACGCAGCCCCCGACGATCTGCTCCACCGCGTCGGCCGGTACGCCGGTCCGCTTCAGCAGCTCCCGGTAGGTCTCGCCGAGCAGGTACGCCGGGTGGAGATTCGCCAGGTCGCCGTTGCGCTTGCCGATCGGGGTGCGCACCGCCTCGATGATGACGGCTTCGGACATGACGGCCTCCTGCCGGGGCGAAACTGATACAGGTTCTAGTTTTGGTGAACCTAACAGCAATCCCGCGACAAGGGAACGGGCCGACCGGAGACGTTCTCCGGCCGACCCGTCCTCGGGTCCGCTCTACTGCGCGGGGTGATCCGTCAGCAGCCGCAGGCTCCGCCACAGGCGCAGGAGCCGCCGCTCTGACAGCCGCACTTGCAACCGCCGCCGCAGCTGCAGCTTCCGGCCTCCGGTTCCAGGACGACGATCGGCAGCGCCCGGCTCTCGGCGGGCGTCGGCGGCGTGCCGTCCGACGGGCTCTGAGGGACTTCCGACAATGACTGCTTTGCCATAGCGCCTCCTTCGCTGGCGGCGGGCCGGGTGGCGCGGCGGGGATCCGCCACAAGCCGCCAATGCCGCCGGTTTCCAGTCAAAAGGGAGATCTGCCCCGGGTCAATGGGCGGTCGGCACACGCCACCCGGGGCGCCAGGGGCGCGCGCGGGGGTGGATCAGGCCTCTACCGCGCCCCGGCCAGCGCGACTCCTGCCGCCGCGGGCAGATACGTCGTTCCGGAGAAGTCCCACCCGGCGATCACCTTGCGGTAGTGGAACAGCTCTTGATCCGGCGCCGTCCTGGTGCGCGCGTATTCGCGGTAGCCGGCGGCGGTGCACAGGCGCTGGTTCTCCCACATCATCGCGTGGGTCAGGAGCCTGAGCTCGGGCAGCCAGAGCTGGCGGGCGTGCTCCTCGGCGAAGGCCAGGACGCGGCGGCCGATGCCGCGGCCCTGCAGGTCCGGGGCGACGGCGAAGTTGTCCACGTGCAGCCAGCCGTCCTCCGGGATGAGGGTCACGGTGGCGATGGCGGGGCTGCCGACCACGAACAGGCAGCCGCGGCGCATCAGGTGCGGGTAGTCGGCGTCCATCGCGGCGGGCCGGGAGCCGATCCGGTCGACGTAGTGACGGTAGGCCGAGTGGGTGACGGCGTGGACCGCCGCGAGGTCCACCGGCACCGCGTATCGGACTCCCAGCGGCTGCATCTTCGTGCCTCTCCTTCTCCCGCCCCTCGACTGTTCATCGCAGGCTGGCACACGCGGCCCAGGCCGGGTGGCCAGATCGGGCGTCGTTAATCAGACAAGGTGACAGTGCTGGTGAGTGGACCGGAGGGCGCGGCGTCAGGCCGGCAGGCGTACCTCCGCGGACCCCGCTGCCCCCGCCGAACCCGCAGATCCCGCACCCGCAGACCCCGCTGCCCCCGCAGCCTGCTCGTGCCGCCGGTCCAGCCCGAGGTTCCGGTAGATCTCCAGCGTCGCCGTGGACATGTTCAGCGTGATGAAGTGCAGCCCCGGCACGCCCTCGGCCAGCAGCCGCTCGCACATCCGGGTCGTCCACTCGACGCCGACCTCGCGCACCGCGGCCTTGTCCCCGTCCACCGCCGTCAGCGCGCGCTCCAGCTCGGCCGGGAACGCCTGCCCGGTCAGCCCGGTGATCCGCTTGATCTGCGCGACGTTGGTCACCGGCATCACGCCCGGCAGGATCGGCACGTCGCAGCCCGTGGCCGCGACCCGGTCGCGCAGCCGCAGATAGTCGTCGGTGAGGAAGAACATCTGCGTGATCGCGAAGTCCGCGCCCCGGCGGCACTTCGCCACGAAGTGCTCCACCTCCGAGTCCCAGTCCGGGGAGCGCGGGTGCATTTCCGGGAACGCCGCGACGCCCACACAGAACTCGCCCGATTCCCTCACCAGATCCACAAGTTCGCTGGCGTAGCTCAGGCCCTCCGGATGGGCCTCCCAGTCGCCGAGCGGGTCGCCCGGCGGGTCGCCCCGCAGCGCCAGGATGTTGCGCACGCCGGCGTCCGCGTACTGTCCGATCACGTGCCGCAGCTCGGCCACGGAGTGGTTCACCGCTGTGAGGTGCCCCACAGGGGTGAGCGTGGTCTCGGTGGCGATGCGCTCGGTGGTCTCCACCGTCTTCATCCGCGTGGATCCGCCCGCGCCGTACGTCACCGACACGAACGTCGGCGAGTACCCCTCCAGCCGCCGCAAAGCGCGCCAGAGCTGCTGCTCCTGGGTGTCGTCCCGGGGCGGGAAGAACTCGAAGGAGTAGGAGCGCTCGCCGCGGGCCAGCAGCTCGCGGACGGTGGCGGCCCGGTCCGGCCGCACAGACGGGAGTCCCAGTGCCATGAATCCACCGTACTGAGCATGTGGCTCTTTGTAAGGCAGGGAAGGCGCACGTCCCGAGACGCGAGACACGGGCCTCGCAGGACCGGCCGTATGGTTGTTCCCGTGAACCCCCTGGACCGCCACTCCCTGCGTACCCGTGTTGACGCCGCCCTGTCGGCGTTCCTGGACCGCCAGGGCGCGGACCTGATCGCGATGTCGCCCGAACTGGCGCCGCTGCCGACCGCGCTGCGCGAGTTCCTGGACGGCGGCAAGCTGATGCGCCCGGGGTTCTGCTACTGGGGCTGGCGCGGGGTGCTCGGCGACAGCGCGACCGCGCAGGAGGAGGGCGGCATAGTCCACGCCGCCGCCTCCCTGGAACTGCTCCAGGCGTCGGCGCTGATCCACGACGACTACATGGACGACTCCGACACCCGCCGCGGCATGCCGGCCATCCACCGCCGCTTCGCCGCCGCGCACCGCGAGGCCGCCTGGGAGGGCTCCGACGCGCGGTTCGGCGCAGCGGCCGCGATCCTGCTCGGCGACGTCTGCCTGACCTGGTGCGACGAGATGTTCGCGGGCAACGGCCTGCCCGCCGAGCGCACCGCCGCCGCCCGCCGGTACTTCGACGTCATGCGCACCGAGGTGATGGCCGGCCAGTACCTGGACGTGCTCGCGCAGGCCCACGGCCTGGACGAGCCCGAGCGCGCCGCCCACCGGGCCCAGACCGTCATCCGCTTCAAGTCCGCCAAGTACACCATCGAGCGGCCGCTGCACGTCGGCGCGATGCTGGCCGGCGGCGGCCCGGACGTGATCGCCGCCTACTCCGCCTACGGCCTGCCGCTCGGCGAGGCCTTCCAGCTGCGCGACGACGTGCTGGGCGTGTTCGGCGACCCGGCGGCCACCGGCAAGCCCGCCGGCGACGACCTGCGCGAGGGCAAGCAGACGCTGCTGGTGGCCCTGGCCGCGGCGCGCGCCGACAGCCCGGCGGCGATCAAGACGCTGCGAGGCGAGCTGGGGAACCCCGGCCTGGACGCCGCCGGGGTCGCCGAGCTGCAGGACATCATCCGCTCCACCGGCGCGCTGGACGACGTCGAGACGCGGATCACCGCGCTGACCGAGGAGGCGCGGGCGGCCCTGGACGCCGCGTCGATCGACGCGGAGGCCAAGACCGTCCTGGGGGAGCTGGCGGTCATGGCGACCGCCCGCAAGAAGTAGCCGGCTGAGAAGAACTCGCCGGCCCTGAAGATCTAGCCGGCCGCGAAGTAGGCGAAGTAGCAGCCGGCCCTGAAGAACTGGCTAGCCCTGCTGGTTCAGCCCGTCGATCACCGGCCGCGCGTGCTCGAAGCCCAGCCGCGTCACCGTCGCGGTGTCCAGCCGGAAGAACCGCCCGTCCGCCGGCGGCAGCCCGAGCCAGCGCGCGCACAGGATCCGCAGCACGTGGCCGTGCGCGACCAGACACACGTCCTCGCCGTCGCCGTCGGCCAGCATCGGCCGCGCCCGCTCCAGCACCCGGTCCACCCGCGTGCCGACGTGCTCGATGCTCTCGCCGGGGTGCTCGTGGTCGCCGGGCACGATGCCGTCGTCCCACAGGTACCAGCCGGGCCGCGTCCGGTGGATCTCGTCGGTCGTCACCCCCTCGTAGCCGCCGTAGTCCCACTCCAGCAGATCGGGGTCCTCGACCGCGCCGGTCAGCCCGGCGAGTTCGGCGGTGCGCACCGCACGCGTCAGGGGACTGGTGTAGACGGCGCCGAAGGTGTGGCCGGCCAGGAGTTTGCCGGCGGCGCGGGCCTGGTCCTCGCCGACGGTGGTCAGCGGCAGGTCGGTCAGCCCGGTGTGGCGACCGGAGCGGCTCCACTCGGTCTCGCCGTGGCGGAGCAAGATCAGCTCAGACATGTCCCCGAGCGTAGCCGGAGGCGGCGTGCCGCGCGTGATGGGAGTCGGTACGGACGATGACGTCCGGCTCCCGCCGCGTCAGCTCCCGGACTTCGCCGACCCGACTGAGGCGACTGAGGCGACCGAGGCGACTGACGCGGCCGCCTCGGCCATCGCCTTCGCCGCGAACCCCGCTGCCCGGTTCGCCGCCGCGTCCGCGACCGGTCCCGCCGACTCCGGAGTGGGGCGGAGCGGCGCGCGCCGTACCGGCAGCGGCCGGCTGGGGGCGGGCCGCACCTGTGTCGGCGCGGTAGCAGTCGTGAACGCCGCCAGCAGCCGGCGTGCGGTGTCCGTGAACGAGTGCAGGATCGAGTTCTCCGTGTCGCTCAGCGAGTGGCGTCCGCCGCTCCCTGCCGCGGTCGCGGCGCCGGCGCGTTCGCGCGGCCACAGCGAACCGTCCAGGAACTCTATTGCGTGGCGTCCGTCCAGCGTCGCCACGCGGCCGCCCGAGCGCCGGACCGCGCGCAGCAGGCCCGACTCGCCGTGCGCGTCGTGGGCGGCGTTGCAGTGGCCGCCGACGCGCCAATAGGTCTCGCTGTCGACGGCCAGCAGCCGGGCCGAGGTGGACGGCCGGGGGCCGGTGGCCGGGACGCGCTCGGCCGGGGTGCGCCGGTGGGCCTCGGCGACGACAAGGTCCATCCGGTACGGACCGCGCAGCGCCGCCACCGCCGCCGCGATCGCGCCGGGGGCCAGGGCCAGGCCGGGGTCGGCGAACACCATCGACTTGCCGCGCGCGGCGACGGCGAGTTGTTCGCAGGCGTGCGCGTGGGCGCACCAGCCCGGTGGCGTCGGGGCGCCCATCAGCAGGCGCAGGCGGGGGTCGTCCATCGCGGCCTGCAGGACCAGGCGGCGGGTGAGGTCCGTGGAGCCCGCGTCCAGGAAGACGACGTCCAGCTTCGGCACCCGGATCTGGCTCAGCAGGGCCCGCACGCACCGCAGGACGCGGCGTTCGTCGTTCAGGAGCGGGACGAGGACCGAGACGGTCTCGGCGGCCGGGGGCGGATCGGCGGACAGGGCGGACGGCACAGACGGCGCGGGCAGTTCGGGTGAGGAGGCTGCCAGGTGTCGATTTCGTCCCACGCGCTACAGCATCCCCACCGCGGGCCGTGATCGCAGCGTGACGGAATGTCGGGTGGGCCGTGAGGGTGACCGCCGGGAGGCTAAACGAGCCGAAAGGGGCGGGACCCACGCCCCCACAGACGCGGATCCCGCCAAGGCCGTGTGGCCTTCCCTACCCCCACTGGCACCCCCACCGGGTGCGTCGGAGGCCGCATGGAAGCAGCACATCCGATCACCCATATAGACGTTCGAGGTGGTGGGTTGGGTTGCAGCGTCACAGCATTCTGTATGTTGCGATTTAGTAACGCCGCGCGCGGCCTCCGTCGTCCGACGTATGTGCAGGTACTCATGCCGGACCTGAGTACTAATACCCATGAGGATGTCGGTGCCATGCGCCACACTGATGACGGCACGCGATGGCCGCGCCACGGTGGGGAGTGTCGGGGAGGCACTGGCCGGCCGCGTGTCGCATGGGGGAAGACCCGGTCCCGTTTGATGGGGCACTGCCGACACGGGGCGGCCAGAGCTCCGTGAAACGGGACCGGATCGGGCACCCGCGGCGGCCGGCGGACAGCCGGCCGCTTGTCGAGAGCGCGGCGGCGTTGAGGGATTCCCTCCGCCGCCGTCGTCGTCTCCGCAGGCCGGCGACCTTCAATTCACTCATTTGAGCGAGTCTTGACCCGATTCCGTTGAGGGCGGGTGGCCCTCGGGGGTAGCCTGGTTCGAGTCGAACAAAGATTCGATGATGGGTCCGGCGCCCGGAACGGCCTCCCCGCCGGGCGGTCGCGGGAGGGGAAGCCCGTGGCCGCCCGTTGGCCGGTCCGGGCGTGCGGACGAGTGAGGTGGCGGCTATGGAGGCTGCGATGAGTGCGAATGGGACGGGTGCCGGAGTGAGCACCGATGACGAGCTGATCGACGTACTGCGCCGCCACGGCGAGCCGGCGCATTTCATCTGGCGCGGCAAGCTCTACCGCGTGCGCCAGGTCCTGTCGCACTGGATCCAGGTCGGTGCCGACTCCGGCGAGATCCCCTCCGTGCTGTTGCGCACCGACCGGCGCCTGGGCACGTTCGAGACGCTGGTCTTCGGCCGCGACCGGGAGATAGAGCGCGAGTTGTGGAGCGTGCGCGCCAGCGTCGGCCGGGACGGCGACGTGGAGGTGTTCCAGCTGTGCCACGACTCCGCCTCCGGCGGCTGGCTGCTGGTCGCCGAATCCCTGAGCTGCCTGCCGGAGCACATCGGCAGGGTGCTGAGATTCCCGGAGAACTGACCGAGACAGCCGTTCACGGGGATTTCCCGGCTTCAACACCTGTTTTTGTCAGTGGGGCCTGTCACTGTGGAAGAGACATGCTGCGAGTGTCCGACATGTCATCAGTGGACCCTGACTAGTACAGGGAGGGAACTATGCCCGCCGCTCTCACAAGCCCGGACACGGGACCGATAGCAGGCTCCCGAGCCCACCCGCCGCCGCTGCCCCCGATGGGCTCCGGCGGCCACCGCCGCGGCCCGGCCTCGCGCAGCGCCCGCGACCTGTTCGAGCAGGCCGTGCACGAACTGGCCGAGGCCGTGACCTCCTCGCACCCCTACGACCGCTACTGCGGCGCGCACATGGCGGCCCTGCACGCCTCCGCGGCCGTGGTGACGGCCCGCGCGGTGCCGGCCGCCCCGACCCGCCGCAGGCCGCGCAGCGTCTGGGACCTCCTCTACCGCGAGGCGCCGGAGCTGGCGGACTGGGCGGCGTACTTCGCCTCCGGCGCCACCCGCCGCGCCGCCGCCCAGGCCGGCCTGCCGAACGCGGTGACCGACGCCGAGGCCGCGGAGCTGGCGCGCGAGGCCGAGGTGTACCTCGGAGTGGTCGCGCAGCTGCTGGGGCTGGCTTTCCAGGACGGGCTGCCGTTGGGGACGGGGGAGCAGCCGGCCGCGAGCTGACGCCGCGCGGAGGTCTCTGACGCCCGGCCGGATCGCCTCGGCTGGGAGGCGGTGAGGAATCGCAGGGCTCGACCGGTCATCGATCTGATATCGGCCGAGAGGCGATGACGCGCTGCCGTTTTTCGCGGGACGACCCCGCTTCGCCAGGTGTCGATCCCGACGTTCCCGCCGGCCCGGCGGCACCCGTTCTTTCGGCGCGCCCGGCTACTGGTGGGGCCTGTGAGGCGTCCCGGATTCCTGGGGCCACCCTACTCCGGTTCGCCGGCTCGCGCGGGCGCCCGGGTGAGAATCCGGCGACCAGCGGCGTGATCACCGTGTGACCCGCGCTCGCTAGGGTCCGGGCCCATGGACATGGCGCACGGGGTGGGCCTGCTCGGCGCGGCGGCGGGGGCCGGCGGGGTGGATGCGATCGTCGGCGGCGGAGGGCTGATCCAGCTGCCCGCGCTGCTGTTGGCGTACCCGGCGTTGCCCGCGGCGGTCGCGCTCGGCACGAACAAGTTCGCGGCGATATCCGGCACCAGCACGGCCGCGGCCACCTACCTGCGCCGGACGAAGGTGGACCGCCGCGTGATGCTGCCGGCCGCCGCGCTGGCGGTGGTGTGCGCGGGCTTCGGCGCGGTGTCGGCGTCCCGGCTGCCGACGAGCGTGTTCCGCCCGATCGTCATGGTGCTGCTGGTCTGCGTCGCGGCGTTCGTGGTGTTCCGGCCCACGTTCGGGGCGGAGCAGGCGGACCTGGTGGTGTCGCGGCGCCGCCGCCTGACCACGACGCTGGTGGCCGGCGTGGGCATCGGCTTCTACGACGGCATCTTCGGCCCCGGCACGGGAACCTTCCTGATCATCTGCTTCGCGGTGGGCATCGGCACGGAGTTCGTCGCCGGCTCGGCGATGGCCAAGGTGGTCAACGTCGGCACGAACTTCGGCGCCCTGGTGGTGTTCGCGACGCAGGGCCACGTGATGTGGCTGCTCGGCGCGGGCATGGGCGTGTGCAACCTCGCCGGCGCGCGCATCGGTGCGAGGCTGGCGATCAAGCGGGGCGCGGGGTTCGTGCGGGTGGTGCTGCTGGTGGTGGTCGTGGCGATGGTGGTGAAGATGGGCTTCGACCAGTTCGGATAGCCGCCGGTGGGCGGGGGCCCCGGCGTCAGCTCCGCAGCCGCAGGCCCGAGGGCGTCGAGCGGAATCCGGCGGCCGCCAGGGCCTGGGCCAGCGCCGAGTCCCGGCCCGCGTACAGCACGTCCTCGCCGTCGGTCTTGGACACCGTCAGCTTGCCGAGCCAGCCGTCGCGGACCGTCAGGGCCAGGGCGTCCACCGCGGGCTGCAGGACTGTGAGGTCCTCGGTCCAGGACAGGAGGGTGCGGCCGCCGCGTTCGACGTACAGGACCAGTTCGCCGTCGACCAGGACCACGAGGGCGCCTGCCTTGCGGCCCGGTTTGTGGCCGGTGGCGGGGGCGCCGTCGTCGCCGACGGGGCGTGGGGGCCAGGGGAGCGCGGCGCCGTAGGCGTTGGCCGGGTCGGTGGCCGCCAGGACCAGGGCTCCGATGCGTTCGGAGTCCTTCTTCTTCGGGCGGCGCGGGGTGTACTCGTGGGGCGTGCCCATCAGTTTGTGCACGCTGTCGTCGATGGCCGCGCCGGTGGTTTCGTGGTCGCGGTTCTCCAGTGCTTCCAGGGCCGCCGCCAGGGAGCGGAGGCGGTCCACCGCGCCGTCGGCGGCGAACTGGGCTGCTCCGAGGCCCTCGACGAAGTAGCCGCGGCGGGCCCGGCCCGCCTCCTCGTACGCCGACAGCACCGAGTACACGCCCGCGTAGCCGCCGGGGATGCGCTCGGCCATCACCGAGCCGCGCGTCACCACGCCGTAGCGGTCCATCAGGACCTCGCCGAGCAGGTGCGCGCGGCGGGTCGGGTCGACCAGGCGGGGGGACAGGCGGGACCAGCGGCCGGCGGCGGACGGGCTGACCGCGGCTGAGGCGTTCTGGTCCGCCGCGACGGCGGCCACGCCGAAGCGTGCGTAGCGGCCGCGGGGGGTCGGGCGGCGGGCTTTGTGGGCGCTCTTGCCCGAGTTCAGGAGACCGCGCAGGGGAGCCAGGGTGTCGTTGGTGATGTAGCCGGCCCACAAGAGGTCCCACAGGCCTGACAGGACCTCGGAGGAGGAGAACCCGTCGCCGACCCGGGCCACGATGCCGCGCAGGAACAGGGCCGCGTCCTCGCCGAGCGCGTCCAGGATCGCCTCGTGCACCGGGCCCGGGTCCAGGGCTTCCGAGGGTTCGGGGAGCAGCAGCGGCGCCAACTCCGCTGGGCAGAGGGTCACCCAGCCGTCGTCGCCGGCCAGGGAGCCGGCGCCGGCCCAGACCACCTCGCCGGAGGAGGTCAGCTCGTCGAGCATGGTCGGGGAGTAGTCCGCGATCCGGGAGGGCAGGATCAGGCGTTCCAGGGCGGAGGCCGGGACCACGGCGCCGGCCAGCTGCTCCACGACGCGCAGCACGCCGTCCGTCCCGCGCAGCGGCGAGGCCGCGGCCCGGCCGACCGACTGCCAGGCCGGCAGCAGCATCGCCAGCGTGCGCGGCGGGACCGGCTCGGCCTCCTTGCGCAGCGCGGCCATCGTCCGGCGCCGCACCCGGCGCAGCACCTCGGAGTCGCACCACTCGGTCCCGCTGCCGCCGGGACGGAACTCGCCGGACAGGACGCGGCCGGCCGCCGCCAGCCGTTCGAGGGCGGCGATCACCGAGGAGGCCGGGATGCCGAAGCGGGTGGCCGGTTCGATGGCGTTGAACGGGCCGTGGGTGCGGGCGTAGCGGGCCACCAGGTCGCCGAGCGGGTCGGCCACGACGGCCGTGAACGCCTCCGGGATCCCCACCGGCAGCGGCACGCCCAAGGCGTCCTGCAGACGCCCCGCGTCCTCGATCGCGGCCCAGCGCTCCTCGCCGGCCATCCGGACCCTGATGACCCGGCGCGCGCCCTCCAGGCCGACCAGCCACGACGCCTCGACGCCGCGCGCGGCGGCCTCGGCTGTCGAGAGCGGCCCGAGCAGGCGCAGGAGGTCGGCGGCGTCCTCGGCGTCGCGGGCATGGCGGGAAGGAGTCAGGTACTGGAGCTCTTCTTCCAGGGCGGTGAGGATCTCGGGGTCCAGCAGGTCCCGCAGGCCGGTCTGGCCCAGCAGCTCGGCCAGCAGCGCCGGGTCCAGGGACAGCGCGGCGGCGCGGCGCTCGGCCAGCGGGGAGTCGCCCTCGTACATGAACTGCGCGATGTAGCCGAACAGCAGGGAGCGCGCGAAGGGGGAGGGCTGCGCGGTCTCCACCTCGACGATGCGGACCTTGCGGGCCTCGATGTCCCGGCACAGCTCGATCAGCCCCGGCACGTCGTACACGTCCTGCAGCACCTCGCGCACCGCCTCCAGCACGATCGGGAAGCTCGCGTGCTTGGACGCCACCGCCAGCAGCTGCGCCGAGCGCTGCCGCTGCTGCCACAGGGGCGTGCGCTTGCCGGGGCGCGTGCGCGGCAGAAGGAGCGCGCGCCCGGCGCATTCGCGGAAGCGGGAGGCGAACAGGGCCGAGCCGCCGATCTCGCCGGTGACGATCTCCTCGATCTCGTCCGAGGCGAACAGCAGGCCCAGGGTCTCGGTGCTGGGGTCGGCGGCGTCGGTGTCGGGCAGACGCAGGACGATGCCGTCGTCGGCGTGCATCACCTGCGCGTCCAGGCCGTAGCGTTCGCGCAGCCGGGTGCCGATGGCCAGGGCCCAGGGGGCGTGGACCTGCGCGCCGAACGGGGAGTGGACCAGGATCTTCCAGTCGCCGAGCTCGTCGCGGGTGCGCTCGACCACGATGGTCCGGTCGTCCGGGACGCGGCCGGTGGCCTGCTTCTGCTCGCGCAGGTAGGACAGCAGGTTGTCGGCGGCCCACTCGTCCAGGCCGGACTCCTTCAGCCGGGTCCTCGAGGACTCCTCGTCGGCCTTGCCCAGCTCGCGCAGGAAGCCGCCGAGGGCGCGGCCCAGCTCCAGCGGGCGGCCCAGCGCGTCGCCGTGCCAGAACGGCAGCTTGCCCGGCATCCCGGGCGCCGGGGAGACCAGGACGCGGTCGTGCGTGATGTCCTCGATCCGCCAGGAGGACGAGCCCAGTGTGAACACGTCGCCGACCCGCGACTCGTAGACCATCTCCTCGTCCAGCTCGCCGACCCGCTTGGCGCCCTCCTTGGCGCCGGCCAGGAAGACGCCGAAGTAGCCGCGGTCCGGGATGGTGCCGCCGGAGGTGACGGCCAGCCGCTGCGCGCCCGGGCGGGCCGAGAGCTTGCCCTCGACGCGGTCCCAGACGATGCGCGGCTTCAGCTCGGCGAACTCGTCCGACGGATAGCGGCCGGAGAGCAGGTCGAGCACTGATTCGTAGGCCGAGTCCGGCAGTGCGGCGAACGGCATCGCGCGGCGGATCAGGGCGATGAGGTCGGCCGCCGGCCAGTCCTCGACCGCGACCATCGCGATGATGTGCTGGGCCAGCACGTCCAGCGGGTTGCGCACCACCTTCAGCGACTCGATCGACCCGGCCAGCATCCGTTCGGCCACCACCGCCGACTGCACCAGGTCGCCCCGGTACTTGGGGAAGATCACGCCGCGCGAGACCGCCCCGACCTGGTGCCCGGCGCGGCCGACGCGCTGCAGGCCGGCGGCCACCGAGGGCGGGGACTCCACCTGCACCACCAGGTCCACCGCGCCCATGTCGATGCCCAGCTCCAGGCTGGAGGTGGCGACCACGGCCGGCAGGTTCCCGGCCTTCAGCGCCTCCTCGATGTCGGCGCGCTGCTCCTTGGAGACCGAGCCGTGGTGCGCCCGGGCCAGGACCGGCGGGGCGCCGGAGACCTGGCCGGCCTGCGCCATCATTTCGGCGGGGGCCGAGGTGGCGAGCACCTGCTTGGCGCTCAGCGGCTCGTCGAGGGAGTCGCGTTCGCCGGCCACCCCGCCGGTGACCCGCTCCCAGTGCGCCTCGTTCAGCTTGCCGGTCAGCCGCTCGGCCAGCCGCCGGGAGTTGGTGAAGACGATGGTCGAGCGGTGCTGCTCGATCAGGTCCGCCACGGCCGCCTCGACGTGCGGCCACACCGACGCCTGCCGCCGGCCGGTCTGGTCGGCGGCGACCAGCTCGCCGTCGTCGGTGTCCAGCGCGCCCATGTCCTCCACCGGCACCGACACCCGGATGTCGAAGTTCTTGACGATCTTGGGCGCCACGATCTGCACCGGATGCGGTCCGCCGAGGAACTGCGCCACGGTCTCGGCCGGGCGCACCGTCGCCGACAGGCCGATCCGCCGCGCCGGCCGCTCCAGCAGCGCGTCCAGCCGCTCCAGGGAGACGGCCAGGTGCGAGCCGCGCTTGGTCCCGGCGACCGCGTGCACCTCGTCGATGATCACGGTCTCGACGCCGCGCAGCGACTCGCGCGCGGCGGAGGTGAGGATCAGGAACAGCGACTCGGGGGTGGTGATCAGGATGTCCGAGGGCTTGGTCATGAACTTGCGCCGCTGGTCGGCCGGGGTGTCGCCGGAGCGCACCGCGATGTCGACGTCCGGCTCGGGCAGGCCCAGGCGCGCGGCGGCCTGCTTCAGGCCGGCCAGCGGCGCGCGCAGGTTGCGCTCGACGTCCACGGCCAGGGCCTTCAGCGGCGAGACATACAGGACGCGGCAGCGGCGCTTGGGCTCGCTCGGCGGCGGGCCGAAGGCCAGCCGGTCCAGGGCGGCCAGGAAGGCCGCGAGCGTCTTGCCGGACCCGGTCGGCGCCACGACCAGGGCGTTCTTCTCCTCGGCCAGCGCGTTCCAGGCCCCGGCCTGGGCGGTCGTGGGCTCGGCGAAGGCAGCCGTGAACCAGGCCCGGGTGGCCGGGTGGAAATGCTCCAAGGCCGCCGACCCTGCATTCCGGTGTGACGCTGCCATACGTTCCATAGTGCCTTGGCCGTCTGACAGAAGTGTCCGGGCCGTCTGACAGACTGGAGGCCATGCGGTCAGGGACGATGCGGCTTCAGGATTTCTGGGAGCGGATGCGGGCGGAGTTCGGGCCGCTGGCCGACTCCTTTGCCCGCGATCATGTGATGAGCGACCTGGGCGGCCGCAGCGTGATGGAGGCGCTGCGGGACGGCATGGACGTGAAGGACATCTGGGGTGCCGTGGCCAAGGACCGGGGTATTCCGTATTTCTAGATCCGGTTCCCGGAACCGGCGTCCGACCCGAGGCCGGAATCGTCAGCTCCGCAGCCGGAACGCCACTTCCGGCCGGGTAAGGATCCCCGCTACGTTCCACATGTGACCGCAGCCGACTCCCGAATATCGCCCGGCCTCGTCGACGCCGCCGGGCGCGCGGCGGCCGTCCAGCGCCGCACCGTCCGCGTCCTCATCGGCAGCCAGATCCTCGGCGGCATCGGGTCCTCGACCGGGTTCTCGCTGTCCACGCTGCTGGCCAAGGAGATCACCGGGAACGCCGGGCTCGCCGGGCTGACCGGTACCTTCTCCTCGCTCGGCGCGGCCTGTGCCTCCGTCCCGCTCTCGCGCGTCATGGCGGCCCGGGGCCGGCGGCCGGGGCTGGTGCTCGGCTACGGCGCCGCGATCGCCGGGACCCTGGTCATCGTCCTTGCCGCCCGGCTGCACTTCTATCCGCTGCTGCTCGGCGGCATGGCGCTATTCGGGTCGGCGTCGGCGGTCAACCTGCAGGCCCGGTACGCCGGCACCGATCTGGCGCCGGCCGAGCGGCGCGGCCGGTCGCTGTCGCTGGTGATCTGGGCGGTGACCGTCGGGTCGATCCTCGGTCCCAACCTCGGGCATCCGGCGGAGGGGACGGCGCGGGCGCTCGGGCTGCCGCCGCTGGCCGGGGCGTTCCTGTGGTCGGGGGTCGCGCTGTGCGGGGCGGCGCTCGTGCTCGGACTCTTACTGCGTCCTGATCCGCTGCTGGTGGCGCGGGAGCTGCGCGGGGAGGACGTCGCAGCGCCGAAGCGGCTGACGCTGAAGGAGTCCTTCGCCGTGATCGGCGAATCGCCGCGGGCGGTGCTGGCGATCGCTGTGGTGGCGGTCTCGCACACCGTCATGGTCTCGGTGATGTCGATGACGCCGGTGCACATGAACTCCGACGGGATGTCCGTGACGGTGATCGGGCTGGTGTTGTCGGTCCACATCACCGGGATGTACGCGTTCTCGCCGCTGGTCGGGTACGCGGTGGACCGGATCGGACGGATCCCGGTACTCAGTACGGGGTTGGCGGTGCTGGCGGTGGCGTGCCTGGTGGTCGGGGCGGCGCCGATGGGATCGCGGGCGTACCTGATCACCGGGTTGCTGCTGCTGGGGATCGGCTGGTCCTGCGGCGTGGTGGCCGGCTCGACGCTGCTCACCGAGTCCACGCCCGACCGGGTGCGGCCGTCGGTGCAGGGGGCCAGCGACTTCGTGATGCAGGGTTCTTCGGCCGGGGGCGCGGCGCTGGCCGGGCTGGTGGTCGGGACGCTGGGGTACTCGTGGCTGGCCGGGCTGGCGGTCGCGCTGCTGGCTCCGGTCGCGGTGCTCGTGGCGGTGACGGCGGTGCGGCGGCCCGGTGCCGGGGCCGGGGCCGGGGCCGGCGCCGGGGGAGCGGCGCCGGACAACATTCCGGGGCGTTCCGTACAGGAAGACGCGGCGCCCCAGGTACCGTGAGAGACGGTCAGGGCCGCGGGACGCGGGCCGAGTCAGTTTTTGTCAGTGGCGTCCTCTACGTTCAAGACCGTCAGACGTGAAGTACCGGAGAAATAGAGGCAGGCACCCATGGCGGCAACGACCACCGACCGCGAGAAGGCGCTCGACGCCGCCCTCGCCCAGATCGAGCGGAACTTCGGCAAGGGCTCGGTGATGCGCCTGGGCGCGCGCTCGGCGCAGCCGATCGACATCATCCCCACCGGCTCGATCGCCCTGGACGTGGCCCTGGGCATCGGCGGGCTGCCGCGCGGCCGGGTCGTGGAGATCTACGGCCCGGAGTCCTCCGGCAAGACGACGGTCGCGCTGCACGTGGTCGCCAACGCCCAGAAGAACGGCGGGCAGGCCGCGTTCATCGACGCCGAGCACGCGCTGGACCCGGAGTACGCCAAGAACATCGGCGTGGACACCGACGCGCTGCTGATCTCCCAGCCGGACACCGGCGAGCAGGCGCTGGAGATCGCCGACACCCTGATCCGCTCCGGCGCGCTGGACATCATCGTCATCGACTCGGTCGCGGCCCTGGTGCCCAAGGCCGAGATCGAGGGCGAGATGGGCGACTCGCACGTCGGTCTGCAGGCCCGCCTGATGAGCCAGGCGCTGCGCAAGCTGACCGGGGTGATCAGCCAGACCAACACCACGGTGATCTTCATCAACCAGCTGCGCGAGAAGGTCGGCGTGATGTTCGGCTCGCCGGAGACCACCACCGGCGGGCGCGCGCTGAAGTTCTACGCCTCGGTCCGCCTGGACATCCGGCGCATCGAGACGCTGAAGGACGGCACGGAGGCGGTCGCGAACCGCACCCGCGTCAAGGTCGTGAAGAACAAGGTCGCCCCGCCGTTCAAGCAGGCGGAGTTCGACGTGGTCTTCGGCGTCGGCATCTCCCGCGAGGGCTCGCTGATCGACATGGGCGTCGAGCACGGCTTCGTGAAGAAGGCCGGCGCCTGGTTCACCTACTCCGAGGGGCAGCTGGGCCAGGGCCGCGAGAACGCCCGCCGGTTCCTGAAGGAGAACCCGGACGTCGCCGACGGCCTGGAGAAGCTGATCAAGGAGAAGCTGGGCATCGGCCCGAAGGTCGACGAGCCGGCCGACGGCAGCCCGGCGGTGGCCCCGCTCACCGCGGTCGACGGCGCGGCCCCGGCCGAGGAGGCGGCGGCCAAGCCGGCCAAGACCACCCGCGCGCGCAAGACCGCCGCGGCCGCGGCCGGTGCGGAGGAGTAGTAGGTGAGCGCCGGTTGGGGCCGGTTCCAGGACGAGGAAGCCGGTCCCGACTGGTTGGCCGCGGCGGGGGAGGACGCGGCTGGGGAAAACGCGGCGCCGGGTTGGGCCGCGCCGGGCGGGGACGCTCCGGAGGGGAAGTCCGGAGCGGGCTCGCCGGGATGGGCCGCGCCGGGTGAATCCGCCGATGGCGCGCCAGGTTGGGCCGCGGCTGCCGAGCCGGGTGCGGATTCCGCGCCGAGCGGCTGGGCTTCGTTGGCCGACGCGGCGGGCAGCCGGAGCGCGGCGCCGAAGCGTTCCGGCCAGCAACGGAAGTCCTCGGGCGGCTTCGGCGACGATCGGCGTGACGACCGGCGCGGCGGCTCTGCCACCCCGGCAAAGGCGAAAAAGAGCGCGAGCGCCGCCAAGAAGTCCTCCGGCGGCTGGTCCTCGCGCCGCAAGGACCGCGATCCGGCCGACGCCGACGCCGACAAGCCCAAGCCGCCGCTCTCGCGCGAGAAGCTGGAGCAGCGCGCGAAGAACATCCTGATGTACCACCTCGGCCGGCAGATGCAGACCCGCTCGCAGTTGGCCGACCGGCTCCGCAAGAAGGAGATCCCGGACGACATCGCCGAGGCGGCGCTCGACCGGTTCGAGGAGCTGCACCTGCTCAACGACGGCGACTACGCCGAGACCTTCGTGCGCTCCCGGCACACCGAGCGCGGGCTGGCCAAGCGGGCCCTGGGCTACGAGCTGCGCAAGCGCGGGATCGACGACGAGACCGCCGCCGAGGCCCTGTCCACGCTCGACGAGGACCAGGAGGCCGCCACGGCGCGGCGACTTGTCGACTCGCGGCTGCGCGCCACCCGGGGGCTGGACCCGCAGGTGCGGACCCGGCGGCTGGTCGGCATGCTCGCGCGCAAGGGCTACTCCTCCTCGGTCGCTTTCCGGGTGGTCAAGGAGGCGCTGGCCGAGGAGGGGCTGGACGTCGACCTCGGGGACCCCGGCTTCGACTGAGGCCCTGCGTACCCCTGGCGCGCCGGCCCGCGCAAGGGTTCGCCCGAACACCACCCCATCCGGTGTTTTCATCGGCTTTTCCCGGCGACACCAACGGTTGTCGACCACACTCCTCCTTGACCGTATTGTTACCTCGCCCTAACCTCGCACTCAGTGAGGGATCATCGAAGGATCACTCAAGCGCGCTGGGAGCGAACTAAATGGTCGGCCTGTTGATCGCGATCGCAGCGGTGGTCGCGGCGTGTGTCGGCCTGCTCGTGGGTCTGAACGTCGGCGGCACCCGCCGGATCAACAATCTCAAGAAGAGCGCGTACCAGGACTTCGACAAGCAGGTCGCCGAGCTGGCCCAGCGCGCCCAGGCGCGGGAGGGCGAGCACGCCGCCGCGGTCGTGGCCGCCCAGCGCGACCTGGCCGCCGTGCACCGGGAGGCCGCCGAGTCGCGCAAGCAGGCCGACGCCCAGGCCGTGCAGATCCGGGAGCAGGCCGCCGCCTCGGCAGGCGTCGAGATGGACCGGGCGCGCCGGATCCGGGACGAGGCCGAGGCCGAGACCCGGGTGCTCAAGGACGACATCCGCGAGCTGCGGCTGGACCTGGAGCGCCGCGAGGCCCGGCAGGCCGAGCGCGAGGAGCGGCTGGACGCCGACCTGCGCCGCACCTCCGACAAGGAACGCGAGCTGTCCGCGGCCGACGCCGAGCTGGAGCGCAAGAAGGCCGAGCTGGCCACGCTGGAGGACGAGCGCCGCGCCGTCCTGGAGCGGGCCGCCGCGCTGTCCGCCGCCGAGGCCAAGTCCGAGCTGGTGAAGTCGATCGAGAACCAGGCCAAGCGCGAGGCCGCGGTGCTCATCCGGCAGATCGAGCAGGAGGCCCGGGACGAGGGCGACAAGCGGGCCCGCAAGACCGTGGCCCTGGCCATCCAGCGGGTGGCCAGCGAGCAGACCGCCGAGTCCGTGGTCTCCGTGCTGCACCTGCCCAGCGACGACATGAAGGGCCGGATCATCGGCCGCGAGGGCCGCAACATCCGGGCCTACGAGTCGATCACCGGCGTCAACCTGATCATCGACGACTCGCCCGAGGCGGTGCTGCTGTCCTGCTTCGACCCGGTGCGCCGGGAGGTCGGCCGGCTGACGCTGGAGGAGCTGGTCCTGGACGGCCGGATCCACCCGCACCGCATCGAGGAGATCTACGAGCGCTCCAAGGCCAAGGTCGAGACGCTGTGCGTGCGCGCCGGCGAGGACGCCCTGATGGAGCTCGGCATCACCGACATGCACCCCGAGCTGATCGCCCTGCTCGGCAAGCTGCGCTACCGCACCTCCTACGGGCAGAACGTCCTGAAGCACCTCGTGGAGTCCGCGCACCTGGCCTCGATCATGGCCTCCGAGCTGCGGCTGGACCCGGTGCTGCTCAAGCGGTGCACGGTGCTGCACGACATCGGCAAGGCGCTGACCCACGAGGTCGAGGGCAGCCACGCGCTGATCGGCGCCGAGATCGCCCGCAAGTACGGCGAGCACGACGACGTCGTCCACGCCATCGAGGCGCACCACAACGAGGTCGAGGTCCGCACCGTGGAGGCGGTGCTGACGCAGGCCGCCGACGCCATCAGCGGCGGCCGCCCCGGCGCGCGCCGGGAGTCGCTGGAGGCCTACGTCAAGCGCCTGGAGCGGCTGGAGCAGATCGCCGCCGAGCAGGAGGGCGTGGAGAAGGTCTTCGCCATGCAGGCCGGCCGCGAGATCCGGGTGATGGTCGTCCCCGACGCGGTCGACGACATCCAGGCGCAGGTCATCGCCAGGGACATCGCCAAGCAGGTCGAGGAGGAGCTGACCTACCCGGGGCAGATCCGGATCACGGTCGTGCGCGAGTCCCGCGCTACTGAGTACGCACGCTGAGGTTCCTCGAAGCCCGGTGCCGCCAGAACCACCCGGCGAACAACGCCAGTACCAGCAGTACCGCGGCCAGCACGATCAGATACGCCGGGATGCCGGCGACTTTCAGCAGCTCCTCCTGGTCGTAGGTACTGTGCTGAACCCAGTCCGAACGCGCCGGAGTGAACGCGTAGTCCTGCGTGATCAGTGACGGGTCCGCGAAGGTCGCGTCGTACACGGTCAGGAACATCTTCCCCGCCGCCAGGGTCGCCAGCGCCGGCCCGACGTCCGAGGGGTCGATCCAGTCCCCGAACGCCGAGGGTGCCGCCTGGTCGGGGACCGGCGAGCTCGCCACGTCCATCCGGTGCGGCGCCAGCACGGAGACCTGCACGTTCTGCGCCGTCGTCGCGCCGGCCGACAGCCGCATCGGGTACACGGCCGACTTGGCCGGGAACGACAGGCTGATCGGGTCCAGGACCCCGTTCAGATCGGCGGTGCTCCCGGTCGCCAGCCGGACGGCCACGAACTTCCAGCCCTGACTCGTGTACGCGGCCAGCCGGGCCGCCGTGCTGTCCTTCAGGGTGAACTGGTGCTGGTTCAGCCAGGCGCCCAGCGCCGCCGGGTCGGCCGAGGCCAGGTTAGCCACCTCGAACTCGCCGATCCGCTGGTCGCTGAGCACCTGCACGGCCGGCGGAGGTGCCGCGGCCATGGCGCCGCCGGCTCCCGAGTACTTGGCGGACGATCCGTGCGGCCAGAAGTAGTGGTGCACCACGGCCACCGGAGCCTGGGCGGCCTCCAGCTCGTCGAACAGATCCCGGTCGGCCAGCTTCACCGTGGCCTGGTTCGGCACCGGCATCACCCACGCCGCGTCCGTCACGTCGCTGCGCGTGGAGAACCGCATGACGACGTCCTCCGTCGTCCCGTCGAACCGCACCACCGCCTGTTCGCGCGCGACGCTCATCGTGCCGCCCGAACCCGGGATCATCGCCCCGCATTCGCACGCCCACGCCGGATCGGCCACCCACACCGCCTGCAGCCCGCCCGCCGCCAGCGCCAGTGTCAGAGTCTTGGCCACCCACCTGCGCATCCTGATTCCCCTCCCGAAAAGCCCTGAAAAGCAACCGTCTCCCGGCCAGGCTTGGACGCCCTCGCCGGGAGACGGGTTCCGCTGCTCCCACCACGGATTGGTAACGGCCGGACCGGCTACCGCTCGCGGCCCGGGGCCAGCAGCTGCACCGCCACCGCGGCGACCGCCAGCACCACCGCGAGCCCGATCAGCGTCTGGTGCATCCCGCGGACGAAGTCGCCGCCGGCCACCAGCGCGCCGGCCACGGCCACCGACAGCGCGCCGCCGACCTGCCGCGAGGTGTTCACGATGCCGGCCGCGGTGCCCGCGCGCTCGGCCGGGACGCTGCCCATCACCATGATGGTCAGGGCCGGGACCACGAACGATCCGGCGAAGGAGACCGGGATCAGCAGCAGGACCAGCAGCCAGGCCGGCTGGTCGGGGCGGACCGCCAGCAGCAGGAGCATCGCGCCGGCGGTGCCGGTCAGGCCGATCGTCATCGACGCCCGGGCGCCGATCCGGGCCACCATCCGGGCCGCCACGGTCACGTTCACCACCGACACCACCGCGGTGATCGGGGCGAACAGCAGGCCGGTGACCGTCGGGGACTTGTGGGCCACCTGCTGGAAGTACAGGCTGAGCAGGAAGATCACGCCGTAGAAGGCGGCGTTGACGGTGAACCCGGCGGCCGCGGTCAGGGACATGGCGCGGGACTTGAACAGCGCCAGCGGCACCATCGGCCGCTCCTGCCGGGACTCGGCCACCGCGAAGACCACCGAGGCCAGCGCCGCCGCCGCGAACGAGGCCGGCACCCCGGCGGTGCCGAAGCCCTTCGAGCCGCCCTCGATGAAGCCGTAGGTGACACCGGCCAGCGCCACCACCGAGGACACCAGCCCGATGACGTCGAAGTGGGCGCGTGCGGCGGTCGCGGCCTGGGCGAGCTTGGGCGTGCCGGCCAGCAGGGCCAGCGCCGCGGCCCCGGCCGGCAGGTTCAGGAAGAAGATCCAGCGCCAGTTCACGGCGGCGGTGATCAGGCCGCCGGCCACCGGTCCGGCAGCCGCGGCGGCGGAGCCGGCCGCGGTCCACAGCGCGATCGCCCGGTTGCGTGCCGCCGGCTCCGGGAACCCCTGGCGGATCAGCGCCAGCGAGGCCGGCAGCATCAGCGAGGCGGCGGCGCCCTGGATCAGCCGCGCGGTGATCAGCAGCCCCAGCGACGGGGCCAGACCGCACGCCACGGAGGAGAGCGTGAACCCGATCAGCCCGAGGCCGTAGGCGGCCTTGGCACCGAACCGGTCGCTCAGCGCGCCGGCGGAGAGCATGAGGGCTGCGAAGGCCAGGGTGTAGCCGTCGATCACCCACTGCGCGCCGGCCATCCCGCCGGCCAGGCTGCGGTTGATGGCAGGCAGCGCCACGTTGACGACCATGGCGTCCAGGCCGACGAGGAAGAAGCCGAAGACGGACGCCGCGAGGAGGCGCTTGGAGCCGGCGGCCGAGGGCGCGGCGTCGGCGGCAGGTGCGGTGGCGGCCGTGGCGTTGGCGGTGGCGTCGGCCGTGGCGGCGTCGGGGCCGGCGGTCCGCGGCCGGGCGGCGGTGAGAGCTGTCATGCCGGTAACGATCGCGGTCCGCCGCACCGCCATACAGACCGTGCCGAGCCGGGGAGCGCGGTGCCGGGGTGCGACACACCCCCTCACATCTCGCGCGCTGCCTCTACGCTGGCAGTATGACGAATGGCACGGAGCTGGGGATCTTCCTGAAGGCACGGCGCGCGGCGGTCCGGCCGGAGGAAGTGGGCCTGCCCACCGGGACGAGCGTCCGCCGCACGCCGGGCCTGCGCCGCGAAGAGGTGGCGATCCTGGCCGGCGTCAGCGTCGACTACTACACCCGTCTGGAGCGCGGCAAGGAGAGCAACCCGAGCCCGGCCGTGGTGGACGCGCTGGCCCGCATCCTGCGCCTGAGCCCGGACGAGCACCAGCATCTGCGCAACCTCGGGGAGATCGCGGCCCGGCCGGCCCGGCAGGCCGAGCAGCGCCAGTCCCGGACACGGACCGTGCGCCAGGGCGCGTTGATCCTGATGGAGCAGATCCGTCCCTACCCGGCGTACATCGTCAGCCGGACCAACGACGTGCTGGCCGCCAACCCCGCGGGGCTGGCGCTGTTCCCGGGCCTGGCGGGCTGGCCGGCCGGGCAGCGCAACATCACCCGCTACCTGTTCCTGAACCCGGTCGCCAAGCAGCTGTATCCGGAGTGGGACAAGCTCGTCCCGAACTCCGTTGCCTACCTGCGGGCCCGGGCCGGCGCCGATCCCGACGACCCGGAGCTGGTGCGCCTCATCGGTGAGCTCGTGGTGAAGAGCAAGGAGTTCGCCCGGCTCTGGGAACGCTACGAGGTGAAGAACATCGGCCAGGGCACGAAGGCCTTCCAGCACCCCGACGTCGGCCCGATGACGCTGGACTACGAGGCGATGGAGCTGGCCAACACCGGGGGCCAGCGCATGATCGCCTACTACCCGATGCCCGGCAGCCCCGACCTCGACGCCGTCACGCTGCTGGACATGATCGGCTCAGGACTGCTCGCGGCGGGCGTCGACGGACTTCAGCAGCTCGTTCAGCCCGCCGATGGAGAGCTTGTGGAACTGGGGGACGGGACCGGGGTGGCCGGCGAGCATGAGGGCTGACCGGACGGTCATCCGCACTATCCGCATCGCCGCGAAGAACAGGTAGAAGGCCAGCGGGATCTCGACGAACACCGCGGAGAGCACCGAGGCGGTCTCGTCCGGGGTGCCCCAGTCCAGCGAGATGTCGAACCACGCGTCGCACAGCAGCAGGGTCGCGGTGAAGACGCAGGCGATCACCGTGTACTGGCGCCGGCGCCAGGCACCCCAGCACGTGGCGAGGAGCCCGAGCAGCAGCAGGCTGTCGAAGCCGACCCAGGCGGCGTTCCAGGCGTTCTCCGGATGGTGGTCGGGCAACTCCAGCGCCAGGTAGACGATCCACGGGACGAGCACCACGAACCCGGCGGTGACGACCGTCAGGAACAGCTGGCGCATGTGCCGCAGCTGCGCGTTCTTCAGGGACGGCAGCCCGGCTGCCGCGAGTTCGTCGTGGTCCACGATCTCGATGGTCGCACGGGACCGGTAACGGATGGGTCACGGGATGGAACCGGACACGGGCCCGCGCGTCTCCTTAGCAGAGGCGACAATGGTTACGGGAGGACATTGAGATGGCCGGTCGTGGACGTAAGACGTGGGCTCGGGCCGCCCTGTGCGCGGCGGCGCTGGCGACCCCGCTGGCGGTGAGCGGATGTCAGAGCTCGACGAGCGCGGCGGGCTCGGGCCCGGCGGCCGTGGCCGGCACCTCGAGCAGCCAGGCATCGGGAGGCTCCGCGGGCGCGGGCGCGCAGGGCGGCGGCTCGTCCGCTTCGAGCCCGGCGGCGGGGTCCTCGTCCTCCGCTCCCGCAGCGCTGAACGCGACCGGCGGCACCGGCCTGACCATCTCCGACGGCAGCGGCAAAGTCCTGATGAACGGCAAGGCCGTCGACTTCGGTACGCAGGTGACCGATCCGGCCTGGTCCCCGGACGGCAGCCGGGTGGTCTTCATCGACGGCGCCGGCGACCTGGTCGTGGCGAACGCCGACGGCAGCGGCCAGACCGTGGCCGCCCACAACCCCGGCGGCCAGAAGTGGTCGCACCCGACCTGGCAGACCACGCAGGCCGATCCGCAGGACGGCATGGCGGCGCGGAACAACATCTTCTTCGCCTCGACCGCCGGCGGCGGCACCTTGTGGGAGGTCCCGACGGACGCCCACAACGCGAAGCCCACGCAGCTCAGCCTCAACGGCTACTCCGGGCAGGGGAACACCCCGCCGCCCGCGGCCGACAACCTCTGGCCCGCCGGCGGCGGCCGCTTCGGCAGCGCGGTGTATGAGCACGACAACGGTTCGTCCGCCGACGTCTACGTCCGTGACAACTACCTGCGCCAGCAGGGCGGGATCGCGATCAAGAACGCGTCCGAGCCGGAATACGTGCTGGTCGGGACGTCCGCGGACAGCCAGGGCACCCCGGAGGTCGTGTTCGTCCGACAGGTCGGCGCGTACAAGCACGTGTTCGTGGAGGCCATCCAGAACAGCACCGGCGGCGCTCCCGCGCCGGCGCGCGACCTGACCCCGCACGCCACCACCGACTGCACCGAGCCGGCCATCTCCCCGGACGGCAGGACCGTCGCGTTCTCCACGTCCTCCGGCGTCGTGTCCGTCGCCGCCGACGGGTCGGGGAATCCGGCGTTCGTGACGCACGCGCCGGGCTTCCCGGCGTTCCGGGCGGTCTCCTGACCGGACGTCCCGCGGATCAGGACCGCCACCACGGTTCACGGATCACGAGGTTCTCCAGCGGTACACAGCCCTGGGCGTTGGCGACCTGGTTGTGGTCCAGGTCCCAGCCGACGATCCCGTTCCCCATCCGGGTCAGCTCGATGAGCGTGTTCGACTGCTCGGTCGTGCCGAGCTGCACCTGGCACGTCACCAGCGAGGACCAGGACCGGCCGTCCAGGGCCACCGCGAACGCCGCGACCGGCAGCGCCACCACGGCCAGCAGGGTCGCGGCGACGCGCTCGGCCGTGATGAGCCGGTGCTGCCACGGCGCCAGCGCCTGCGAGCGCTCCCGGTGGCCGCGGTGGCCGGTCCGGTACTCGATCACCACCCCCTGCCGCAGCAGCCAGGCCAGCACGGCGGTGGCCGCGCCCCAGCGCCAGTCGAAGAACACCGTCATCAGCAGGCCGAAGGCCAGCGGGCTGATCAGCGACATGGCGGTGGCGATCAGCAGGGTGCGCCGGTCCGTGCCGCGGGGCAGGCCGCCGCGCGCGGCCATGGCCAGGAACGTCATGCGCGCGGTCACCAGCGCCAGGATCATGGCCAGCACAGCGCTGCTGCGCACCATGCCCATCAGCACGTCGAGCCAGTTCTTCGGCTCCAGGGCGACCAGCACGTCCCAGGCCGCGTCGCCGCCGCCGACGGTCCAGGCCACCTTCAGGATCGGGAACACCAGGACCACCGCCAGCACCACGGTGTGCCCGGGGCCTCCCCAGCTGTCTTCGTTCTTCGCCTTCTCGACCACGGACTTCATTGGGCAGGGTCCTGACACCCGGCGGCCAATCCGTTGCTCCGAACGGGAACAGAACCATCGGGCGCCCCGGACCCGTCTGGCAGGGGTGTGAGGCATTCGGACAAGGAAAGCGACGACGCCGGCTTCGCGGAGTTCGTGGCCGCCAACACGGCCCGCCTGGTGCACCTGGCGGAGCTGCTGACCGGCAGCCCGCAGGACGCTCCCGACCTGGTGCAGTCGGCGCTGATCAAGGTGTATCCGCGCTGGTCGCGGATCGAGGCCGACGACCCCACCGGCTATATCCGCCGCGTGATGATCAACCAGCAGAACGACTGGTGGCGGCGCAAGCGGCACAAGGAGGTCAGCCTGTCGGCCGGCGGGCTGCCCGACCGCGCGGCCGGCGGGGACCTGGCCGGCGAGCAGGCCCGGCGCGACCTCGTGCTCGCCGCGCTGTCCGGGCTGACCCGCCGCGAGCGGCAGGTGGTGGTGCTGCGGTTCTACTGCGACCTGACCGAGCCGGCCATCGCGGCCGAGGCCGGGATCGCGGTCGGGACCGTGAAGAGCACCTTGGCACGGGCCCTGACCCGCCTGAGAAGCATGCCCGGGCTGGCGCTGGCGCGTGTCGACTGACGCGGCGGCGCAACGAAGGGCACCGATCGATGAGGAAGGAGAATCAGGAATGGAAGACGGTTTCGAGGAACACCTCGCCGGGATGATGGACTATCGCACCGACCCGTCGGCACCGGTATCGGCGGCCGGGGCGCGGATCGCGGCCCGCCGCCGCGGCCGGATGCGCGCGATCGGCACGGCCGGCAGCGCACTGGCCGTCGCGGCGGTCGGCATCGGCGTCGCGACACTCAACGGCTCGGGCGGACACGGGGCCGCTGCCGGGCCGGGTCTGTCGGCCGGGGTCGGAGGCGGAGTGACGCCGGCGGCGGTGTCCAGTCCGCCGGTCACGGGTACAGGCACAGGCACGAGCACGAGTGCGAGCCCGACCGCGCCGCAGCCCGGCACGACGGTCCGGGTGGCGTCGGGGACGACGATCACGGTGACGGACGGCTTCTCGGTCCGGGTGACGGACACCGAGGCCTGCTACACCGCTTCCCGGACGTTCATAGGTCTACCGGCCACCACCCCGGACACACCGGGCTGCATCGACACCACCGACCCGAACGTCCGGCGGCGGCCCGGCGCCCCGGCGAACCTCAGCGCCGTGACGCTGCCCCGAGGCGGAGGCCTCCTGGCGGTGTTCCAGGGCCCTGGGATCCCGGTGCGTGCCGAAGTCCTGATGCTCGGCAAGCGGTATCCCGCGACGCTGGTCTCGACACCGGGGATGAAGGACTGGATCGCGCTGTACGCGCTCCTGCCGCCCGAGCCGGCGGACATGACCGGTTCCCCGGGCCTCGTGGCCTACGACGCGTCCGGCAAGGTGCTCGCCCAGCACGCGGACAGGGAGACCCCGATCCCTACCAAGTCCGGCAACGGCAAGTAGCTCCGCCGGACGTTCGGGGACAGCGGGCCGCCGGGATCATCCAAGGATCCCGGCGGCCCTCCTTTGTTCAGGCTGGACTGCGCACCCATGGTTGCGAAGTCCAGCCTTTCTATCTATCGTGGGGGCCGTGCCCGAGCCTGCCGAGGACCTTCATGACGACCTTCATGGCGAGGCGCTGCGCGCGGCCATGGAGATCTTCGTCGTAGTCGGCCGCCTGCGCCGACGCCTCGGCGCGCTCCCCGGCGACGCCGGTCTGACGCCGGCGCAGGCCTCGGTGCTCACCCGGTTGACCAAGGTGCCCTCCGCGACGGTCGGCGAGCTGGCCGGCGCCGAGCAGGTCTCGCACCAGGCGACGGTCAAGACCGTCGCCGCGCTCGAGCAGGCCGGCCTTGTCCGCCGGGACCCCGACCCGGACGACGGCCGCCGCCAGCTCATCAGCCTCACCGACACCGGCCGGACGCGCGCTTTCGGTGCGCGGCAGGCGCGGCAGGAGTGGATGGCCCGCGCGCTGGCCGAGCACGGCACCCCGGAGCAGATCCGCGCGGTCCTCATCGCGGCCGAGTTGCTCGGCAAGGTCTCCGACACACCCTGAAGTCCCCAAGGAAAGGCACTCCCCGTGGCCATCACCACCATCGACCCCAAGACCGCGCTGGTCGTCATCGACCTGCAGAACGGCATCACCGCCATGCCCGGCGCGCCGGTCCCGACCGCCGAGGTCATCAAGAACTCCGTGGAGCTGGCGCAGGCCTTCCGCGAGCGCGGCCTGCCGGTCGTGCTGGTCAACGTCACCTTCGCCGCGGACGGCGCGGACGTGATGCCCGGCCGCACCGACCAGGGCGCGGGCGGCCGGCAGTTCCCCGAGGGCTGGGACCGGATCATCGCCGACCTCGACGGCCACGAGGCCGACATCCGGGTCACCAAGCGCAACTGGTCCGCCTTCTACGGCACGAACCTCGACCTGCAGCTGCGCCGCCGCGGCGTCACGCAGATCGTCCTGACCGGCATCGCGACCAGCATCGGCGTGGAGTCCACGGCGCGCGTCGCGCACGAGCACGGCTACCACGTCACGGTCGCCACCGACGCGGTCACCGACTCCGACGCCGACGCGCACCAGAACAGCGTGGAGCGCATCTTCCCGCGCCTGGCCGAGAACGGGACCACGGCGGAGATCCTCGCCGCGCTGCCCGCCGCCGGCTGAGCCCTTCCCGGACCGCCTCCGTGCGCCGGACTCCCGTCACCTCGCACAATGAGAGGTGACGGGAACCCGGACCCAGAAGGAGGTAGCGGCGATGAGCGGCAGGATCAAGCACCCGGTCTTCGCCCGGATCTATGCGAAGTGCGCTGGTCCCTCTTTGGAGAAGGCCGGCATCGGCGTGCACCGGGACCGGCTGCTGGCCGGGCTGAGCGGTGACGTCGTCGAGGTCGGGGCGGGCAACGGCCTGAACTTCACCCGCTATCCGGGGACGGTCGGGCAGGTGACCGCCGTCGAACCGGAGCCGGACCTGCGCGCTCTGGCCGAGGCGGCGGCGCGGTCCGCGTCCGTGCCGGTGGCGGTCGTCGAGGGCCGCGCCGAGGCGCTGCCGTTCCCCGACGGCTCCTTCGACGCCGCGGTGGCGTGTCTCGTGCTGTGCTCGGTGACGGACCAGAGAATCGCGTTGGCCGAGATCAGCAGGGTTCTGCGACCTGGCGGCATCCTGCGCTTCTTCGAGCATGTGCGGTCCGACAACGGCGGGATGCGCGGCCTGCAGCGCGTCCTGGACGCCACGATCTGGCCGCTGGCCGCCGGCGGCTGCCACACCGCCCGCGACACCGCCGCCGCGATCGCCGCCGCCGGCTTCACCGTCACCGAACTGGACTACTTCGAGTTCCCGCAGACCCGGATCCCGCTGCCGATCCAGACGCACATCCTCGGCGTCGCGACCAGGCCCTCAGCCGACCGCGGCTAGCGCCTCCTCGGGGGCGTCGCTCGGCGCCTCGCGCCGGGTGACCAGCGAGACCAGCAACGAACAGGCCGTCAGCACGACGCCGAACCAGACCGCGCTGGAGACCCCCGACTGGTCCGCGAACACCCCGCCGATCAGCGCGCCGAGCGCGATCGAGACGTTGAATCCCAGGGTGTTGATGGACATCGCGGCCTCGAACCGGTCCGGCGCCGAGGAGAGCACCAGGTTGATCTGGCACAGGTTCGACGCGCCGAACGCCAGGCCCCACACCGCCGCCGCGACCAGCGCGCCGCCGCGCGAGTGGCCGAGCCCCACCAGCGCCATCGATCGTGATTCACGATGGACGGTATGGAACTCCAGCAACTGCGCTACGTCATAGCCGTCGCCGAGACCGGCGGCTTCACCCGGGCCGCCGAGCGATGCCTGGTCGTGCAGTCCGCGCTGAGCCACCAGATCGCCCGCCTGGAGCGCGAGCTGGGGGCCAGGCTCTTCGAGCGCACCAGCCGCCGCGTGAGCCTGACCCCGGCCGGCGCCGCCTTCCTCCCGGCCGCCCGGCAGTGCCTGGAGGCCGCCGACCGGGCCGCGGCCGAGGTGGCCGCCGCCGTCGGCGAGGTGCGCGGCCGGCTCGCCGTCGGCCTGATCCCGACCGTCACCGCCGTCGACATCCCAGGCGCCCTGCGCGACTTCCACGAGCGCTACCCGCGGGTGCGGATCAGCCTGCGCGTCGGCGCCAGCGACGACCTCGTTGTGGACCTCCCGGCCGGGACCGCGGGCCGCTTGCAGTCCGACGAGGCCTTCGAGGCCGCCGGCCTGACCCGCGACGTGGCCTACGAGGTGACCACCGCCGACTACACGGCACGCCTCGTCGCCCCGGGCCTGGCGATCGCCCTGCTGCCGGCCGCGTGGGCGCCGTCCCTGAACGGCGTGACGGTCATCCCGGTCCTCGACGCGCCGCAGCGGGTGGAGTGCGCGATCTGGGGTCGCGAGACGCGGACGCCGGCGGCTGCGGCGTTTCTGGAGATTCTGAAGATCCCGCACACAATTCTCTGATCGAACCCCTCACCACCGAGCCTTGCTATACCCCAGGATGGGAGGGTGAGCGGGAAATACGATCGCCTGGCCGCGATGATCGTCAAGGCCCGGGAGGCGAGGGGCTGGAGCCGGTCCGACCTCGCCAATCTGGCGTACGTCACCGAGGTGGTGATCGCGCGGGTCGAGGCCGGCAACCCGCCCAACATGGTGGCGCTGAAGGCGGTCGAGCAGGCGCTGGGCTGGCTGCCCGGGATCTTCGACCTGGTGCTCGATCAGGAGGCGGACCCGGACGAGGACGAGGGCGTCCTCGCCGCCGACGGTGCCGACGACGACGAGGACGACGGGTCGGCGGAGCTGCGCGAGCTCACGGTGGACAGCAGTATCGACTGGGCCTGATCAGATCGGGACCAACCCGCACCCACCACTCAGCCCGGCCGTTCAGCCGAACAGTTCGCCGAGCACGAATTCGTCACGTCGGCCGTCGCCCCATGTTGCGACCAGACATTCGCCGGCCACTGCGACGGTGACTGGGATGGTGACGGGGACGGGGCCCGCCGGCGCGCTCCGCCCCAGCCAGTGCGCCGAGACGTAGACCGTCGGCAGTCCGGGCACCGGCTCGGCCGTGAGATACGGCGCGGCACTGTGCTCGCCGAGGGCGTTGGCGCCGTGGAAGCGGGCGATGCCGGAGCCGGTCCAGCCGTGCAGCGGTACGAGCCGGACCGCCACCTCGTCGCCGTGCACCGATGTCCCCTCCGCGACGGGTTCGGTGGCGCCCGCGACCGCGAACGATCCCTCGCGGACAGTCCAGCCGGGCGGCGCCGTCACCAGATGCGCACGCAGCTCAATACCCTGATGCAGCACCGACACCGACACCACCCGAGCCCCCGGCACATCGACGCCACCCATGCGCGGCCGGTACCACGACGCGGCCCAGCCCTCGCCGCCCGCGCTGCCCCGCACCCCCTCGCCGGTCGCGGTGCCCCGCAACCCCTCCCGGCGGGTCGCGCGCCCCCACTCGTCGACCAGCGCCACCCGCCCGTCCACCCCGGCGGTCCAGGCATCGCCGACGCCGGGCGCGGTGTGCGTGGAGGAGCCGATCGAGGCGTAATGCGGATCGCCGCTTCCGGTGTCCGGATCGACGACGTGGTCACTGGCGTGGTTCGCGATCTGCACCACGCCGTCGCCGGAACGGATCACCCAGCCGACGCCATGCAGAGTCCTGACACAGTCGCCGCGCTCCGAAGGCTGCGGCTCCTCGGCCTCGGTCCACAACGCGTGGTCGGCCGGGGCGGCCAGTCCCAGAAACCCCATCCCCGCGAAGTACGGCGAACCGGGACCGCTGTAGACCTGGCACATCGGCAGGAACTCCGCGGCGCCCCACCCCAACGACGGCGCGGCGCCGCCACCGCCGACCCCCGAATCCACCGTGAACCGCCGCAACACACCGCTGGCCAGCCGCCGCCTGGCCCCCGCCGTCTCACCCCCGACACCGGCCAGCGCCGCGGTCCACAACCCGGCCAGCATCGCCTGCCGATACGTCAGCGAACGCCCCTGAAACAGCGGCGATCCGTCGGCGGCGAACAGCAACGCGTACGAGTCGGCGAACTGGCCCAACCGCCCGAGGTACCGCTCCCGCCGCTCCGCAGGCTGCTCAGAAAGCTGATACCACTGCCACAGAAACGGGTGGATGACCCACGAGTTGTAGTGATCGACCCGGTTCCCGTGCCGCGTCGTCGGACTGACCGGCCCGTCGTTGAACCAGCCGTCCCCCAGATACCAGGACTCGAACAGGTCCACGTCCTCCTGGGCGTGCCCGCCCGGCACCTCGTACCCCGCCGACCGCAGGAACGCCTCGATGACCGCCGTGAACAACAGCCAGTTGTTGTCCGATCCGTGCTTGGCCGCGTGATGCGCCAGCCACTCGGCGGTCTGCTCGCGCAGCTTCTCGTCCAGCCGGTCCCACACCTGCGTGCGGCACACGGCCAGCCCGAAGGCGAGGTTCGCGGCCTCCACGATCGGCTGCGGGGTGCCGTTCCACTGCCGGATCTCGTCGACCCCGATCGCCCGGCCCCACCGGTCGGGCCCGTCGGGCGCCATCGCGGCGGCCAGGCCGCGCGCGTACCACCCCGCGTGGTCGTGCGGGTCGTCGAGCCGTCCGGCCAGCAGCGGCGCGGCTGTCAGGAAGCTGCGGGCGAAGCCCTCGATCCCGTCGCTCCGGATCCCGGCCGCCGACGGCCGGCCCGGCGGCGTGATCAGGCCGCCGCCGGGGGAGGCGTGGCGGCGGGCGGTCAGCAGCCAGTGGTCGGCCACCGCCTCCCAGTGCGCTCGCGTCCAGCCGGTGAAGGGGGACAGGACACGGTCTTCCGGCGGCAGGCGCGGGTCGTTCATGAGAGCGGTGGTCCTCAGGGCGTGCGGCGCAGCCGCGGGGTGAAGGTGGAGTGGAAGATGGTCGACGCGGCGCCGACCGCGACCGCCTCGCTGCTGTTCACCGAGCGCTCGACGCGGATGCGGCGCAGCCGGCGCGCGGTCGGGTAGGCGTTGACCGCGTGCTCGATCTCGGTGAGCCACACGTCCGCCACCTCTCCGGTGAAGAACGGCCCGCCGACCACCACCAGCCCGACGTCCAGCAGGTCGATCACCGACAGCACGCCCCGGCTGACGGCCTTCGCCGCCTGCTGCACGGTCAGCCGCGAGCGCTGCCGCCCGAGCGTGCGCGGCTGCTGGTCCGAGGGCGCGTGGCTCGGGGCGTAGCTCGGGGCGTAGCTCCCCGGGTTGCACTCCGGGAGGATCTCGGGCCGCCCCGACGCGTCGAACCGGCCCAGCGTGACCGCGCAGAGCTGGCCGAACTCGCCGGCGTTGGCCGTCAGCCCGCGGTACAGGTCGCCGTTGAGGAACAGCCCGGTCCCGACGCCGGTCCCCAGATACAGGTACACGAAATCGCAGGCCCGGCTGTCGCGCCCGATCCAGCGTTCGCCGACCGCCGCCGCCGAGCAGTCCTTCTCGATCACGATGCGGCAGGAGAAACGGCGTTCCAGCAAGGTGCGCAGCGGTACGTCCCGCAGCACCGACATCAGCGGCGGATCGAGCACCGTCCCGGAGACGGTGTCCACCGGACCGGGGGTGGCCACGCCGATGCCGAGGAAGCCCTCCTCCCACCGGCCGTGCCCGGCTTGTTCGAGCACTGTCTCGCCCAGATCGGCGATCTGCGTCACGACCGCGCCCGGCCGCGGGTCGGAGGTGATCGGCTCGGACCGCCTGGCGACGACCCGTCCGGACAGATCGACCAGGACCGCCGTGAGCACGTGCGGGTCGATGTGGATGCCCAGCGCGTGCGCGGCGCCGTCCCGCAGCCGCACCGGGCTGCTCGGCTTGCCCACGGCCGAATGCCGCTGCCGCTCCTCGACCAGCAGGCCGCGCTGGATCAGCGAGCGCGCGATCCGCGACACCGACTGCTGCGTCAGCCTCGTCCGCTCGGCGATCTCGCCGCGCGTGATCCGCCCGGCCAGCCGCACCGTCTCGATCACGACGCACTCGTTGAACGAGCCCAGGTCGATCTGGTTGGCCCCGCCGCCGGTCGCCGGACCCGAATGGCCCGGCGCGGGGAGCGGAAGCGTCGGCGGCGCGGCCGACGGTGCCGGCAGAGGTTCGCGGATCCACCGCACGCGGGCCGGATCCGGGCTGTCGACGTAGCGTGACAGAACCGAGGCCACGTCGAGCAGTACGCGCGTGGAGGACTCCGGATGCCGGGCGGCGTCCAGGGCTAAGACGGCGCGCGTGAACGACAGGCTGGTGGTCCGTTCCGGCGGTTGGTGGACTGTGATCCCCAGATGGGAGCAGCGTTCTGCGATCTGGATCTGTAACGGCCGTGTGGTCGAGGGCTCGGCGCGCAGGATTACGGCGTGCAGTTCCGGCAGCGGATGCGTTCGGCGTACCGCGTCCAGGAACGGGCCGACGGAGTCGAGTTCCGGGTTCGGACCGGAACCGGCTGTGGGCGCCGCCGCCTCAGTCTGCGCGGCGGCCGTCGCCTCGACGAGCGCGTTCCCGACAGCGGCCAGCGCGTACGGATCCACCGCCGGTTCGGCCGAGGGCGGCGGGACGCTGGCGACCGAGCGCCCCGCCAACACCAGCACCGTGCAGCCCGCGTCCAGATGCAGTCCGACCGGCCACAGGTCGCTGGGCTCCAGCGCGGGCACCACCGGGATCTGCGGGACGGTCAGCCGGCTCCCGGTCAGGTTCCAGCGGTGCCGCGTCTCGGCGACGACGGTGTGCGAACAGCCCAGGCGCCGGGCCACCATCCGCGAGGTCCTGGCGTCCGGCGTGGACGTCAGGATGCTCGCCACGATCTCGCCCTCGTCCACCGCCGACGGACGCCCGGTGCGGGCCCGGTCCAGCAGCCCGTCCAGGCCCTCGGCCGCGTATCGCTTGCGCCACGTGCTCACCGTCTGCCGCGAGACGCCCAGGCGCCGCGCGATGTCCGCGTTGCGCAGGCCCTCGGCGGCCAGCAGCACGATCGAAGCGCGCAGCGCCTGCTGGCCGTCGCCGTCGGCCCACCGGCGCAGCACCGAGTGCTCGGGCAGGTCACCCATCCGAATGACCGGGCGACAGGCGCAAGGTGACGATCTGGAAGGGACGCAGCGTCAACTCCAGCGGGATCGCCAGCGGGGTCTCCGGCCGTTCCAGCAGATCGGTCACCGCCGCCCCGGCCACCGGGAAGCCGACGTCGATCCGGGTCGACGCCCGGCCGCCCCGGGACTCGTAGAGCCGGACCACCACGTCGCCGGAACGGTCGTCGGCGAGCTTGACGCACTCCACGACCACATCGGGGTTGTCGACCGTCACCAAAGGCTCGCCGGCGCCGCCGCCCGCCGGAACCGCCCGCAACGGCAGGTTCAGCGCGTGCGCCCCGGCCAAAGCCGCGCGGGTGTCGGCGCCGGGCACGACGGCGTAGGCGAACCGGTGCCGCCCCAGATCGGCCTGCGGATCCGGCGAGTTCGGCGCGCGCAACAGGGTCAGCCGCACTGTCGTGGTGCTTCCCCCCTCCGGCCGGGTCAGACGCGAAGCATCGTAGCCGTACGTCGAATCGGTGATCAGCGCCGTGCCCCAGCCGTGCTCCCCGACGTGGATCCACCGGTGCGCCCACACCTCGAAGCGCGCCGCGTCCCACGAGGTGTTCTCGTGCGTGGGGCGGGTGACGTGGCCGAACTGGATCTCGGCCGCGGTGTGCTCGGCGTGCACGTCCAACTCCCACGCGGACTTCAGCACCGCGTCCCGCTCGCGCCAGTCGATGTCGGTGACGACGTCGAGCCGGTGCGCCCCGGCACCGAGCCGGATGTCCTGCACGATGGCGGACTCCCCGAACGACCGCTCGACGCGCACCGTCGCCAGCAGCGGTCCCTCGTCGAGCAGCGTGACCGTCGCCGGGGCGCCGTTCTCCTCGGTCAAGTCTGTCCGGACGTTGCGATAGTGCCGCTCCAGGTTCCACGCCGGCCACAGGTTCGGCTGGTCGCGGTGCAGCTGCAGCAGGTTGCCCGCGCCGCCCGGCGCGATGGCGTCGCGCCCGAGGGCGAGGTCGCGGACGGAGCGCAGCACGCCGTCGGCGTCGAGGTGCGCCTCGATGAGGCCGTTGGCCAGGATGTAGCCGCCGTCGGCGCCGGCGGCGACGGTGACCGGCGCGAGATCGGCGAGGTCAGGCAGCAGACCGCCGGCACCGAGCGCCGGGACGTCGGCGAGAGCGGCGAACCGGCCATCGGCCAGAACCTGGGAAGCCACCTCGGTGGACGGCGCGCAAGCCAGTACGACCGCCTCGCGGCGAGCATGGGCCGCCGCATTGAGCACGGCAGTCGAATCACCCGCGGTGAGAGCTTCGGAAGCCTTCGCGATCACCGCCTCCAGCCGCTCGTGGATCCGGCCGTAGACGGCTTCGGCCTCCCGGTGCACCCAGGCGATCGACGTCCCGGGCAGGATGTCATGGAACTGATGCAGCAGCACCTGCTGCCACAGATCGTCCAGTTCCTCGTGCGGATAAGCCGCTCCGGCCCGCACCGCGGCCGTCGCCGACCACAGCTCCGCCTCCCGCAGCAGCGCCTCCGAGCGCCGGTTGCCGCGCTTGGTGCGCGCCTGGCTGGTGTACGTGCCGCGGTGGTACTCCAGGTACAGCTCGCCGCGCCACACCGGGGCGTCCGGGTACTCCGCGGCGGCCTCCTGGAAGAACGCCGACGGGTTCCGCACCTCCACCCGCGGCGACCCCTCCAGGTCGCGCAGCCGGCGGGCGCGCTCGAGCATCTCGCGGGTGGGGCCGCCGCCGCCGTCGCCGTGGCCGAAGGGGGCCAGCGACACGGTCGCGGCGCCCTTGTCCCGGAAGTTGGCCTGCGCGTGCGCCAGTTCGCGGCCGGTGAGTTGGGCGTTGTAGCTGTCGATCGGGGGGAAGTGGGTCAGGATCCTGGTTCCGTCGATGCCCTCCCAGGCGAAGGTGTGGTGCGGCAGCTCGTTGGTCTCGCTCCAGTGCAGCTTCTGCGACAGGAACCACTTGGCGCCGGCGAGGCGGGCCAGCTGCGGGTAGGCGGCGGTGTAGCCGAAGGAGTCCGGCAGCCAGACGCCGTCCTGCTCGATGCCGAACTCCTCGGCGAAGAACCGGCGTCCGTACACCAGCTGGCGGGCCAGCGCCTCGCCGCCGGGCATGTTCCCGTCGGCCTCCACCCACATGCCGCCGACCGGGACGAACGTGCCCTCGCCGACGGCCTTGCGGATGCGCTCGAACAGCTCGGGCCGGGACTGCTTGACCCAGGCGTACTGCTGCGCCGAGGAGCAGGCGAAGATCAGCTCGGGGTATTCCTCGGCGAGTGACAGCACATTGCTGAAGGTGCGGACGCACTTGCGCATCGTCTCGCGCTGCGGCCACAGCCACGCCGAGTCGATGTGCGCGTGGCCGACACCGCTGATCTTGTGCGCCGAGGCATACGCGGGCCGGGCCAGGACCTCGACGAGTTCGCCGCGCGCGTCGGCGGCCGTGCCGGACACGTCGCGCGGATCCGTGGCGTCCGCGGCCCGGACCAGGGCCCGCATGATCTCGTGGCGGCGCGGGCTGTCCGGCGGCAGCTCGCGCATCAGCTCGTCGAGCACCTCCACGTCGTGGATCAGGTGCCAGACCTCCTCGTCGCGCACCGCGAGGTCGGCGGAGACCAGCGTGTACAGCGGGTCCTCGCCGGCCGTGGCGCGGTCGCCGAAGTGGGTGTGGCGGCCGTGCGCGCTCTCGATGCCGGGATTGGCGGCGGCCTCGACGAGGAACTCGACGCTCGCGCCGGCCTCGGCGCTCGTGCTGACCAACACGTCGCGGTTCATCGGGTGCAGGCCGTGCAGCGCGCGGCCGTCGGGGGTGTGGACCAGGCCCTCGGCCTGGCCGCCGGGTCCCCGGTTCGGGTCGAATCCGAGGTCGAACACGGCCTCCACGCGCCGTCCGGCCCATTCAGCCGGAACGGTGCCTTCGATCCGGAACCAGGTGGTGGACCAGGGACCGCCCCACGTCTCGCCGATCGCGAACGGCCGGTAGTCGGCCGGCGGGACGGCGAGCGCCTCGGCCACCGGCACGGGTTCGCCGGGGACGTGCCAGGCGCTGACGGTCAGCGCGGTGCGCTCGGGGTGCAGAGCGGGATGGAGGACGTGGCTGAGATACCGCGTGATGCGGTCTTCCACCAGTTTGCGGTCGTCGTGCACGGTGGGGCGGTCCCTTCGAAGCGGTGGTGCGGAAGTGCGTCAGGTGCGTCAGGCCCGGTGCGTCAGCCGGCCGTGGACAAAGTCACGCTGCTGACATACAGGGGCTTGGTCGGGTCGGTGACCGCCAGGCGCAGGTCGGCCGACAGGTTCTGCAACTCGGCGAACTGCACGTTGGTCAGCGTCACCGTCGCGGTCTGCCAGCTGCCGGTGCCGCTGCCGGCCACGGTCGGCCCGCCGAAGTACGGGGCGCCGGGGGAGTCGTACTGCACCTGGAATCCCTGACCGGCGACCGACCAGTAGGTGACGTTCGCCGTCACCGTCGAGGCCTTGGCGACCTGGCTGGACGGATCGAGCTGCAGGTAGACGTTGGCCGGCGTGACGCCGCTCTGCGCGGAGGTCCAGGTCTCATAAGCGGTCTGGCCGTCCTGCGTCACCTGGGTGAGGTTGCCGTCGCCGCCCAGGCCGGTCGCGCCGACCGACAGGAACAGCAGGCCGCCGCCGCCCTGCCCGGCGGTGCCGGTGACGGACGTCGCGCCGCCGCTGGACGACGGGCACTGGTCCGGGACCGGGGTGCCGGCCGGCGCCGCGCCCGGCAGCATCGACCACTGGTCGAGCTGCGCCGACTTCATCGCGACCGGAACGCACAGGCTGCCGTCGGCCAGCACCTTCTGCGCCGGAGCCTGGCCGGTCAGCGCGTCCACCACGTGGTAGGTGCCGGCGACGAGGTTCAGACCCTTCGGGTGCAGGGTGACCGAGCCGGTGTAGCCGAAGCTCGGGCTCACCTCGCCCAGCGTGATCTGGGCACTGCGATGGTCCGCGGCGGTGGCCGGGACGACCTGGAGCGCGTGCTGGCTGGTGAGGTCGGCGTAGGCCGGCGCGTAGGAGGCGAGCTGGGATCCGTTGCTGAGTACCGTTCCGCCTGCCTTCTGGTACGCGGCGATGTTCGCGTCGGAGCCGTTCATCGGCAGCACGGCGCGGTAGTGCGACAGGCTGTCGGCGTGGTTGGCGATCTCCTCGCTGGTGACCACGGAGGAGCCGGCCTGGTAGCCGTCCCACAGAGCGGTCATGTCGTTCTCGACGTTGTTCAGGCTGCCGCCGCTGTCGTTGCCGCGGGCCTGCGAGTAGTCGATGTAGACCGCCACCGGCTGCGTCGGGAACGAGCCGGACAGCTTCTTCAGCTGCGGCAGCCAGGAGGTGTAGATCGGGTAGCCGATCACGTCCTTGCTGGTGCCGTCGTGGATGAAGAAGTCCTCGCCGCCGCCGTACGGCAGCGTCATCGCGTACATCGACAGCCAGTTCGTGGCCTCGGCGGGGATCTGGTCGTCGGTGCCGAACACGGTCCACTCCTGCGCGACCGGGACGTGGTACGCCCGGCCCAGGCTGCCGAACAGCAGGCTCAGGCCCGCGGAGTTGGCGGCGTCCTCCACGACCGTGGCGTGGTACTTCCTGGCCAGGTTGAAGAAGATGTCGGGCAGGTTGCCCAGCTGCGGGGCGTTGGCGATGTGCCCGCCGAAGTAGTAGAACAGCGGCCCGTCGCTGACCTTGCGCACGGCCGCGGTGAGGCGGTCGTACGTGTCCTGCACACTCCACTGGCGGAAGGCCTGGTAGACGCTGTCCAGAGGGGCGCCGGGGAGCGCGGCCGGCACCTGGCTGAACGACGTGTACGTGGTCCCGTACTTGGTGTTGAAGGCATTGATGGTCTTGTAGGTGGCCGGCAGCCAGGTGTTCTGGAAGTACGCGATGTCCGCCGGCGCCCAGCCGCCCACGCCGGGACCGTCCAGCCACTGGGCGTCCAGGTGGCCGTAGTCCATGAACGAGCCGCCATAGGCCGGGTTGTGCGTGATGTGCGCGACCGTGGCGGTGACGTAGGCGAAGTAGTCGTTCTGCTCGGTCTGGTCCCACCAGGCCAGGGCGACGCCGGTGGCGCCGGTGCTGGTCACCTCGTGGTCCGTCTCGAACGTCGCCGGGCTGCCGCCCCAGCCGGACTGCCAGAAGATCGGCACCAGCTTCACGCCGGCGGCCTTGGCGTTGGCGAGTTCGGTGTCCAGCTCGGAGAAGTCGAAGGTGCCGCGCGCCGGCTCCAGCTTGGACCACGGCATGTTGAGCTCGGCGCGGTCGATGCCCTTGGCCTTGACGGCGGTGAAGTCCGCCGTGGACCACGGTGTTCCGTTGTTGTCGAACTGGAACTGCGAGGCCCAGTAGTCGGAAGTGGGGGTGGCGTGTGTTGTCGTTGCCGTTCGCGGTGCCGTTGCGTGTGCTGGTGCGGGGTCGGCGGTCGCATATTGCGCGACGAACACACTGGCGGCGAGGCCGCACAGCAGCGGAATCGCTCCGCGTCGAACCGTGCGCAGCATCAGTTCCCCCTTCAGGGGTTTGCAGATGGCGGGTGGTTTGGTTTCCTCCAGGACACGCGCCGTCGGCGACGTGAGGGGTATGTAACTCCAAGAGTGTTAGTCCGACAAGGCTTCTCACTGAAGCCCCGTTGTGAACCGCGCTGATCTGCACAGATGCCAGTTGAAGATCATTGCTTTAGCGGTTTTCCTTGTCAGAGAAGTCTTTTGACGCCGACAAACCTTGACCCCGCCGCCGATCCGCTCCGATACTTCGGGACACCTCCAGGACTTCGTCACACCGCTGTGAACGCGGTGTGAAGCCCGTCGGCCGTGACCTCCCAACTCTTCTTCGAGGAGCCGTCATGGCCAGAACAACACCTTTGCAATCAGTGGGTTTCCGCCGTGCTTTCGCGGCGCTCGCCGCCGTGCCGCTCGCCGCAGGTCTGGCCGCCTGTGGCAGCAGCAGCGGAAGCGGTTCGGGCTCGTCGCAGACGCTGACCATCGCGATGTGGACGAACCCGGCCGCGGTCGCCCAGACCGAGAAGGTGAACGCCGAGTTCGAGAAGCAGCACCCCGGCGTCAAGATCAAGATGCAGACCGCGCCGACGGCCGGCAACGCGTGGCCGACGCTGTGGCAGAGCCTGGTCTCGGCCAAGAGCGTGGACGTGCTCGCGCAGTTCCCGCCGACCCCGCACGCCTATCCGCCGGCCTCGACCGGCATCATCCCGCAGGGCACCCCGGCGCTGATCCAGTCCGGCCAGTTCGTGGACCTGTCGAACCAGCCGTTCATGAAGCGCTTCGACCCGGCCGCGCAGAAGTACGCCATGGGCTACAACAACGGCACCTACGGCGTGATGACGGCTGAATACGTCAACAACTCCGGCATGTTCTACAAGAAGGACCTGCTGACCAAGTACGGCCTGTCGGTCCCGACGACCTACAGCGAGTTCATCAACGACATGGACGTCCTGAAGTCGAAGGGCATCACGCCGCTGTATGTGGCCGGTAAGGACGGCTACCAGAGCATCGCGTGGTTCGGCATCATGAACCAGCTGCTGATGCAGGACAAGCCGAGCACCGACGCCCCGGCGGTGTGGGAGAAGCGCGCGCAGGACTTCTGGAACGGTGCCCAGAGCTGGACCGATCCGGTCTACGCCGACACCGCGAACCGGTACGAGAAGGTCCTGTCCTACATGGAGCCGAACGCCGCGGGTGTGCCTGCGCAGTCGGCTCCGGGAGTCTGGGCCGCCAAGACCAACGACTTCCCGTTCTTCTTCGACGGCTCCTACGACGGCAACACCATCGCACAGTCCAACCCGGGCCTGAACTTCGGCTTCATGGCGCTGCCCGGCGCCGACGACGCCGCCGCGAACCGCGCCGTCCTGGCGCCGGACCTGTCCTGGGTGGTCCCGACCTGGTCCAAGCATCAGCAGCTGGCGATGGAGTGGCTGGACCTGTTCACCCAGCCGGACAACTACGCGGCGTGGCTGAAGGCCACCGGATCGATCTCCACCGAGCCGGCGGTGCCGACGCCCGCGCTGTCCTGGACCGACTGGCTGTCCACGCACGCCTCGCAGGGCTTCGTCAACGCCGAGCAGCCCTGGACGTCGACCAAGTTCCCGACGGCGGCCGGCGACCAGGACCGGACCAAGATGCAGCCGTTCGGTTCGCAGACCCCGGCCCAGGCGCTCAAGGAATCGGCGGACGCTTACAAGTCGGCAGTGGGGCACTGACCTGTGAGCACCATCCCCTTCGGCACAAAGCGGACACGGCGGTGGCTGCCCTGGGCCTCCATCGCCGTGCCCTCCATCGGCTGGCTGGTCTTCGGGTTGTTCCCGTCGGTGTCGACGGTCTTCTTCTCCTTCACCGAGTACTCCGGCTTCCCGGGCACCCCGCTGCACTTCTGCGGGTTGTGCAACTACAGCAACGCGTTCAACAGCTCCTGGTCCGACTTCTCGGCCTCGGTGGTCGTGACGCTCAAGTACGTGGCCGGGGTCACGGTCCTGCAGATCGCGATCGGCCTTGGACTCGCGCTGCTGCTGCGCCACCGACGGCACGGATTCGGGCTCTACCGCGCCCTGATCTTCATGCCGCAGGTCTTCTCCGTGACCATCGTGGGCGTGCTGTTCTCGCTGGTCTTCGACCCGCAGAACGGCCCGGCCGAGCCGGTGTACCACGGGCTGTTCGGCTCGACGAGCGCCTTCCTGGGCGACCAGAGCTGGGCCCTGTGGCTGGTCATCATGATCAACGTCTGGATGTTCAGCGGCTACACGATGCTGGTCTACATCGCCGCGCTGCGGCGGATCCCGCCGGAGCTGTACGAGGCCGCCTCGCTCGACGGCGCCGGGCGCCTGCGGACGTTCCGCCACATCACCTGGCCGCTGCTGGCGAACGCCACCACGGTGAACGTCTTCCTGACCGCGATGGGGTGCGTCGGCGAGTTCGCGCTCATCAGGGTCCTGACGGACGGCCACTACGGCACCAAGACGCTCGGCATGTACATGTTCGACACCGCGTTCGGCGTGAACCCGTCGCTGGGCTACGGCTCGATGCTGGCGGTGGCGCAGTTCGTGATCACCCTGGTGATCGGCAGCGCTCTGCTGGTCTTCCTGCGCCGGCGGGAGGTGACGCTGTGAGCCTGCGACTGCGCGAGATGACACGCACCGGCGGGCTGCAACTGGTCTGCCTGGTCATCTCGGTCGGATTCTTCGCCCTGCCGCTGGTCTACCTGGCGCTGCAGGCGTTCAAGACCAACAACGAGTTCCTGAACGACCCGACCGGGCTGCCGCACTCGTGGACGTTCTCCAACTTCAGCGACGCCTGGAGCCAGGGCGACTTCTCGAACGAGATGGTGAACAGCCTGCTGTACGCCGTCATCCCCGACATCATCACCCTGATTCTCGGTGTGTTCCTGGCCTTCCCGATCTCCCGCGGCTGGTTCAAGCACTCCAACCTGCTGTACGGCTTCTTCGTGTTCTCCGGGTTCCTGCCGGCCGGCCTGATCCCGCTGTTCATCGAGGCCCAGAAGATCGGCACCTACAACAGCCGGATCGGCTACCTGATCATGACCTCGCTGACCGGCGCGGGGTTCTTCTTCTTCGTCGGGTACATCAAGACCATCCCGCGCGAGATGGACGAGGCCGCCGCTTTGGACGGCTGCGGGTACATCCGCTACATCTTCACGATGGTCGTCCCGCAGATGAAGCCGGCGCTGGCCACCTTCGGCATCTTCGGCTTCGTCGCCGGCTGGAACAACCTGATCCTGCCCCTGGTCATGCTCAACGACCAGAGCCTGTGGCCGGTGACCCGCGGCCTGTTCTCGTTCTTCGGGCAGTACTCCTCGCAGTGGCCGCTGGTCGCGGCGGCGACGATCATCGTGGCGCTGCCGATCCTGGCCGTCTTCGCGCTCCTGCAACGCAACCTGGTCGAGGGCGTCGCCGGCGGTGCGGCGGCCGGCAGTGGAGGCGTGGCAGTGACACAGAACCCGGAGGAGATCTCATGACTTCACAGACCAAGCACGCTTTGGTGGTCCGGGGCGGCTGGGACGGCCACGTCCCGGTCCCCACGAGCGACAAGTACGCGGCCGTCCTCAAGGACGACGGTTACGACGTCACGGTTTCCGACACCCTGGACAGCTACCTCGACGAGGACCTGTTGGCCGGCACCGATCTGATCGTCCAGTGCTGGACCATGGGCCAGATCAGCGGTGACCAGGTCAGTGGTCTGATCAATGCGGTGCGAGCCGGGACGGGGTTCGCCGGCTGGCACGGCGGCGTCATCGATGCCTTCCGGAGCGAGACCCGTTATCAGCTCATGACCGGCGGGCAGTTCGTGCACCACCCGCGGGAGTTCACCACCTACGAGGTACGGACCGTCGCCGAACACCCGATCATGACCGGGATCGAGCGGTTCACCGTGACCACCGAGCAGTACTACCTGCACATGGATCCGCAGGTCGAGGTCCTGGCGGTCACCGACTACGCCGAGGACCCGGACACCCACGAGCTCGCCGGTGCCGTCGTGCCGATCACCTGGACCCGGGAGTGGGGAGCCGGCCGGGTCTTCGTCACCGCGGTCGGCCACCGGATGGCCGACGTGGAAGTACCCGAAGTCGATGCGATGATCAGGAGGGGAATGGCATGGGCGACACGATGACACCGACGACACCGACGACATCGGCGACATCGGCGACACCGGCGCTGCGCGTCGGCGTGGTCGGTGCGGGCAACATCAGCGGCCAGTACTTCGAGGCGGTGCCGCGATTGCCGAACCTGCGCATCACGGCGGTCGCCGACCTGGACGCGGACCGCGCCGCTGCGGCCGCGTCCCGGATCCCCGGGGCACGCGCCGCCAAGCCGAACGAGCTGTACACGGCCGAGGACGTCGACCTCGTCCTGAACCTGACCATCCCGGCCGCGCACGCCGAGGTCGCGCACGCCGCGATCGCCGGCGGCAAGCACGTCTACGGCGAGAAGCCGCTCGCGGCCACCACCGCCGAGGCCCGCTCGGTGCTGGAAGCGGCCGAGCGCGCCGGGGTGCGCGTCGGCTGCGCGCCGGACACCGTGCTCGGCACCGGGATCCAGACGGCGCGGGCCGTCCTGGACGCCGGGGACGTCGGCGTCCCGGTGGCCGCGACCGCGTTCATGGTCACGCCGGGCCACGAACGCTGGCATCCGGCCCCGGAGTTCTACTACCGCCCCGGTGGGGGTCCGCTCCTGGACATGGGCCCGTACTACCTCACGGCGCTGGTCACGCTGCTCGGCCCGGTGAAGCGCGTGGTGGGGATGAGCTCCACTCCGCGCCCCACACGGGTCATCGGCAGCGGACCCCGGGCCGGCACCGAGTTCGCGGTGGAGGTGGAGACACATGTCACCGGCGTGCTGGAGCACGAGGACGGCGCGCTGTCCACGCTGCTGATGAGCTTCGATGTGTGGGCCGGGCAGCTGCCGCGGATCGAGGTCTACGGGTCCGGGGGATCGCTGGAGGTGCCCGATCCCAACGGGTTCGACGGGGAGGTGCGCATTTTCCGAGCCGAGGCCAAGGAGTGGGAACAGGTCCCCGAGCGCGGCGGATACCGCGACGCCTCACGCGGTTACGGCGTCTCGGACCTGGCACGGGCGCTCGGCGAGGGGGTTCCGCACCGGGCGAACGGTCAGCTGGCCTACCACGTGCTGGACGTCATGGAATCGCTGCTCGCCGCCGCGAAGAGCGGGGACTCGGTGCGGATCGGCAGCACCTGCGAGCGTCCCGCGGCGGTTCCGGCCGGGGCCCGGCCCGAGGATCAGGAGCAGGAGAAGGAGCTTTGACCGCGCGCCCCACGACGCTGTTCGCCATGCTCCACGAGAACCTGCCCCGGCTGTTCTCGCCCCAGGCCATGGACCGGCTGCGCGAGCTGACCGAGATCGACGCCTGTCTGGTGGTCGACGACTTCCGGCAGCCCGAGGCGGCGCGTGCGCTGGCCTCGGCCGAGGTCCTGATCACCGGCTGGGGCGCGCCGCCGATCGGGCAGAGCGTGCTGGACGGCGCACCGCGGTTGCGCGCCATCCTGCACGCGGCCGGGACGGTGCGCGGCTACGTCACGGACGCGTGCTGGGAGCGCGGGCTGCTGGTGTCCTCGGCGGCGGAGGCCAACGCGATCCCGGTCGCCGAGTACACGCTGGCCGCGATCCTGTTGGCGGGCAAGAACGCCTTCGTGCTGCGCGAGTCGTTCACCGGCTCGCGCGGCGCGCCCGATCCCGATCGGGAACGGCGGCGGGACACGCTCGGCAACCACCGCCGGCGGGTCGGCGTCATCGGCGCCTCGCGGGTCGGGCGGCGGTTGCTGGAGTTGTTGCGGCCGCTGGACTTCGAGGTCTTCCTGAGCGATCCCTACGTCGGGCCGACCGAGGCCGCCGAGCTCGGCGCCGTGCTGCTGTCGCTGGACGATCTCCTGCGCAGCAGCGACGTCGTCACGGTGCACGCGCCGGACCTGCCGGCCACTCGCGGGATGCTCGACCGGCGCCGGCTCGCGCTGATCCCCGACGGCGCGACCCTGATCAACACGGCACGGGGCGCGTTGATCGAGGCCGAGGCGCTGACCGCCGAGCTGGTCTCCGGCCGGCTCAGCGCGGTCCTGGACGTCACCGATCCCGAGCCGCTGCCTGCGGATTCGCCGCTGTACGGGCTTGCGAACGTCTTCCTCACCCCGCACATCGCCGGTTCCGTCGGCAACGAGCTGTCGCGGATCGGCGATGCGGTGGTGGACGAGGTCGAGCGGCTGGTGAGCGGATTTCCGTTGCGGCATCAGGTGGTGCGGTCGGATCTGGAGCGGGTGGCCTGAGCCTCATCCCACTCTGAATCAGCCCACTTTGAATCAGTCCTCTTCGAAGGTGACGACCATCTTCCCGGTGTTGCCGCCGCCGAGCATGGACACGAAGGCGTCGACCGTGTTGGCGAAGCCGTGCACCACGGTCTCGTCGACCGGTACGGCGCCGGAGACGATGTGCGGGATCAGGAAATCCTCGAACTCCTCGCGGGCGTCGAGGTGGTCGCGCACCAGGAACCCCTCCAGGCGCAGCGCGTTGCCGACGATGTCGTAGAGGTTGGCCGGCGCGGCGGGCGGGTTGTCCAGGTCGTCGTACTGCGCGACGGCGCCGCACCAGGCGATGCGTCCGTGGTGTCGCAGGACGCTGATGGCGGCCTCCAGGTGCGTGCCTCCGACGTTGTCGAAGTAGACGTCGATGCCGTGCGGCGCGGCGGCGCTGAGCTGGTCGGCCAGTGGCGTCGCGGACCGGTAGTCCACGGCGGCGTCGAAGCCGACGTGCTCGACCAGGTGCTTCGCCTTCGCCGGGGAGCCGGTGCTGCCGATGAGCCGGCCGGCGCCCAGCACCCGGGCGATGCGCGCGGCCGCCGTCCCGACACCGCCGCCGGCGGCCGAGATGAACAGGTCCTCGCCGGGCTGGAGCTTCGCGATCCGCTTCAGCCCGACGTAGGCGGTCAGGCCGGTGCCGCCGAGGATGCCGAGGTAGGCGGTGAGCGGGACGCCTTCGGGGACGGTCAGGACCCTGATGTCGGCCGCGGTGACGACCGCGTGCGTGGCCCAGCTGTGCCGGTGGAAGACGACGCTGCCCTCGGCGACCCCCGGGTCCTTCGAGGCCAGGACCCGGCCCAGCACCCGGCCCTCGAGCCCGAAGCCCTTCTCCCAGTCGCCCCAGTGCATCGCCTCGCGCATGTACGGGTCGACAGACTGGGCCAGGTTCCGCACCAGGATCCGGCCCGGCGCGAGGTCCGGGATCGGCCCGGAGACGAACTCGAAATCGGCGGCCGCGGGGCGGCCCTGCGGGCGGCGGGCTTGGCGGATGGCTTGGTAGGTCGCGTTGACTGGCATGGCCATGACAGTAGGGAACCGTGCAGCTCAGAAGCAGATGCGCGCGTTTGTGGATAACCCGTTTCCATGAGCGGCTTTCATGATCGCGTAGCTCGGTTTACAGTGATCGCATGACCGACCTCGCTCCCTCGGAGCTGCGCCTGCTGGTCGCCGTGGCGCGCATGGGGAGCTTCACCGCCGCCGCGGAGGTCAGCGGGACGTCGCAGTCCGCGGTGTCGCACGCGATCCGCGGCGTGGAGCGCAAGGTCGGAGCCGTGCTGTTCGAGCGCGGCCGCGCCGGTGCGCGGCCGACCCCGGCGGGGGAGCGGGCCGTGGTGCGGGCCCGGCAGGTGCTGCGCCAGCTGGAGCTTCTGGGCGCCGAGGCGCGCGGCGCGGAGGAGGGCACGGTCAGCGGCACGCTGCGGGTCGCGGCGTTCCGCAGCGCCGCGGCGGTACTGCTGCCGCCGGCGATCATCGGGCTCGGCGCACGGTATCCGGGCGTCACGCCGCGCGTGCTGGTCGTGCCCGAACTCGGCGCGGGCACCGTCGGCGAGGTCGAGGAAGGCCGCGCGGACCTGGCCATCGCCACCCTCGACGAAGACACCGCAGCCCCCGACGGCCTGGTGGTCGGCGAGCTGCTGCGCGAGCCCTATGTGCTGGCCTACCCCGCCACGCGCAGAAAACCGCAGGGCCTGCCGCTGATCGACTGGCCGGAGAACTGCTCCTCGTACACCCGCGACTGGTGGCGCACCCAGGACTTCCTGCCCAAAGCGACGCTGGAGGTCGCCGACGACGGCGTGGTCCTGTCGATGATCGCGCAAGGCGTCGGCATGGCGATCCTGCCCCGCCTGACCGTCACCGGCCCGGTCGCCGGCGTGACGGTGGAGAGCCTCGGCCCCCACGCCCCGACGCGCCGCATCGTCAGCGTGGCCACGCGCGCCGACGCGAAGGCCGCGGCACCGCGCGAACTGGTGCGGCTGCTGCGCGGGGTCGCGCGGGAGATGCTGGCCTAAGTCGTCGGCGCTCGTCCTCCGCGCGGTTTTTCGGCGCCCCTGACTTTTGTGTGTGTGGGTGGGTGTGGCTGGTTGCGGTTTGTTGGTGGGTTGACAGTCACAGGCGTTTGTTGACGGCTTCGCGCAGGGTTTGCGGGATCCGTTGATCCTGTTGCCCATTGTGTTGTTGGGGTGGTGTGGGTGTGAGGGTGCTGTCAGGCTTGATGGTGCGGCCGGTTTCTT
>NZ_JBGCCP010000044.1:0-80511 GCF_041262705.1 Catenulispora sp. MAP12-49 | reverse complement strand
CCCCGGAAGCCGCCCTCGACTGCGCTGCCGGGCTCTACCTCGGCGAACCGACAGCCTGATCAAACCCCCGAAGAATCAACGCGGCGCTGCACTAGAACATCCGGCACAGCAGCTGGGAGGTCCCGCTGGCGACCAGATCGCCGGCGGGCGACCAGATCCGGGTGCGTCCGCTGACCAGTCCGCCGCCGGCCGCACTCCCCCGCGTCTCGATGAGCAGGTGGTCGTCGGTAGGCGGCGAGGCGTGGAAGGCCACGTACAGATCCAGGTTCGGCGCGATGAACGCGGGCGTCTCGAAGCCCTTGGCGATCGCCGGATAGATCGAGACGTCCGCGCTGATGAGCAGCCGGGCGGCATCGGCCCAGGGGTCGCCGGACGCGGACTGCGGAAGGTAACGCTCCCAGGAACGCAGCATCGGCTCGACGCCGGGTTCGCGGCTCTCGCCGGGCAGGAAGACCTGTCGGATCTCCACGTTCTTCCAGAACGGGGTCAGCGCCGTCGGGTCGCCGCCGAGGTCCTGCGTGGGGTCGAAGACCGGCACCTCGTGCGGCGGCGGGGCGGCGGGGGCCGGTACCCAGTCGGCGCTTGGGCCGGGCAGGCCGTCGGCGACCGCCCAGACGAGGACTTCGAGGATCGGGGCGTCGCGCTGTGTCATCAGGACCCTGAGCGACTCGGCACGGCGCGAGCGGCGGCCGGTGGTCACCGTCAGCTCGACCGGGCCGAAGCGGGCCGGGGCGAGGTAGTGGCAGGCGGCGCTGGCCGGCCGTGCCAGCGCCGTCGAGGCGCCGGCGGCCCGCACCGCGATCGCCGCCAGGTAGCCGCCGACGGGGCCCCACAGGTCCCAGTCCGGGCTCACCTCGCCGCGGAAACGGCCCGCGTCCAGAAGTTCGACCGCTGTGTCCCGCCGCAGATCTCCCATGCGGGGTTAATAGCACGGCGCGCGTGAGGGCGGCGCGTATGGCTCGTTGACCCCTTGAGCAGGGCGGTGCGAGCATTCGAGACCACCGACCAAGGAGGGTCCATGGCCCGTGTCGATATCTCAGAGCTCGACTTCGAGCAGATGATCGCCATCGGAAACCGGATCTATTCCCATGTCACCGGAGCGCAGGTCGCGGCCCTGGTGGTCATCGGGGACCGGCTGGGGCTCTTCGAGGCGCTGGCCGACCACGGACCGTGCACCGGCGCGCAGCTGGCCGGCGTGACGTCGCTGCACGAGCGGTATGTCCGGGAGTGGGCCGACGCGCTGGTGGCGACCGGGTACGTCGAGGTTTCCGACGGAAGCGAGCCCCGGCGCTACCACCTGACCAAGGAAGGCGTCTTCTTCTTCGGCGACCCGGAGAGCCCCGGGTTCAGCGTCGGTGCCTACCAGCTGGCCTACGGCGTGTCCCGCAACGTCCCGCGCTTGATGGAGTGTTTCGCCTCCGGCGAGGGCATCGGGTACGCCGACAGCGGCGAGGAGGTGACCGTGGGCGTGGAGCGTCTGTGGGCGCCGATCCACGAGTTCTTCCTCGAAGGGTGGCTGCAAAGCGTTCCCGGGCTTACGGAAAAGCTCTCCGCACCCGGCGCGGCGATCGCCGACGTCGGCTGCGGCCGGGGTCGCTCGACGGCGACGCTGGCCCGGCTGTTCCCCAAGGCGGAGGTCGTCGGGATCGACGCGGACGCCGCGAGTGTCGAGGCGGCGCGGGCTCTGGCGGCCTCGCGCGGGCTGAGCAACGTCGCGTTCCGGGTGCAGCTCGCCGACGAGATCACCGAGCAGGACCGCTACGACTTCGTCTACCTGTTCCACACCCTGCACGACATCCCGGAGCCGGTGCCCGCGCTCACGGCGATGGGCCGGGCGCTCAAGGCCGACGGGCTGCTGCTGTGCGTGGAGTCCTCGGCCTCGGACGACCCGATGGCCAACCGGGGGACGCCGGCGGAGATGTTCGCGTCGGTGAGCCCGCTGTTCAACCTGCCGGTGGCGATGGCCGCCGCCGGCGACGGATCCGGGACGATCCTGACGGAGGCGAACGTGCGCGCCTGGGCCGACAAGGCGGGCCTGGGTTCGTACGAGGTCCTGGCGATCACCTTCCCGCCGCCGTCGATGCTGCACCGTTTCCACGCGCTGCGCCGCTGACGCGCCCCTGACGCGCCGGCGGCGCGCCGACGAACCCCGACAAGGTGAGTGAGGCGAGCCGATGACCGCTACCCAGTCCGGCCCGATCGGGCAGAGCGACCTGATCGGGCAGTCCGACCTGATGGGGCATTCCGACCCGACCGGGCGGGGCGACCTGGTCGGGCAGAGCGACCAGGCGACCATGCTGAGGCTGTTCGAGCTGGCCGACATCATCGTCCCGTTCGCCATCGGCGTGGCCGCCGACCTGCGGCTGGCCGACCTGCTGGCCGACGGGCCGCTGCCGGCCGCCGAGCTGGCGCGGCGGGCCGGCGCCGATCCGGACGCGCTGCACCGGATGCTGCGGGCGTTGGCGGGCAAGGAGATCTTCGCCGAGACCGCGCCGGGGGTCTTCGGGCTGACGCCGATGAGCGAGCTGCTGCGCAGTGGGCATCCGCTGTCGTTTCGGAAGCTGTTTCACACGGTGGATGCGGATGTGCTGGCCTTCGCACATCTGGGGGACAGCGTTCGGACCGGCGGGCCGGCGTTCGACCTGGTGCACGGCGAGGAGTTCTGGAGCTACCTAGCCGCGCGGCCGGCGGACGGCCGGATCTTCGACGAGCTGATGGCCGCCTTCACGGAGCTGGAGCTGCGGGCGGTGCTGCCAGTCTACGACTGGGAGGCGCTCGGCACGGTCATCGACGTCGGAGGCGGGAACGGCACGCTGCTGGCCGGGCTGCTCGCGCGGCATCCTTCGCTGCGGGGTGTTCTCTACGACCTGCCGGAGGTGGTCGGTGCGGCGGCTCCGGTGCTGGCCGCGGCGGGGGTCGCAGAGCGCTGTGAAGTGGTCGGCGGGAGCTTCTACGACGAGGTGCCGCCCGGGCGCGGCGGGGCGTATCTACTCAAGCGGATCATCTACAACTACGAGGACGAGGCGGCCACCCGGATTCTGCGGACGGTGCGCGCCGGGATGTCGGCGGACGATCGCGTGCTGCTGCTGGAGCCGGTGCGGCGGCGCGGGGCGGCGTTCGAGATGGGGCGGCTGATGGATCTGAAGATGCTGGTGCTCGGGACGGGGCGGGTGCGCGGGCGGCATGAGCTGCAGGCTTTGTTTGCCGGGGCGGGGTTGCGGCTGCGGAGGATTGTGCCGACGCCGATGATTGCGGTGATTGAGGCTGTGGCGATGGATGGGCCTTCCGCAGGGGAGGTTGACCGGTGAGCCGCATCCTGGACGTCGCGACCGGGTACTGGGCGTCGCGGACTTTGATGAGTGCGATCGAGCTGGATGTCTTCACGGTCCTGGCCGGTGGTGCGCGCGACTACAAGAGCCTGGCCGAGCAGTTGGAGCTGCATCCTCGCGGGGCACGCGACTTCCTGGACGCGTTGGTCGCGATGGGCTTCCTGGTGCGTGACGTCGACGACCGGTATGCGAACACGCGCGAGTCGCGCATGTTCCTGGACCGTGGGAAGCCGTTGTTCGTGGGCTCGTCGTTCGCGATGGCCGCACCGCGGTTGTGGGGCGCCTGGAGCCACCTGACCGAGGCGCTGCGTACCGGCGAGCCGCAGTACGACGGGGCTGCCGAGGGCGAGGATGTCTTCAACGCCATCTACAGCGAGCAGAACGTCCGCGACACGTTCTTGCAGTCGATGGCCGGCGCGAGTGCTGGGGTGGCGATGGCGCTGGCGCGGGGGTTCGCTTGGAAGGACTATCAGAGCTTTGCCGATGTCGGGACGGCTTCGGGCGTGGTTCCGATCCACATCGCCAAGGCGCACAAGCACCTTGAGGCGATCGGCTTCGACCTGCCGCCGGTGCGCGAGCCCTTCGAGGCGGCTGTCGCGAGGGCGGGGCTGGCGGAGCGTGTGTGCTTCGAGGGCGGGGACTTCTTCGCCGATCCGATGCCGACCGCCGACGTGCTGATCATGGGGCACATCCTGCACGACTGGGATCTGGCCGAGAAGAAGCGGCTGATCGGCGCGGCGTACGAGGCGCTGCCGGCAGGCGGGACACTCCTTATATATGAGGCGCTCATCGACGACGAGCGTGCGGCGAATCAGTTCAGCCTCCTGATGAGTCTGAACATGCTCGTCGACACGCCTGGCGGCTTCAATTTCAGCGCGGCGGACTGCCTCGGGTGGCTGAGCGAGGCGGGGTTCTCGGAGTGTCGGGTGGAGCCGTTGGCGGATCCGGATTCGCTGATTGTGGCGGTGAAGTAGGGGTAGGCAGTTCGGTCGAGCGTTGCAACCACACCCTGAACCCAAGGTGTTCCGGCGAGTGCTCTACAGCGAGGGGCGCCCCCTGCGGACCTGCTGAAACCGGCGGTCCGGGACTTTTCGGCTTTGTTTTCGTGCGTGGGCGCGGTGCGTTTGTTTGGTGGCGGTGCTGCTTGTGGTCGCCGTGTTCCGGGTCCCCCGAACACCCCCCCTCTATGGGATGCGGGATCCACCTGTCACACGGTGCTCCTTATCGCGGGCCGGTCACTGCCCGCATATGAAAGTGGCCGGCGCCCACAGCGCCGGCCACTTCCTCATGCTCTCGTTCAGACCGGGACCGTTGCCTCGAAGCTTGTCCGCGCGCTCCACAGCTCCGGGTACAGGCGTCGGCTCAGGCTGCGCTGCAGATACGCGACGCCGTCTGTCCCGCCGGTTCCCGGGTTCTCGCCGATGTGGCGCGCGGCGGCCAGCACGTGCCGGTGGCGCCAGGTCACCAGTGCGTGGTCGTGGTCCAGTAGTGCCTCGCAGAGCTCTGCCAGGAGTCCGCGCTCCTCGCGGTAGATCCGGACCACCGTGCTCGTGCGGCGTCGTCCTGCGGGTTCGGAGGACTCGGGTGGCATGTCGAAGCCTGCTCGGTTCAGGTGGTCGCAGAAGGCGCTCCAGAGGTCCCTGACGCGGGTCTGGGTCTGCGGCTGCGGGGTGCGGCGGGCTGATGTCGACAGGGCCACGATTGTTGCGAACTGCTGTGATTCGGCTGCTGAGGCCGTGCCCAGGGAGGGGCGCATGTCGGCGAAGCCGCCGGGTTCGAGGTGGTCGATGAGGGTCAGTTGTTCGATCAGGAGGCGTTCCACTTCGTGGACGTGCCTGAGGCTGCGCAGGGCCGCTGCGGGGTCGTCTTCGTCGAGGGCGCCGATGGCGTGGCCGATGTCGGTGATCATGAGTTTGAACCAGAGTTCGCAGACCTGGTGGACCAGGATGAAGGCCAGTTCGGTTCTCCCGGTGCGGCTGCGGGGTTGCTGGAGGGTCAGCAGTTCGTCGAGTTTCAGGTACTCGCTGTATCCGGCCATCGTCGTCAGGCGCCGTTCCGTTCGGTGCGCAGGTCGGCGGTCAGTTGCCGCAGTCTGCGCATGCCCTCGACGGTGGCGTTCAGGTCGCCGCAGAAGGCGACGCGGACGCGGCCCGGGTCGGGGGCTTCGGGGGCGACGAAGGTGGCGCCCGGGGCGACGGCCACCGCGTGGTCGGCCAGGAGGCGGTCGGCGAAGGCCGCGGAGCTCAGGCCGGTGCTGGAGACGTCGACCATGGCGTACCAGCCGGCCGGGGGCAGGTGTTCCAGGAGTCCTTCGTTCACCGCGTCGGTCAGGGCGGCGTCGCGGACTGCGCGGACGTGGGCGTGTGCTTCCTTGGGCATCTCCTCGTCGTCGAGGGCTGCCAGGGCTGCGTGTTGTACCGGGGTGGAGGGGGCGATGACCGTGCCCTCGCAGACCCGGCGCAGTGTGGCGGCGGTGATGTCGTTGGGGGCCGCGGCGTAGCCCATGCGGTAGCCGGTCATGCCGTAGCCCTTGGAGAAGGTGTGGACTGAGAAGATCCGGCGCTCCTTGTCGGGGACGTCGCGTTCGTAGGAGGCCAGGGCGGTGTGGTGGCCGTCGTAGACGAACTGCTCGTAGGCCTCGTCGCCGATCAGCCAGACGTCCTGGCGGCGGGCCCAGCGGGCGATCTCGGCCAGTTCGGCCGGGTCGGCCAGGGCGCCGGTGGGGTTGGCCGGGGAGTTCACCACGATCAGCCGGGTGGCCGGGCTCACCGCGGCGCGGATCCGGTCGGCTTCGATGCGGTAGCCCTCGCCGAGGGAGTAGGTGCGGACTGTGGCTCGGGCCACGACCGCGCCCTGCATGTAGATCGGCCAGAAGACCTCGGGGAGCAGGATCTCGTCGCCTGGTTCGCAGACTGCCATGACGATCGCGGCCAGGGCGTAGGAGGAGCCGGGGGTGACCACGATCCGGTCGGGGGTGGTGGCGACCGAGTCCGCCTTGGCCAGTCGGTCGGCCAGGCGCTCGCGGAGTTCCGGCATGCCTTCGGCGTTGGTGTAGCCGGTGCGGCCGTCGACCACGGCCGCGATGAGGGCGGCGCGGGCTGCCGGCGGGGCGCCGAAGGCCGGTTCGCCGACGTGGAGCTGCAGGACGTCCCGGCCGGCCCGGGTGGCCTGTTCGACCTGGCGGTGGACGGCGTGCAGGACTGATCTGGGGAGCCGGGCGAGTCGCCGGTCCAGGACGTCGGGCTGATTCATCGGCAACTCCCTGTGAAGGCGCTGGCTGGGCACGGCTTCGACGAGCTCGACTAAACAAAGCACTGTCGTGCAATGTCGCGCTATGGACCCAACCCGCGAGGCGTCCGGGACGCCGGCGTCGTGTCCGTTCGATCCCGACGACGCCGCCACGATCGCCGATCCCTATCCCCGGTATCAACATCTGCGCTCTGACTCGCCGGTGCAGTACATCCCGCAGCACGAGCTGTGGGCGGTGACCCGGCATGCCGACATCGTCGCGGTCCTCAGCGATCCGCGCCGGTATTCCTCGCGTCTGGGCATGGCGGCGCTGCCCGGCCGGCACGGTACCCGTACCGTCGACTACCGCATCGGCGCGCCGGGCGTCCGGGTGCTCATCGCCACCGATCCTCCCGCGCACACCGCGTTCCGCGCGATCGTCGGGGCGCCGTTCCGGGGGCCCGGGCTGGCCCGGCTGGCGCCGCTGGTCGAGCAGGTGGCGCGGGCGGTCGTGGCCGACGTGCTGGAGCGGCAGCATCGCGAGGGCGGGTTCGACGTCTGCCACGATCTGGCCGCTCCCCTGCCGGTGCTGGTGCTGGCCGAGCTGTTCGGGGTGCCGACCGAGATGCGCGCGACGTTCCGCGAGTGGGCCTCGGCGGTCACCGATGACCTGAGTGCCCCGGGTGCCGAGGAGGACTCGCGGGCGGCGCTGGGGCGCGGCTACGACATGCTGCGCTACTTCCGGCGCGAGATCGCTCGGCGGCGGACTGAGCCGAGCACGGATCTGCTGGGACGGTTGGCGGCTGCTGATCGGGGCGTGTTGTCGGACCATGAAGTACTGGCGTTCTGTGTCTTCCTACTAGTGGCGGGTATCGAGACCACCACCAATCTGCTGACGAACCTCGTCGACGCGCTGCTCTCGTTTCCCGAGGCCGCCAAACGTCTGTGGGACGACCCGGGGCTGGCACCGGCTGTGGTGGAGGAGGCGTTGCGCTTCGACACCTCGGTGCAGGGTCTGTGGCGGGCCACCACCGAGCCGGTCGAGCTCGGCGGCGTGGCGCTGCCGGCGGGCAGCCGGCTGCTGGTGCTGTTCGGTGCGGCGAACCGGGACGGCGAGGTGTTCGCCGACCCTGACGAGTTCCGCCTGGACCGGGCCTCGAACCCGCATCTGGCCTTCGGCTTCGGACACCATTACTGCCTCGGCGCGCAGCTGGCCAGACTCGAACTGACGGCCGCGGTGCGGGCGCTGGTCGAGGCCACCGGCGGGATCGCGCGGCGGGGGCCGGCGGTCCGCCGGGACAGCCTGGTCCTGCGCGGCTTCAGCAGTCAGCCGGTGTCGGTATGGCCACGGTAGCCGGGCCGGCCGGAGACCTTCCGGCGTCAGTCGGCCAGCGGCTGTTGTGGGTCCTGGAGCGTTTCCGCGGCGATCAGGGCGCTGCGAATGTGCCGATCGTGCTGCGGCTGCGCGGGCCGCTGGACCACGGTCTGCTCGCGGAGGGAATCAGTGCTCTGGCGACTCGGCATGAGAGCCTGCGCACGACGGTGGCCGGTCGTGGGCGGCGGCTGGCCCAGCATGTCCATGCGGCGCCGGAGCTCGTGCCGATACCGGTGGTGGAGCTTGATGCGCCGAAGGATTCCCGGGACGCCGCGATCGAGGCGGCTGTGCTGGGCGAGATCGGGAAGCCGATCGACGTGGAGTCCTGGCCGACGCGCACCACGCTGTGGCGGTTGGACGACCAGGACCACGTCCTGTGCTTCAACATGCATCACGCCGCGACCGACGGCTGGTCCTGCGGGCTCGTGCTGCGTGATCTCAGCCTGCTGACGGATGCGAAGCGGCCGCCGCTGCCGGAGGTGGGGTGGCAGTACTCGGATTTCTGCGCCTGGCAGGAGGAGTGGCTGCGGGGCGAGCGGGCCAAGGCGGCTCACGAGTACTGGGAGCGGCAGCTCACCGGGGCCGAGTCACCTGGTGTCCCGCTGCGGCCGACGCCTGCCGGTGCGCCGCGAGTGGACGGCAGCGTCAGTGCGGATATCTCCGCGCACACGGTGGCGGCTCTTCAGCGTGTGGCGCGCGCCCGGCGCACGACGCTGCCCACGGTCATGCTCGCGCTCTATTACGCGGTGCTGCACCGGGCTACCGGCGAGGACGACCTGGCCGTCGCGTCGTTCATGGCCAACCGCGCGGATGCCCGGGCTCAGGAGACGGTCGGGCTGCTGGCGAACATGCTGGTGCTGCGGACCCGGATGAAGGCCGTGTCAGGGTTCGATGATCTGGTGCGGCGGGCCCACGATACGGTGATGGCCGCCTACGTGCACCAGGGGCTGCCCTACCAGCTGCTGCCGGCCGCGGCCTTCCAGGAGGCGGACCGCCGCGCCGACGACGTGATGTTCCAGATGATCCCGCAGCAGGACGTGCCGCGCACCGTGGCCGGGGCGGCGGCCGAGGCCGTCGTCGTGGACAACCTCGGCACCCGCTTCGAGGCGGAGTTCCAGCTCTATCAGCGGTTCGGCGCCATCCGTGCGGTGTTCTTCTTCAACGCCGCCCGGTTGGAGCGCCGGTGGGCCGCCGATCTGCTGGCCGACTATGTGGCGCTGGCCGCGCGGGCCGCCGCCGGTCGGGACGTGCTGTCAGGGGACTGAGGAAGGCCGGTCGCGCTATTCGGTGCCGGCGTCCGCCGGGAGCAGGCCCAGCACCAGCTCCACGATCTCCTCGACCGTGGTGATGTGCTGCACCTGCTCCTGGTCGATGGGCGGCAGGTCGAACTCGTCCTCCAAGGTGAATCCGAGTTCGAGCAGGGCCAGCGAGTGGTAGGCGAGGTCCTCCACGAGCCGCGTGGCACCGTCGGTGCGCGCGCCTTCGGGCTCCGGTGCCAGCTCCACGATGATCGAGCGGATCTTGGCCCGGGTGTCCTGGTCGACGAGTTCTGTTTCAGTGCTCACACGTAACTCCCGCTCCTGGTGTCCTCTGGCTGCTCTAATGCGGTGATTGCCCCTCACGAGCGCACTGCGTCATCCTCGCCCTGGGCGGAGCGCCGCATCCGGTGCGGCGGCGGCCCTAGGGTCTCACCGACCGAGGAGTCTGGGTCAATGGCCACCATCCCGCTGCTCGCATGGCTCGACGAACCGCATCCCGGCCACGGCGTCCGCTTCGCCGCCGACGACGGCTGGGAGGCGTGGTCCTATCCCGGGCTGGCGGCCTTCGCCGGCCGGGTCGCGCACGGCCTGCTGCGCGCCGGGGTCGGGACCGGGGACCGGGTGCTGATCGTGCACCGCTCCGGACCGGAGTTCGCCGCCACCCTGTTCGGCGTCATGGCCGCCGGCGCGGTGCCGTGCCCGGTGGCGCCGCCGCTGCTGTTCCACGACGCGCAGCGCTATGCCACGCATGTGCAGGCCGTCGCGCACGCGGCCGGGCCGGTCGCCGCGGTGACGCTGCCGGAGCTGCGCGAGCCGTTCCTGGCCCTGCTCGCGGACTCCGGCATCCGGGTCACGACCGTGGACGATCTGGTCTCAGGGATCGAAGACACGGCCGGGCTGCCGCCGGCGAAGCGGGCCGAGACGGCGCTGGTGCAGTTCACGTCCGGATCCAGCGGTACGGTGCGCGGGGTCGCGGTCCCGTTCGCCTCGCTGGAGGCCAACGTCGCGGCGATCCGCGCGTGGCTGGCGATGACGCCGGAGGACCCGACCGCCTCCTGGCTGCCGATCCACCATGACATGGGGTTGATCGGCTGCCTGCTGACCCCGGTGGTGAACCAGAGCGACCTGTATCTGCTGGGGCCGGAGTGGTTCATCCGCGACCCGGCGCGGTACCTGCGCTGCTTCGACCGCGGACCGTCCGCGCCCGGCGCGCGGCTGACCGCGCTGCCGAACTTCGGGCTGGAGCACATCACGCGGCGCGTGAAGCCGGAGGCGCTGGCCGGGCTGGACCTGTCCGAGTGGCGGGCGGTCATCGTCGGTGCCGAGCGGGTCGACGCCGCGGTGCTGGACCGGTTCGCGGCGCTGCTGGAGCCGTGCGGGTTCGATCGCAGGGCCCTGCTTCCGGCCTACGGGATCGCGGAGGCGACGCTGGCGGTGACCGGGTTGGCGCTGGATGTGGAGTTCGGCACGGCCGCCGTGGACGCTCGGACGTTGGCGGTGGGTAGTTCGGTGGCTCCATCCCTTGGTGGCAGCGGGGATTCGCTTCAGCAGGTGGTCGGGTGCGGGCGTCCGCTGACCGGGGTCGAGGTCGAGGTCGTGGACGACGAAGGGGTGCCGCTGCCGGACGACCGTCTCGGCGAGATCGTGGTGCGCGGCACCTCGCTGACAGCCGGCTACGTCGCCGCCGCCGGCACCGGTTCGCCGACGCGCTTCGAGGACGGGGGGCTGTACACCGGCGACGCCGGGTTCCTGCGCGACGGCCAGCTGTACGTGATCGGCAGGCTCGGCGACAGCGTGAAGGTGCGCGGTCGGACGGTCTTCGCCGAGGACGTCGAGGCCGCGCTGGTCGCCGAGGGCATCCCCCGGACGCGGCTCGCGGTGCTGCTGGGAGCCTCCGCGCAGGGGGCGACGGCGGTGGTCGTCATCGAGCAGGGCGAGCCGGAGTGGCTGGCCGGGGCGCGGAAGGTGGTGCGGCGGGTCGCCGAGGGCTCGGCCGGGGTCGTGCTCGACGTGCCGCGCCGGACCATTCAGCGGACCACCAGCGGCAAGCCGCGGCGGCGGGTGATGTGGCGGGCCTATGTCGACGGGGAGCTGCCGGGCGCGGTGGTGCCGGCCGGTTCCTGATCGGCTCATCTGAGGAGACAACGGAGGAGACCTGAAGATGCTCGGCGCCGTCCGCAAGGCGATCGACTGGCAGTGGCCGATGGTGGCGCTGCGGCCGATCTCGGGGAAGTACCGCCCGATGGAACTGTCCTACCGCCGCGATCCGTACGCCCACCTGGACCGGCTGCGCGCTCAGGCGCCCGTCTACTACAGCCGGCCGATCGGGTCGTACATGGTCAGCTCGTACGCCGGGGTCCAGGCGGTGCTGCGCGACCAGCGCTTCGTCTCCGACCGGAAGCTGGACACCTCGTTCCGCAACCGGATGACGTACAAGATGGCGAACTTCTCGCCGAAGGAGGCGGCGGCGTTCGACGCGACGCTGACTGCCGCGTCCGCCGAGGACCACCTGCGCATGCGCTCGGCGATCAACTACGACCTGAGCCGGTCACGCGTGGAGAAACTGCGGCCGCGTATGGAGTTCTGGGTCGATCGGCTCCTGGACCGCGCGCAGGAACGCGGCAGCATGGACCTGATCGCGGACTTCGCCGGGCCGCTGCCCATCTTCATCGCCGCCGAGCTGTTGGGCTTCCCGCCGGAGGACGCCGACAAGCTCCAGGAGTGGTCGGACAGCTACATCGTGCTCGTCGACCCGCTGATCGAGGGCGCGGGCCTGGACCGGATGCGCCGCGCTTTCCACGAGTTCGACGCCTACATCGGCCAGACGCTGCGCCGGAAGACCGCCGAGCCCGGCGACGACCTGATCAGCCGGCTGCTGGAGCGCCAGAAGGACGGCGAGCTGACCGAACTGCAAGTCCGCACCCTGACACTGATGCTGGTGGTCGCGGGCCACGAAGTCATCACCAACCTGATCGGCAACGCGATCGCCTGCCTGCTCCGCTTCCCCGACGAACGCGAGCGCCTGCAGAAGGACCCGAGCCTGATGGACACCGCGATCGAGGAGTTCATCCGCTACGAGTCGCCGATCCAGTCGGCGTGGCGCGTCGCCCCGGAGGAGATCGAGGTCGGCGGCGTGCGCGTGCCGGCGGGGCGCGCGGTGACGGTGCTGATCGGCGCGGCGAACCACGACCCGGAGCGCTTCCCCGACCCGCACCGGCTGGATGTGGGGCGCGCCGACAACAAGCATCTGGGCTTCGCTCTCGGCTCGCACTTCTGCGCCGGCCCGAACCTGGCCCGGATCGAGGGCGGCGTGGCGCTGCGGCGGCTGCTGGAGCGGTTCCCGGACTTCAGCGGGGACGGCGCGGCGCTGAAGTGGAAGCCGGCGATGGGGCTGCGGGGGTTGTACGAGCTGCCGATCAGTACCGGCGCCGGGTCTCGGTGACCGGCGGGGAGCGGCGCGGCGAGGACGGGAGCGGCGGGGCTCGCGAGCGCGGCCAGCCCGGCAAGCCCGATCAGCGCGCGCCGGCTGCCCCGACCTCCATCGCCGAGCTCACTCCGGCGTGGTGCACGGCCGCGCTGGCCCCGCTCATCGCCCCGGCGCGCGTCGTGTCCTGCACCGCGCACCCGATCGGCACCGGCCAGGTCGCCGGCACCTACCGCCTGCACCTCGCCTATGACCGTCCCGGCGCGGGGCCGCCGACCTGTGTCGCCAAGGTCCCCTCCAGCGACAAATCCTCGCGGGTGGCCGCGGCCGTCACGCGTTCCTACGAGATCGAATCAGGGTTCTACCGCGACCTCGCGCCGTCGCTGCCGGTCAGCCTGCCCGCCTGCCACCACAGCGCCTTCGACCCCGCTACCGGCGCCTGCGCCGTGCTGCTGGAGGACCTGGCGCCGGCGCGGCCGGTCGATCAGCTCGTGGGCTGCGATGCGGACCAGCTCGGGGGTGCCGTCACCGAGCTCGCGCGGCTGCACGGCGCGTACTGGGCCGATCCGGACGTCGCGCGCCTGTCGTGGCTGCCGCACACCGACCGGTCCAGCGCCACCGGCATGGCCGGGCTCGCGACCGCCTCGTGCCGGCGGTTCCTGCGGCGCTACGGCGATCGGCTCGATCCGGACGTCGCCGAGCTCGCCGAGCGGTTCCCGCCGGACGTGGCCGGCTATCTGCTGCACCGGCCGGGGCCGCGCACCGTCGTGCACGGCGACTTCCGGGCCGACAACCTGATGATCCGCGACGGCCGGGTCACCGTGGTCGACTGGCAGACCGTCGCGCACGAGCCGGGGGTCACGGACCTGGCGTACCTGCTGGGCGGCAGCGTGCGCAGCGAGATCCGGCGCGAGGTCGAGGGCGACATGGTGCGCCTGTACGCCGAGGTGCTGCGCGGCGCGGGTATCGCAGTGGACGCCGACGCCTGCTGGGCCGACTACCGGCGCTACGCCCTCGGCGGCCTTCTGATGGCGATCGTCGCCTCGGCGCTCGTGGTGCGCACCGAGCGCGGCGACGGCATGTTCGTGACGATGGCCAACCGGCACGGCCGGCACGCGCTGGACCTCGACGCCCGCGCGCTGCTGCCGTCGCGCGTCTGAGGCCGCAGACCGACTCGACCGGCCGGAACTGCCGGCGTCCAGCCAGCGCACAGCCCGGCAGCGCGATCCGCTTTCATTGACCCCGCACCGGGCCCCCGCATACAAAAACAGCGTGCTGAACCCCATCGCGGACATCCCCGTCGGCGACGACATCCAGCCGTGATGTCCGCCGAGGGACAGGACCTCATCGCACGTCAGGCGGCGACCCGGCCGGACCGGATCGCCGTCGTCGACGACCGCCCGGACCGGCAGGCCGTCCGGTACACCTACGCCGAGCTCGACGCCCGCGTCGCCGCCGCGGCCCGGACGCTGGCCGCCGCGGCGGTCCGGCCGACCACGACGGTCGCCTGGTGCGGCCGGAACTCGGCCGGCGTGCTGACCGTGATCGGCGCGATCCGGCGGCTGCGGGCCGTGGCGGTGCCGCTGAACCCGGCGCTGACCGTGTCCGAGGCCGCCCACATCCTGCGTGACAGCGGCGCCGAGGTGCTCTGCGTCGACGCCGAGGACGAGCGGGTGGGAGAGCTCGCCGAGCAACTGCCGGCCGAGGTCCCGGGCCTGCGGCGGATACTGCGCTTCGGCACGTATCAGGACCCGGATCAGGACCCGCTCACCGGTGGCCTGCTCCGGCAGCCGGGCTCGGAACCGGGCTCGGAACCACGCTCGGAACCACGCCCGGAATCAGGCTCCGAGCCGCCGGCCGGCGCCGACGCCGCCACCCCCGACGCAGACATCTTCTACACCTCCGGCACCACCGGCCGCCCCAAGGGCGTCGTCCGCCCCCGCCCGGCCGATCCGGCGAGCACGCCCCTGGTCGCCCTGATGGGCTTCGTGCCCGAGGACGTGCACCTGATCACCGGCCCGCTCTACCACTCCGGCCCGGCCCGCTTCGCAACCATGGCGCAGGCGCTGGGCAACACGCTGGTCGTCCAGTACAAGTTCGAGCCGCGCGACTGGCTGCGCCTGGTCGACACCCACCGGGTCACCGCCTCCTTCAGCGCGCCGACGCCGATGCGGATGGTCTGCGCGCTGCCGGCCGAGACCAAGGCCGGCTACGACCGCTCCAGCCTGAAGCGCTTCGTGGCCAACGCCGCGCCCTGGAGCCAGACGCTGAAGCACGCCTTCCTCGCCGACTTCCCCGCCGACTCGCTGTGGGAGGTCTACGGCTCGGCCGAGACCGGGGTGGCGACCGCGCTCGCGCCGGCCGACCAGCTGCGCAAGCCCGGGTCGTGCGGCCGTCCGGTGCCCGGCGTGGAGGTCGTGCTCTACGACGATTCCGGCGCCGCCGTGCGGCAGCCGCATACCAACGGCGAGGTGTTCGTGCGCTCACGGAGCATGTTCGTCGCCTACCGCAACGCCCCCGAGGCCTACGAGGCCGACCGGCGCGGCGAGCACCACTCGGTCGGCGACATCGCCTACCGGGACCAGGAGGGCTACCTCTACATCGTCGACCGGAAGAAGGACGTGATCATCAGCGGCGGGATGAACGTCTACCCGGCCGAGGTGGAGGCCGCGCTGGAGTCCTCGCCGGACGTCAGCGAGGCGGCGGTCGTCGGCGTGCCGGACGAGCACTGGGGCGAGCGGGTGCACGCGGTCGTCGTCCCGGCCGGGCCGGACGTCACCGCCGCCGCGGTCCTGGGCTTCGCCCGGACCTGCCTGGCCGGGTACAAGCTGCCGCGCAGCATCACGTTCACGGCGGCGCTGCCCAAGACCGGCTCGGGCAAGGTCCTGCGGCGCGCGCTGCGCGAGGGGGCCCGCAGCGGAGGTGAGGCCCGATGAGAGCCCTGACACTGCCCGGGGTCGGCCCGGCGGACCACATCCGCATCTCCAAGGACCTGTACGCGGCCCTGGTCGAGGAGGTGCGCCGGCGCCATCCGGCGAAGGCGTTCGGGTACTTCATCTCCGACCTGGACACGATGACGCCGACGGACTTCGTGCTGTTCGAGGACAACGAGCGCAACAGCACGCAGTGGCGGCCCCGGTTCGAGGCGTACGGCGACTACTACCGGAACCACGACGACGCCGGGTTCGTGGCACCGCCGGAGGAGGCCTGGCGGCTGCAGAAGCTGATCCGGGAGCGGGGCATGGTCGAGGTCGGGGTGTTCCACAGCCACAACCGGCACCCGGCGAACTTCTCGCGCATCGACTTCGAGCTGCACAACCAGTGCTTCGACTCGCTGTGGCACCTGCTGGTCTCGGTGCGCAATCCGGAGCTGCCGGTGCTGCGGGCCTACGACGTGGCGCCCGGCGGGATCCGGGAGCTGCCGGTGCGGGTGGACGGGATCACCGAATCCGCCCCGGCCGACGGCGACGCGCTCAGCCGCGACCAGATCGTGCTCCAGGCCGGCGAGGTGCTGGGCCTGGGCCGCGACGGCCGCCCGCGCTGCCGCGACACCGCCGCGGTGTGGGCCGCCGTGCAGGCGGTGCGGTCCCTGGGCGACGCCGAGGTCACCGACCGCTTCCTGAACCGCGGCCTGCTCACCGGCGCCCCCGAGCGGTTCGAGCACTACCTGGCCGACGACATGGCCGAGATCCCCGGCGGCGGCTTCCTGATGGGCACCGAGCTGACCGGTCCGAGCCACACCCACAACGAGTCGCCGCGGCACGCCGTGGAGCTGTCGCCGTACCTGATCGGGCAGTACCTGGTCACGGCCGAGATATACGGGCTCTTCGATCCCGACCGCTCCGGCGCCGGCCGCCACACGCCGGTGACGCACGTGTCCTGGACCGACGCCGCCGTCTTCGCACTGTGGATGGGAGCCCGGCTGCCGACCGAGGCGGAATGGGAGTTCGCCTGCGGGGCGGGCTCGGCGGGACCATGGTGCTGTCCGACCGAGGACGAGCTCGCGCGCTACGCCTGGTACACGAAGAACTCCGACGACCGGCTCCAGCCGGTGGGCACCCGCGAGCCGAACCGGCTGGGGCTGTACGACATGCACGGGAACGTGTGGGAGTGGTGCCACGACGCCTACGACGCCGCGTTCTACGCCCGCTCGCACCTGCTGGATCCGGTGTACGCGCCGGGTGAGGCGGCGGCGGACGGGATGGGGGGCGCCGACGCCTTCGGCGTCACCGGCGACCGTATCGCCCGCGGCGGCAGCGTGTTCGCCCACAGCGACATGTGCCGCAACGCCTACCGATCCCCCGAACCAGCCGGCTTCCACGCCGGCGACCTGGGCTTCCGGCTGGCCCGGGGCCGCCCGCCGCTGGAGATGGAGCCAGAAAGGAGACTGAGCCATGGTGAACCTGACGCTGGCCGCGCCGCTGGGGGTGCTGCTTCCGGGCAGCGACCCGTCCCGCCCGGCCCGCCGCACCGTCCAGGTCGAGGCAGCGACCTGGGCTGAACTGACCGACCAGCTCCGCGACCGCTTCCCGGTGCTGGCACAGCGCGTGCTCAACGGCGGCTGCGACGTGAACCCGAGCTTCGTGGTGGTCCTGAACGACACGGTGACCCGGCGTCCCGGCGCGACATTGGAACTGAGCCCCGGCGACGAGGTGTACCTGCTGGCGGCGGTGGCAGGCGGCTGATTTCAGACCGCTGCCGGTCGCGGACACCCTCGCGGGAGCGAGATTCCTGGCCGGCGCCGGCCGCCCGGGCCGCCGCCGATGCCGCGGTCGATATCAACACCGACACCGGCCGCCCGCAGCCTCGCAGGCGACCGGCTATCGGCGGCCGGCTTTCAGCCCCCTGTCACCCCTCCCCCACCAGCTCCGCGAAGTGCCACCGATGCCCCTCGGGGTCGACCGCCTCGTACCGCCGGTCGCCCCAGGGCGTGTCCTGCAGCTCCCGGTCGATCTCGGCGCCGGCGGCCAGCGCCGTGGCGTGGTGGGCCGTGACGTCGTCCACATAACAGATGGTCTTCTCGGTCACCCCGCTGAGCTCCCCCGGGGCGCTCAGGCCCAGGCCGCTGCGGCAGACCATCAGGGCCGAGCCGTCCAGCTCCAGCCAGATCAGCGCCGAGCCGTCGTCGTTGACCTTGCGGTGCTTCTCGGCGAAGCCGAACGCCTTCGCCAGCCAGTCGGCCGCCGCGGCCTCGTCGGCGTAGGCCAGGCGCGGGTAGATCCTGTTGGCGGGTCGGTACATGGTGCCACCTCCTGCTGTCAACATCAGCGTATTCAGCGTATTCGCCGCCTTCGCGGCCTGCGCAACTGTGGATCCTCGCCAGTTGGCGGGGATGATTTGTTCCACGTTGCCCCAGCGGTCCCCCCGCGCCCATGCTGTGCCCCGCGCACCGAGCGCGGAGGGAGCGACACGCCATGGCCAAGCCCAAAATCGTGTGGGACGTGCGACCGCGCCTGAAGGGTTTCGTGATCGACACCCTGGGCGTGAGCGCGCCGCCGAGGAATCCCCGGCCGCCGGACGGCCCGTCCATCGTGGTCCTGCCGTTCGTGAACGTCAGCAAGGACCCCGAGCAGGACTACCTGACCGACGGCGTCACCGAGGAACTGACCGGCGCCCTGGCGCGCAGCAGCCGCTATGTCTTCGTCATCTCCGCCGAGACCGCATTCACCTACCGCGACACCGAGATCCCGGCGCGGCAGATCGGCACCGAGCTCGGGGTCCGGTACGTGCTGCGCGGCACCGTGCAGCGCGAGGCCTCCACGATCCAGGTCGGCGTCCAGCTCGTGGAGGCCGGGACCGAGCAGACCCTGTGGGAGAAGGACTACCAGCCGGACCTGGCCGAGCTGTCGACCGTGCGGGCCGAGATCGTGGAGAACATCCTGGTCGCGGTCGGCTTCGAACTGGAGACCGCCGAGCTCAAGCGCCTCCAGAGCACCGCCTCGGCCGGGGCCATCGAGTGCCTGTGGCGCGGCTACTACCACCTGCGGCAGCTGACCCGCGAGGACCTGATGAAGGCCCGGGAGCTGTTCGCCCGGGCGGTCGAGCTGGAGCCGGAGCTGCCCGGCGGCTACGGGATGCTGGCCGGCACCTACACCCAGGAGCACTCGCAGGGCTGGAGCATGGACCCGACGCTGCTGGACACCGCCAAGAAGCTGGCGTCCAAGGGCGTGGAGCTGGACGAGGACTCCGGCGTCTCGCACGCCATCCTCGGCGTGGTGGAGCTGGTCCGCGGCAACTGGCAGAACGCTGTGAAGCACGAGGACCGCGCCATCGAGCTGGAGCCCAGCGTCACCTGGCCGCACGCGCTGCGCGGCATCGCCCTGTCGCAGGGTGGCAAGCCGCTGGAGGGCAGCCGCTCGATCAAGCGCGCCCTGCGCCTGGACCCGCATCCCCCGCACGGGCTGCTGATGGCGCTGTCCTACATCAACTACAGCGCGGGCCGCAAAACCGAGTCGATGGAACTGGTCGAGAAGGTCCGGGCCGAGAACAAGGACAACATCCTGGCCCGTATCGCCCTGGCCGCCTTCCACCAGCGCGAGGGCGACAAGGCCTACGCGCGCCGGCTGACCGGGGAGATCCTGGCCATCAACCCGGCGATCACCGTCGAGTACGCCATGGAGCTGATCCCGGGCCTGGAGAAGATCACGCCGAAGAACGAGTTCGTGCGGTACGCCGACGACCTCCACGCCGCGGGCCTGCCGCACGCGTAGCCCGCGTCGAGCCGATCCGAGTCCAGCCGATCCGAGTCCAGCCAAGCCGCGTCCAGCCAATCTGCCGCCGGAAGGGGCCGGTCATGACCATCATGTACAACCCGTTCGACCCGGACTACGTGAAGAACCCTTACCCGCAGCTCAAGGCACTCCGGGAGGAGGAGCCGGTGTACCGGAGCCCGATCGGGTTCTGGATGCTCACGCGCTACGACGACATCAACACCGCGCTGCGCGACACCGAGCGCTACAGCGTGGACCACCGCAACGCCAGCGTGATGGTCGTCGAGGAGCAGGACCCGAACTACATCCCGGTGATCCTCTTCCGCGACCCGCCGGACCACACCCGGCTGCGCAAGCTGCTGGCCAAGGCGTTCACGCCGCCGTTCGTCGAACGGTTCCGGCCGCGGATGCTGGCGCTGCTGGACGGGCTCATGGACGAGGTGGCCGACAAGGGCGAGTTCGACTTCGTCAAGGAGGTGGCCGAGCCGCTGCCGTACCTGTGCATCTCCGAGATGCTCGGGATGCCGGTCGAGGACCGGCAGACCGTGCTGGGCTGGACCTCGGACATCGTCAACGTCACCGAGCCGGTGCAGACCCCCGAGGTGACGCAGGCGATCGCCGACTCCCGCAACGCGATGCGCGACTTCCTGGTGGACGTCGTGGCGCACAAGAAGCGACAGCCGGCGGACGACCTCATCAGCGGCATGATCGCCGCCGAGGCCGACGGCGCCGGGCTGGCCCCGGAAGAGCTCATCGACCACATCATCCTGCTGCACGTCTCGGCCCACGAGCCGACCGCGAACCACCTGGCGCACGGCCTGCTGGCGCTGCTGCGCCACCCCGACCAGCTCGCCGACCTGCGCTCCGACCCGGGCCTGGACACCGCCGCGGAGGAGGAGATGCTGCGCTACGAGGCGCCGTTGCAGCTGACCGGGCGCATCGCCCTGGAGGACCTGGAGATCGACGGCCACAAGGTCGACAAGGGCACCCCGGTGGTGATGTCGCTGGCGGCGGCCAACCACGACCCGGCGCACTGGGGTCCGGACGCCGACGAGCTCGTGCTGCGCCGGCACCGGGCCGGCGAGCACCTGTCCTTCGCGCGCGGGATCCACACCTGCTTCGGGGCGACGCTGGCGCGGATGCAGGGCCAGGAGACGTTCGGGCGCTTCGTGCGGCGCTTCCCGGACGTGGCGCTGGCCGGCGAGCCGGAGTGGAACGGGCGGCTCAACGGCCGCGGGCCGTCGAGCGTGCCGATATCAGTGAACTGAGGTAGCTTCGCAGGCCGTGGACACGACCGCGCGCGGGTTTGAGTCACTGCGCACGCGTTGGGATGGCGGCCGGCGGCCGCGTTTGGTGGGCGCCGAAGATCAAGAGCAGGCGCCTGCGCGGCGAGCGGCCTCGGCTCGGAGGGATCACCAGACCCCGCGTGGGCTGCGGTCTGAGTGTTGGTCGCCTCTGTCCCGGATCCCTCGTCGCTGACGGCGCCGTAAACGGAATCATCCCGGCCTGGCGGTATCAAGTCGGATCACACGCTGCTGTGGTGCGGTTTCGTCCGACTTGACACCGCCAGTCCGGAATGATTGGCAGGGCCCGCCGACAGCGACGAGGGATCCGGGACAAACCCACCTGTGGGAAGGGATCCCGTACTACCAGCTCGCCAGTCACCACCGCAGCGTGTGCGTCCCGGAGTGGACCCCGTCCACACCACAGACCGGGTTTGTCCCGGATTCCCCGTCGCGTCGGCGGGCGAAGCCAAGCAGGCCGGGCCGGTGGCGTCAAGTCGCTGATACTCGGCCACCAGCTGGGCGATCCGACTTGATACCACCGGACCGGTCTGCTTCCGTAAGGCGACGATGCGACGGGGAATCCGGGACGAAGGCGACCACAAGCAACGACCGGCAGCCAGCAGCGCGACCCCCACTCCCCGGAGCGAGGCCGCTCGCCGCGCAGGCGCCGCCGGAGGCGCCCTTGACTGTCGCCTTTGACCGTCGCCCTTGACTGTCGCTCTTGACCTTGCCTCTCAGCACAACCCCGCCAACACGCCAACAGGGCGGCCCCACCGGAGCCGCCCTGTTCTGGGTCGCGCCTGCCTCCGTCAGGCCGTCGCGAGCCGAGCCCTCAGCTCATCGTCGTGGGGCCCGCTGGAAGGGTCGTCGAGGTCTGCGACGAACACCGCGACCGCCCGCACCCGCGGATCGGCGGCCAGCTCGGCGCGCAGCTCCCGCCAGGCCGCGATGTTCGGGTGCTGATACATGGCGGCGGCCTCGGCCGGGGCCAGCGTCGCGATCGCCCGGTCCAGCCGGTCCACGCTCAGCGGGTACGTCCCGGTCTCGTCCACGCGGCCCACGACCAGCCCCAGCACCACCGCCGGCAGCGCGTGGTCGGCGCCGGCGTTCACCACCGGGAAGCGGGCCGGCCCCGCCGGGACCACCGAGGCCGCTCCGTAGGCCGCCGGCGCGCGCCAGCCGGGGATCAGGCCCTCGAAGTGCTCCAGGGCGGCCCCGATCTTCTCCGGGGTCTCCCAGGCCGCCTCGCCGGGCCGGAAACCGCCGCTCACCTTCCGGCCCGGGGCGGGCGGCAGGTGTAGAGCACGAAGCTGCTCAGCTCCACCGGGCGGTCGCCGATGACGGCGCGCTCGGCGACGCTGAAGCCGTTCAGCTCCAGCTCCCGCTCCAGCAGGTACGGCGAGGTCTTGTGCTCGTCGTGGTTGCCGGTCTCCAGGTCGTCGCGGCAGATGGCGAGCTCGGCCATGACCACCGTCCAGGCCTCGTGGGCCACGGCGAAGTCGATGACGAACTTGTACCAGTGCCACAGGGCCAGCCGGCGCGCCTGCTCCAGGCCCTCGTTCCAGTCCGGGACCAGGCCGGTGGAGCGGTAGGACTCGACGTCGGCGGCGCTGTCGAACAGGTAGCCGTCGACCACCGAGATCTCCTCGGACTGCGCCAGCCGCTTCTGGTCGGTGTCGCTGAGGTACTCCGGGCAGAACTCGTCGCCGATGATCAGCACGCCGTCCGGGGACAGGATCTCGGCGACGTGGCTGAGGTAGTCGTGGCTCAGGTGGTGGTGGGTGCCCCAGGACACGACCACGTCCACCTCGCCGGTCCAGTCCTCGAAGCGCTCGGAGCTGACCGAGGCGGTGGGGTACGGGGCGAGCTTGTCCCGGGCCTGGGCCAGCGGGTTGGCCGCGATGTCGTTGGCGATGACGGCGGTGTCCGGCAGCGCCTGGACCAGCAGCAGGCTCAGGTCGCCGGAGCCGGAGCCGACGTCCAGCACCCGCAGCGGGCGCCCCAGCCGGGCGCGCATCCCGCGCACCACGGAGACGATGTGCTCGTCGCCCTCGGCGATGTCGGGGTGGCCGGTGCGCATGAGCGAACCGACGTCGATGGTGCGGTAGGCCGAACTCGTGTAGACCGTGTCGGCGCTTCCCAGTTCTGTCATTGCGGGCCTCCGAAGTGCTGCCTTGGGGTGAATCGCGCGGCAAGTATGGGTGCCGCCCGCAGTGCGGTGAAAGGTCGCCGATCGCCGGATCGCGCCAGAAGCCCCCGAAGGGCGATTCAGCACATTGACGCTCCCGGTGCGCCGGGCCGAGCCTGAGGGCATGACCGACCCAGCCCCCGCAGCGGCAGAAGAGACCGGCATATTCACGCACCGGCAGATCCTGACGATCCTGTCCGGGCTGCTGATGGCGATCTTCCTGGCCTCCCTGGACCAGACGATCGTCAGCGTGGCGATGCGCACCGTGGCCGACGACCTTCGGGGTTTCTCCCTCCAGGCCTGGGCCACGACCGCGTTCCTGATCACCTCGACCATCACCACGCCGCTGTACGGCAAGCTGTCCGACATGTACGGGCGCCGGCCGTTCATGCTGTTCGCGATCGGCGTCTTCATCACCGGCTCGGTGCTGTGCGGGCTGGCGCAGTCGATGTACCAGCTCGCGGCGTTCCGCGCGGTGCAGGGCCTGGGCGCCGGCGGGCTGTTCGCGCTGTCGCTGGCGATCATCGGGGACATCGTGCCGCCCCGGGAGCGGGCGAAGTACCAGGGCTACTCGCTGGCGATGTTCGCCACCTCCAGCGTGCTGGGCCCGGTCCTCGGCGGGTTCTTCGCCGGGGCGCACCACATTCTGGGCGTGTCCGGCTGGCGCTGGATCTTCTATGTGAACGTCCCGATCGCCGCCGCGGCCTTCATCCTGGTCGCCAAGAACCTGCACCTGCCGGCGCACCACACGCGCCGCCGCATCGACTGGCCGGGAGCCGCCGCCCTGGCCGCCGGCATGGTGCCGCTGCTGATCGTCGCCACCAACGGCCGCACCTGGGGCTGGGGCTCCGGGAGCGCGCTGGCGTGCTACGTCATCGGCGGGCTGGGCCTGGCGGCGTTCCTGTATTCCGAGAAGCGGTACGGCGACGACGCGCTCATCCCGCTGCGCCTGTTCGGCACGCGCACGTACTCGATCGCCACGACCAGCACGTTCGTCCTGGGCATGGCGATGTACGGCGGGCTGCTCGTGGTGCCGCTGTACCTGCAGATCGTGAAAGGCGGCTCCCCCACCAAGGCCGGCTTGGAGATGCTGCCGCTGGTGGCCGGCCTGATGGTCAGCTCAGTGGTCTGCGGCCAGGCCATCATGCGCACCGGCCGCTACCGCATCTTCCCGGTCACCGGCACGGCCCTGATCCTGGCGGCGCTGCTGCTGTTCGCCACGATCGGCGCGGACACCCCGGTCTGGCAGACCATGCTGGTGATGCTGCTGATGGGCCTGGGCGTGGGCGGCAGCATGCAGCCGCTGATCGTCGCGGTCCAGAACTCGGCCCGCCCTGCGGAGATCGGCGTGGCGACGTCCTCGATGACCTTCTTCCAGTCGATGGGCGGCACCCTCGGCGCGGCGGTGTTCCTGTCGATCCTGTTCAGCACCCTCGGCGACCACATCAACAGTGCCCTGAACACGGCATCGCAGACCCCTGGCTTCGCCGCCGCGGCCGCCACCCACCAGCAGCAACTGGCCGGCGGCGCGGTACGCGTGCTGAACGACACGGCGTTCGTGGGAACGCTGCCGCCGGTGCTGGCGCACCCGTACAAGACCGGCTTCTCCGGCGCGATGAGCGTGGTGTTCCTGTCGGTCGCGGCGATCATGGCGGTCAGCATGATCGTGATCTGCTTCCTGCCGGAGCTGCCGCTGCGAACGATGTCGGGTGCACAGGCTCGGGTCGAGGCGGATGCGGCGGGTGCTGATACATCAGACAGTGCTGCAGAGGACTCGAACCTGTCCCCGGCCACCCCGCCGCGGACTGCGCCATCGAGCTAGCCAACCCAAGAGTCACCACGAGAGCGGCGCGAAGGGTGACCTTCGCGCCGCTCTGGTCGTAGCCGCCGTCAGCCGTCCCGGCCGGTGCGCTCCAACTGCCTGAACAAAGCCCGCTCGACCCGGCTGAGGCGCGTCCGACGCGGCATCCGCTCGGGATGTCCGGGCGGCGGTCCGGCCGACGGTTCGGCCACCGGCTCAGGCCGCTTCTCAGGGGTCTGCTGCGGCTCGCGACGCCGCGTCCGGGTGGCCGGCGACCAGTACCACGCGTACGCCGTCAGCCCGGCCAGCATCGCCTTCCCGACGGCCTCCAGGCGGCGCCGCACCACGGGCCTCATCGGCGCGTCACGCCCTCGTGGCTCGTCCGCTGACGCGGGATCGGCGCCACGCGCGGCTCCGGCCGCCGGCGTGTCATCCGCAGGCAGACCGCCAGGCCGGCGAGCGCTGCCAGGAGCGCGGCCGCGCCGAAGATTGGCATGAACGCCGCGCTCAGGTAGTTCAGGGCGGCGTCCCAGGGGTAAGCCACGGTTCCGACTCCTTTTGTCTGAAAGGACCGGTTGTACCTGCTCGTGCCGCCGCCATCGTGGCAGCGTGGCCGCGGGGCGTCGACGTGCTCGAATAGCGCGAGGCGCGGCCGTCGGCACCGTGGGTTCGGTGCCGGCGGCCGCGCCGTGGGGAAGCTGTATCAGTGCTGGTGCTCGTGCTGATGCCCGTGGCCGTGGCTGTGCCCGTGGCCGTGCCCCTGTCCCTGCCCCTGTCCCGCCTGGCTCAGCGGGTGGTGCCCGTGGTCGCCGTGCCCGTCCGGCAGCACGCCGCCGTGCGCTGCCAGGTGGCACGCCGGGCACACCATGCGCCCGCGGTGGTCGTGCAGCGTCTCCACGCTGGTCGGCTCGCCGCAGTCCACGCACGGCTCCACCGGGGCCACCAGCTTGCGGGTCGGGATCGGGCCCTTCACCTCGTCCACCGCGAGGATGTCCTCCTCCGGCATCTCCAGGATCCGGGCGGTCCGGTCGGCCTGGATCGCGGCGAAGCGCGCCGCTTCCTCTGCGGTGGCCTGGCCCTGCTCGATGTGTTCGGCCAGTTCCTGGACCTCGGCGTCGCGGAAGGCGATGCTGCCGGCCTTGGCGCGGATGCGCAGGCCCAGGTCGCGGCCGGGGGCCCAGAACGTGAAGACGCGGCGGCCGGTGTCCTGGAGCACGAGGTTGCGCTTGCCGACCGTGCAGCCGGTCAGCACCTGCAGCGCGTCCACGGCGCAGGTGTCGGTCTCGGCGACGACCAGCAGGGCCGGGTCGCCGGCGGCGACGCCGACGCGGGCCAGCGCGGCCTCGGCGACGCGCAGGCCGAGCGCGGCGCCCGGGCATTCGTGGCGGTGGAACGCGACCACCTGGCGGTAGGACTCCGTGCGATCCATGGGCGGGTCATCCTCTCGATGCGTTGTCGTGGGGCACGAGCCGGATGGGCGCCTCGTGGGCGTTGTCGCCCTCGAAGAACGCGCGCAGCCGGGGACGGTGCAGGTCGACGGCGGAATAGACGAAGGTCCACTGGCCGGACTCGGCGGCCAGCGCGCGGTCCAGGCCGGTGCAGGTGTCGCGCAGCGGATCGTGGTCCCAGGCCACGCGGTGGGTGTGGTAGTTCCCGAACACCACCCAGCCGGTGTCGTCGCAGGCCTGCTCCACCGCCATCAGCTCGCGCGGGTCGGCGATCCAGCCGCGCTGCTCGTTCGGGGTCTGCGAGGGGATGGCGAAGGCGTCGACCACCTCGTCCATCTCCTGACGGCGCGCCCGGTCGTGCCGCATGTTCGCGAGCAGCGGGAACACCGCGCGCACCGCGAGGGCGCCGCCGGCCGGCGCCCCGGCGAGCATCCCGAACGCCTTCGTCTCGGGCGTCTCGCCGTCGATGTAGTGGCCGGTGAGCTTGCGCACGACGTGGGAGGCCACACAGGCGAACAGCGAGCGGGGCAGCACGATCTCCTCGACCTGGGACAGGTCCCCGGCGGCCAGGACGGTCACGATGGACCGCCAAGAACAACGGGATCAGTCGAACCAGCAGCACCGCCCGGCTCGACGGGGCCTGCCGGACCCCGCGAACCGTCCGCCGCCGGTGCCGCCGAAGCCACCGATGACACCGAAGCCGCCGGCACCGCCAGCACCGCCCGCGCCCGCGCCACCACCCGCCCGGTCAGCGCCGCCGACTGCCCGAGATACCCGGCCGGGTCGAAGATCCGGTCCAGCTCGTCCTCGGCCAGCTCGGTCCTGCTGCGCAGCGACTCGCGCAGCGACCCGCCCTCCTGCCGCGCCGTCTGGGCGAGTTCGTACACGAAGTGGTGCGCGCTCTGCTTGCCCATCGTCTGGCCGAGCACCAGCATCAGCCGCTCGGTGGCGACCTGTTCGGCGACGTCCCCGACGTTCTCCCGCAGCCGCTCGGCCCGCACCGCCAGGCCGTCCAGCACCCGGGTCACCAGCTCGCAGGCCGACAGCGTGAAGTGCGAGACGTCCGGGACGCAGGCCCATTCGATGCGCAGCGTCCGCGAGTCCCGCTCGTTGTCCCCGCCCAGGCACGCCATGGCGTTGGCCACCTGCGAGGCGGCCAGCCGGGCCATCACCACCGCGTGCTCGCAGGCCTCGGGGTTGCGCTTGTGCGGCATCGTGCTGCTGCCGACCTGGCCGTAGCGCCAACCCAGCTCCACCTCGCCGAACTCCGGGCGGGACAGGAGCCTGATCTCGTCGGCGATGCGGCCCAGGGTCCCGGCGACCATCGCCAGCCCGGTCACGTACTCGGCGACCCGGTCCCGGGACACGTGCCAGCCGATGGCCGGCGCGGCCAGCCCCAGGCGCAGCGCGAAGGCCTCCAGCAGCGGCAGCGCCTGCTCGCCGAACCCGGCCATGGTCCCCACGCCGCCGAACAGCTGGGCCACCAGGACCCGCGGCCGCATCTGCTCGATCCGCTCCAGGTGCCGCAGCAGCTCGTCGATCCAGCCGCTGATCTTCAGCCCGAAGCCCATCGGCAGCGCGGGCTGCGCGTGGGTGCGGCCCAGGCAGACGCTCTCGGCGTTCTCCTCGGCCAGCTCGGCCAGCCGGCCGAGCATATGCCGCACCAGGACGGTCAGCTCGTCCAGGACGTCGCGCATCTCCAGGGACTGCGCGGTGTCCTGGATGTCCTGGGTGGTCGCGCCGTAGTGCACGAACTCGCCGGCCCCGTCCTCGCACACCGCCTGGAACGCCCGCAGGAACGCCACCAGCGAGTGCGAGGTGCGCCGGATCTCGGCCCGGACCCCGTCCAGGTCCAGCAGCTCCGCCCGGGCCGCGCGGGCGATCGCCTCGGCCGCGGGCTTGGGGATGATGCCGAGGTCGGCCTCGCTCAGCGCCAGCGCCGCCTCGACGTCCAGCCAGCGCTGGAAGCGGCAGCGGTCGCAGAAGACGCGCCGGCTCGACTCGGTCCCGTAGTTGTGGCCGTAGAAACGCGAGTCGGTGATGTGGCCGCGGGTGTGGCCGCAGTCGCCGGACAGGTCGGACGCGCCGGACGGGCCGGGCAGGTCCGGGCCGGCCGAGGAGTCACGGCCGGCGGCGGTGCTGGTGGTCGTCATGGTGCTCACGCTCCCTGGGTGTGCGCTGGTGGTCCGGCCGCGCCGGCCGCTGGGGGCCGGCACGGTGACGCGGTACGGGCAGGACCCGTAGGGCCGCTCGTCGGGGTCGACCATCGAGGCCTGCGCCATGTCGAGGGCGACCTGGCGGGTCGGCAGCCGGCGCTCGCGCGCGCCGGCCAGCACGTCGCCGACCAGCTCGCGCATGATGCCGGCGACGCCGTCGAGCACCTCGCGCGGCTCGGGCGTGGCGCGCGGGCCGAACAGCGCCTCCATCGACGCCGATCCGCCGACGCCGCCGATGAAGTCCGGGACGACGGTCACGCCGCGCCGGGTCAGCGCCGTCTCGGCCTGCTCGCTCAGCCCGCAGTTGGCGCCGACCGCGACCACCGCGGCCGACAGCTCGCCGGCGCGCGCCGCGGGCACGGCGTCGGCGCAGCCGGCCAGGATCAGCACGTCGGCGGGCAGGTCCAGCACGGCCTCGCGCGGCAGCACCCGGCCGCCGCCGGGCAGCTCGGGCACCGGACAGGAGATGTCCCGCGCGAGCATGGCGGCCACGTCGAGCCCGGCCCCGGCGACCCGGCAGCCGTGCTCGTCGGCGATGGCGGTGATCCGCACCCCGGCCTCGGCCAGGGCGAGCGCGGCGGGCCGGCCGAGGTTGCCGAAGCCCTGGATGGAGACGGTCATGCGGTCCCGGCGCAGCCCTTCGAGGTCCGCGGCGGTCAACGCGGCGAAGGCCAGGGCGTGCCCGGCCCGGCGGTCGCCCACGCTCAGCGGCCCGACCGGGGCCGCCAGGACCGCCATCCGGGCCCGGAAGTCCTCTTCGGTCAGGTGCTGCGCGGTCCGCACGGCCGACTTGGCCGAGCCCGCGCCGACCGCGGCGGCCAGCCGGTCGAGGGTCTCGAAGCGGGTGCCCATGTCGGCGCCCATGCTGAACCGGGTGCGCAGCTCCTCGGCCAGGAAGGTCAGGAACCTGCGAAGCACGGCGTCGCGCCGCGGCCCGGCGGGATCGTAGGCGAGCCCGCACTTGGCCCCGTCGACGTTGAGGCCGAGCACCCGCTGTTTGAGCGTCATGCGCGCGGCGAGCTCGCGCAGCGTGTCCACGGACAGGCCCGGGCTGAGCCGGCAGCCGCCGGCGGCCAACCGGCAGTCGGTCCGGTCATAGACCAGAAAGCCCGGGCAGTTCTCGACCGGATCTCGGTACTCCAGGATTCGGACCATCGTCGCGGCGCCCCCTGACGAAGTCATCGAGCAGTGGTCCTGATTATCAGGACCCGGCTCTATTCGGTTCACGACGCATCCGGTTGTACGCCCCCGCCCCGGGCCGCGGACAATGGGGCAAATGAGCCCGGTACGTCAGCGGCTGTGGACGACTCCGCCGTCCACGCGCAGCACCTGGCAGGTGATGTGCCGCGCGGCCGGGGAGGCCAGGAAGCGCACGGCCTCTGCGATGTCGGCCGGCTTGCCGGCGCGCTGGATGAGCGTCTCGGTGACCCGCTCGGCGTGGAACTCGGGGGTCTTCCTGCCGTGGAAGAACTCTGTCTCGTCGATGTATCCGGGTGCCACGACGTTGCAGGTGATGCCGCGCGCGCCGAGCTGCTTGGCCAGGAAGATGTTCCAGGTGTTCATCCCGGCCTTGGCCGCGCCGTAGGAGCCGGCGCCGCGGTCGGCCGCGAAGGAGCCGATGTTGACCACGGCCGAGCCGGGACCCAGCCGGTCGTCGACGACGGCGGTGGTCAGGACGGCGGCAAGCAGGTTCGCCTCCAGGTTGGCCCGCCAGCGCGCGGCCAGCTCGTGCAGTCCGGCCGGGGGCGGGCCCTCCATGTCGCGGTTGCCGCCGGCGTTGTTGACCAGGACGTCCAGGGCGGGCGGGAGCTGCGCGGCCAGCGCGATCAGCTGGTCGGGGTCGGTGTGGTCGCAGACGATCGCGGTGACGTCGCCGGGGATCTCCTCGGCCGCCGCCTCCAGCAGGTCTTTGCGCCGGCCGGTGATGAAGACGTGGTCGCCGTCGGCGGCGAACAGCGTCGCGACCGCTTTGCCGATGCCGCTGCCGCCGCCGGTCACCAGGATGGTCCGGGGCTGTATCGGTGTAGCCGCCTTCATGGGGACTCCTTTGCTTCGCTCGTGTTGCAGGTATCTCAGGAGGTTCCGTACGCACGCGCTTCCATCAGCTCGTGGCTGAGGAATCCGTCGTGCGGGCTGGTGTCGCCGGCGGCCCAGGTCGGGACCGGCCCGGCCAGGACCTTGCGGATCGCCGGGCGCCGCAGCGCCTCGCGGGCCAGTGCGGGGTCGTCGGCCAGGACGGTCAGGGCCAACGTCTCCCCCAGCGGCGCCAACCCGTCCGAGCGCCGCCACGGCAGGACCCACAGGCACGGGAACGGCATCTCGATCCGCGAGCCGGGGTGATCCACGCGGTCGCACAGCAGGACCGCGGGCCGCAGCGCGGCCGACCCGTCGCCGAGCTCTGCGACCGGTCCGTCGGGATACCGCGCGGCGGCGACGTCTTCGGCCCCTGCCAGGCGGGCGGCCAGCGATCCGCGCATGGCGTGCGCCTCGGCCGTCGGGAGCACCGGCAGCTGAGCCCGGTCGGACTGCGGGGGCGCGGCAGTGAGCGGCGCCATCCGGTCGGCGAGCGCCTCGGCCAGCTCGCGCGGGTCGGAGTCGGTGAACACGGCGGTGGCGCAGGTGCACCGCAGTCCGGCGTCGTGGGTCGCCGAGGCGACGACGGTGTCGAGCACCGCCTCGGTGAGTTCCCCGCTGTGCAGGAGCTTGGAGCGGCCGGGCCCGCGCAGGATGACCCGGCGGTCGTGGGCGTAGCGGCGCGCGGCCTGGTCGCCGCCGAAGACCATGCTCAGGTCGGCGGCCTCGACGAGCGCGTCGCCGAGCTCGTGGCCGCCGGGCAGCAGCGACAGGGCCGAGGGCTCGATCCCGGCTTCCAGCAGGGCGGCGACCATGCGGGCCGGGGTCAGCGGGTCGCGGCTGCCGGGACGGATCACCAGACGGTAGCCGCAGGCCAGCGCGACCAGCCACTGGGTGTGGGTGCCGGGGTTGTTGCTGGGCGCCACGACCGCGAGCACGTCGCCGCGCCGCGTCCACAGCGGCAGGACCTCGCCGGGGCCGCAGGCCTCAGCTCCCGGAGCGGCGCCGGCCGGCCGTTCGGCGGCGGCGCGCGGGGCGGCGTTGGCGAAGTTGTGGACCATGTCGTCCAGGGAGTGCCGGGCCACGGTGATCGGGACGCCGGCCGCGCGGGACTGAAGGTCGCAATACTCTTTCGGGCCCAGCCCGTTCAGCTCGGCGGTGGCGAACAGCTCACCCGCGCGGCGGAAGATCGCGGGATCGAGAAGGGTATCGGCACTCTCGGCGGCGTCGCGGGCTCCGGCGACGGTGAGCCGGCCGAGCAGCGGGGGCGCCTGGTGGACCGTGGCCAGCGGCGTGCCGTCGACCCCGGCCAGCACCGACGTCGACGCCGACCGCGCGGGCCGGCCCGCGCGGATGACCGGTATCTGCGCCAGAGAGTCGTTCGGGCTCATCAGTACACGCCCTCGATGACCTTCGTCCCGGCCGGCTCGTAAGGACGCACCTGGGACAGTTCCAGCCCTGCCCAGCCGGGCGCCGATGCCCGCCGGATCGCCAGGTCACGCTCCAGCGTCGGCGGCGCGAAGAAGTCGCGGGACAGCACCGTGACCCGCACGCGTCCCTCCTCGTCGACGTCCACGGCACGGTCCGGGTTCTCCGGATCGACGAGCTCGACGATGCTGTAGGGGTGGAAGGGCCGGAAGACGCACCCGGCCTTGTCGTCGGGCAGCGGGCTGCGCTGCGGCGCGATCCCCATCATGGTGTTGCCGTAGACGCCGCGCACCGTGGCCTCGGGGAACACCTCCTCCTGCAGCAGCCGCAGGGTCTCGCCGTCGGCGCTGGTGCCGCCCCAGATGACGCCGCGCACCGTCTGGCGCAGCAGCGGCAGCACGTCGGTGCGGGCGGTGAGCAGCTCCAGCATGCGCGGCGTGCTGGAGATCGCCCGGACCGGCTGGCTGGCGACCACGTCGCGGACCTGGTCGAAGATGTGGTCGACGTAGCGCTGGAAGTCCTCGCGGCGGCCCTCGGCCAGGCAGCGGCGGACCCAGCGCGGGTCGAGGTCGACGTAGTTGCACAGGAAGCCGCGCCGGTGGGCCAGGTTCCTGACGTTCTTGGCCATGATGTGCGGCCCGGTCGGGCCGATGTGCAGCCAGCTGCCCTCGCCGGCCGGGAAGCCCTGCTCGTCGAGCATCCGGCTCTGCCAGCGCACGGCGCCGGCCCGCGAGGTCGCGTCCACGATGCGCTTGGGGGCGCCGGTCGCGCCGCCGGATTCGTAGACCCCGAACTCGTCGCCGCGCTCCAGACAGCCGCGCGGGATCAGCTGCCCGGCCGGCACCGCGCTGAAGTCGACGCCGACCTTCGCGAACAGCCGCAGGTCGCCGACGGTGGCCACGTCCGCGCGCGGATCGAAGTCGAACTCCTTGGCCCGCCCGACCCAGTACGGACTGCCGGTCTCCGGCGAGAAATGCCATTCCATCGCGGCCCGCAGGAGCTCGTGGGCCTGCGGCACGCCCTCGGCGGGCGGATCGAGAAGCATGGAAGGTGTCCCTTCGCCAGTTCAACAGTAAACTGATCGTCAGCCACACTGACAGATCAGAATATGTAGGATGCCCCAGAAGAGCGTCAAGGGGAGGCCGAAGTGCGGGAACCAGCGTCGGACGACGACGATCCGCTGTTCTTCGTGTCCCTCCCGGCCTCGGTCCGGGAGTCGTACGTGTTCCTGGCGCGCAAAGCGGCCCAGCGCGTCACGGCCCTGGCGCACGAGGCCCTGGGCCCGTTCGGCCTGACCCTGCGCCATTTCGGGGTGCTGAACCTGGTGGAGCTCGAACCGGGCCAGAACCAGCGGGTCGTGGGCGCGCGCCTGGGAATAGACCGCACCACGGTGGTCGCGGTCACCGACGATCTGGAGCGCGCCGGCTTGCTGGAACGGCGCCGAGGCAAGGACCGCCGCTCGTTCGCGCTGTACCTGACGCCGGTCGGCGTCGCGCAGCTGAAGCAACTGCGGAAGCTGGTGGATCTGGCGCAGGAGGACTTCCTGGCGCCGCTCGCCGCCGACGAGCGGGACACGTTGCGGGAGTTGTTGGGCCGACTGGTGGCTTAGCGGGCCCGCCGGCGTGGCCGCCGCAGTGTTCTGCGACCCGGCCCTGGGCTCGTCCGGCGCCTAACGCCCCAGCTCCTGCGGCGGCGTGTCCGACTCCGTCGAGTAGGGCTTGATGTCCAGCACCGGCGTCCCGTGCACCAGGTCCACGCCCTCGAACAGCAGCGCCCCCTCGTCGATCCCGCCGAGCCGCACCAGGCTCATGCCGATCCGGTTGTGCCGGTTCGGCGTGCGCGTGGCGTACACCCCGGTCGTCCGCCCGCTCTCCGACCAGCCGCGCGGCACGCAGCGCAGCGGCGCGGCCTCTTCATCCGTCTGGTCGTGCAGCCAGGTCAGGAGCCAGACGTACTGTCCGGCGCGCAGACCGTCCAAGCCCGCCACGAACTCCTCGAACACCACGATCCGCCCGCGCTCCTCGTAGGCCATCGTGGCCTGCGGCGGCGCGTCCTGAACGCGCAGGTAGCGGGTCTGCACGTAGCCGATCGGCGTCATGGCGATCTCGGTGTCCGGCCCCGGCGCAGGCTCTGCGTTCGCTTCGCGGCTCATGCGATCCCCTTGATAGACAATGCCCTGACGATCAATGATACTGACGATGTTGATTCCCCGTGGCACCTGGAGGCGTCTGTGAGGCTTTCCCCACCGCTGGCCGAGCCGCCGGGGATCGCCGCGGCCGTCCTGTGGCTTCCGCCGGGGCGCTCCACCGCCGCCGACGCCGTCGCGGCCGGGCGCATCGACGAGCCGACCCGCGACCGCCTGGGCTACACCGCCCTGGCCGAGAGCACCGAGCACGCCGCCCCGCAGATGGCCGTGCTGGCCGGCCGCAAAGCGCTGGCCGAGGCCGGCTGGAGCGGCGCCGAGGTCGGGATGGTCGCGCACGCCTGGATCCACCACCAGGGCCACGACTTCTGGTCCCCGCCGCACTTCGTCGCCGACGGCATCGGCGCGGACAAGGCCACTCCGGTGGGCCTCCAGCAGACCTCGAACGGCGGCGTCGCCGCGCTGGAGGCCTGCGTGGCCCGGATGGCGCTGGACCCGACGCTGGAGCGCGCCGCCGTCACCACCGCCGACCGCTTCGCCGAGCCCGGCTTCGACCGCTGGTTCGGCGATATCGACGTGGCCTACGGCGACTGCGGCACCGCACTGCTGCTGGACCGCTCCGGCGGCCCCTACCGCGTGCTGTCCATCGCCTCGGAGAGCGCCTCGGAGTACGAGATCCTCTATCGCGGCGAGGACGCGTGGACGCCGGCGCCGCGCATGCTCAACCCGACCATCAGCGCGCGCCGCACCAAGATGTACTTCCGCGAGAGCGGCGGCTGGCCGCGCTTCGTCGGCGTCCTGCGGCACTGCGTGCAGCGCGCCGTGCTGGGCGCGATCGACGACGCCGGCCTGGCCCCGGACGACCCGTGCCTGCGGCAGCTGGTCATGCCGCGCCTGAGCGCCGGCGCGCTGAACCAGTTCTACATCCCGGTGGTCACCGAGCTCGCGCTCCCCCACACCGAGATCGTCGACCTGGGCCGAGACACCGGCCACCTGGGCGCCGGCGACCTCGCCGCGAACCTCGCCGACCTGCACGGACAGGGCGGCCCGACGCCCGGGTCCGTGACCTTGTTCCTCAGCGCCGGCAACGGCTACACGTGGTCGTGTGTGGCGATCCGCAGGGAATGACCCCGCGACGCCGATCGATGAGTCAACTAGGGAGCAAGGGATGCCACAGAACACAGACGCACTCGTGATCGGGGCCGGCGTGTCCGGCCTGACCACGGCGGTGTGCCTGGCCGAACAGGGTTTGTCGGTCCGGGTGCTCGCCGAGCGGCCGCCGACGCTGACCACGTCCGCGGTGGCCGGCGCCATCCTCGGCGGCCCGGCGATCGCCGACGCCGCCGAGGCGGCGGCGAAGTTCTCGCCGCTGGAGCGCACCACGCCCTGGCACGAGGCCTCGCTCGCGGAGTTCGGCGCTCTGGCCGACCAGGACGGGACCGGCGTACACACCCAGCGCGGCCGGCTGGTGAACCGCCAGGGCGACGGCGGCCAGAGCTGGGCCGAGCGGCTGCCCGGTTACCAGGCGTGCGGCCCGGGGGAAAGCGCCGGCTACCCGGTGGCGTTCTGGACCACCCTGCCGATCGTCGACATGCCGGTGTACCTGGACTACCTCGTCGGCCGCCTGGCCGCCGCGGGCGGGGTCCTGGAGACCGGGAACTGCGCCTCGCCGGCCGAGGCGGCGAGCGAGGCCGGGGTCGTGGTGAACTGCACCGGCGTCGGCGCCGCGGACTTCGCCGGGGACGAAGGGGTCTTCCCGGTGCGGGGCCAGCACGTGGTCGTCGAGAACCCGGGTATCGAAGGGTTCTTCTTCGAGCAGAACCCCGGGCCGGTCTCCACCGGCTTCTTCGTCCACGGCGAAAGGGTGCTGCTGGGCAGCACGGCCGAGCGCGGGAACTGGAGCCTGGAGCCGGACGCGCGGCAGGCCGAGGAGATCATCGCCCGCTGCGTGGCCGTCGAGCCCCGGCTGGAGGGGGCCCGGGTCATGCGGATCGACGTCGGGCTGCGCGCCGCCCGGCGCGAGCCGCGGGTGGAGCTGGAGAAGACCGGTGATGCGCTGATCGTGCACAACTACGGGCACGGCGGCGTCGCGGTCGGGCTGTCCTGGGGCTGTGCCCAGGAGGCGGCGGGCCTGGCCGTCGGAGTGCTGGCGTGACCGAGCCGGCCGCCGACCCGCACGGCCTGGTGGCCCTGCCGCCGCAGGCCGCCGCGCTGCTGCACGTCCTGGACTCGGTCTTCGAACGCTGGGGCGTCCAGGACGGCGCGAACCCGATGATCATGCCGCCGCTGCTGCCGGTCGCGGCGCTGGCCCGGCTCGACGTCTACGAGAACTTCCCGCACCAGGCTCTGGTGGCCGGCGCCCTGGACCTGGAGCGGCACCGGCCCGGCGGCCGGCCCGAGACGTTCGCGCCCACGGAGGTCGAGCCGCTGGCCCTGGCGCTGCCCTCGGCGGCCTGTTTCGCCGTGTACCTGCACCACCAGGGCGCCGTGCTCGGCGGCGACACCATGGTGACGGTGATGAGCCGCTGCTTCCGTCGCGAGGAGCGCTGGGAAGGGCTGCGCCGGATGCTCGGCTTCCACATGCGGGAGGTCGTGGCCCTGGGTTCGGCGGAGTTCGCCGCCGAGCACCTGCGGCGGTTCGAGGAACGGATCGTGCCCTTCGCCGCCGCACTGGGCCTGGACGTGCGCAAGATACCGGCGGCCGACCCCTTCTACGACCGCGGCGGCCAGCGCGCGCTGCTGGCCCGGCTGGCCCCGGTCAAGCACGAGTTCGTGGTCGGCGACCTGGCGATCGCCTCGGTGAACGTGCACCGGAACTTCTTCGGCGAGCGCTGCGCCATCACCTACGGCCCGACCGGCCACGCGGCCTTCAGCAGCTGCGCGGCGTTCGGCTTGGAGCGCTGGCTGGCGGTGCTGCACGAGCGGCACGGCGGCTGGGAGGCCGCGGCCGCTGCGGTCGATGCCGCTGCCGCTGCCGCGGTGGTCGCGGCCGGGTGCGCCTGATGCCCGGCACGCCGGCCCGCCCCGAGCTCGTCGCCTGGCTGCGCGAGCGCCATCCCGAAGCCCCGGACTTCGGGCCCGAGGACGACCTGATCGAGATGCGCCTGGTGGACTCCCTGGGCTTCCTGGAGTTCCTGCAGCTCATCGAACGGCTCAGCGGCCGGGCTGTCGACGTCGAGACGCTGGACGTGGACACCTTCCGGACGCTGAGCCGGATCGAGCAGGTCTACTTCACTCCTGTCCGGACGCCGTAGGGTCGTAGGACGGCGGCTCTATCAGGGGCCAGACCTGGTAGTCCAAGTGGAGCCCCGCCGGGCTGTTGTAGAGCAGCTGCATCAGCTGCTCGTGGGAGTCCACTTCCCAGATGTTCAGCCCGGCGGAGGCCCCGACCAGGATCCAGCGGTGCTTGATGATCCCCTTGTCCTCCAGCTCCTGGGTGTAGGCGAAGCCCTCGGCCAGCTTGGCCTGGAACTCCTCGATACCGATGCCGATCGGCGCACGCTTGGCGATCACGGCGAACAGAGCCATCGTTCCTCCTGACGGTGTTGAGGGGATGGAGCGCGGATCAGGACTTCGACTGCTCCCGGGCGAACCGGGCGCGCATGAGCGTGCCGACCACCGACACCGGCACCGTGACCCCGGCGGCCAGCGCGAACAGCACCCCGAACCGGTCGGCGCCGACCAGGCCGCTCACCGCGGCCGTGCTGACCGCCGCGCCGGTGAACACCGCGCACGCCACGAGCGCCACCGCGCTGCCGCGGATCCGCGGCGCGGCCGCCTGCAGCACCCAGGCTTGCAGGGCGGACTGCCCGATGGCCAGGGCCAGACCCGCGCACGCGCTGGCGACCAGGATCGCCGGGATCGCCTGGCTGAACGCCGCGACCACGTACCCGGCGAACAACGCCGCCGTGCCGAACCCGAACATCGCCGCGCCGCCGGCCCGCGCGCCCAGGCGGCCGACGGCCAGCCGGCCGGCGATGGCCGCGACGCCGTAGGCGCTGGTGACCGCCCCGGAGATCAGGACGCTGTGTCCCTGCTTCTGCAACGCGGCGTTGAAGAAGTTGAACAACCCGACCATCGCCATCCCCTCCACGAACGTGAAGGGGATGAAGAAGCGGAACCAGGGGTCTGCCAGGACCACGGCGAAGCGTTCCCGGGCCGAGCGGCCGTCCGGGGCCGGGCGTCCGGGCTCGGGCAGCCGCGAGTACAGCCCGAACAGCACCGCCGCGATCAGCGCGGGCATCACCAGCGGGGCCCGCCAGTTCACCAGGTCGGTCAGGACGCCGACCACCAGCGTCGCCGAGGCCGCGCCGACCGCGCTGGCCGACAGCAGCGTGGCCATCGTGCGCTGGAACCGTTCGGGCGGCACGCGGTCGCCGACGTAGGCGACGGTCACCGGGATGATCGCGGCCGCCGAGGCGCCGGCGAGGGCGCGCGCCGCGATGAACACCCAGATGTCGGGCGCCAAGGCCGCGGCGAGGTCGGCCACGGCCAGGCCGGCCATCGCGGCGCGCAGGACCCGCACCCGGCCGACGGAGTCCGAGACGGTCCCGTGCACCAGCTGCATGGCGCCGAAGGTCAGCAGGTAGCCGGTCAGGGCGAACGTGGCCACGCCCAGGCTGGACCCGAAGTCCTTGGAGATGGGGACCAGCAGCGGGTTGACCACCACGAGGTCGACGTCCAGGAGGAAGAAGCCGATGGCCAGGACGGCGACGATGTGCCCGTCGGAGACGTCCCGGCCTTCTGGGGACTTCGCCACTACGCGTTCACTCCCAGCGCTCGCACCGCGATACAGGACCAGCTGAACCCGCCGCCCAAGGTGAGCAGCAGGGCGATGTCGCCGTCGGACAGCTGTTTGCGCTCGTGCAGATCGGCCAGGTTGGCCGCGGAGTCGCCGGCGCCGAGGTGGCCGGTGCCGGTCCCCAGGTAGGCGATCTCGGCGTGGCTGAGCCCGAGGCGGTCGACCGCGGGCTGGAAGAACTTTTCCAGGGTGCCGGCGCCCAGGCGCGGCAGAGCCAGGACCCTGACTCGCGGGTCGTCCGGCGCGGCCTGCGCTTCGGCCAGCGCGGTCCCGACCACCTCGACCACGGCGGCGATCAGCGTCTCGGCGAAGCCGTCCTCGGCGCCGCTGGCCAGGAACGCGCGCTTGGTGCGGCGGACGTCGACCCGCGGGCGCAGGTGCGGGGCCAGGCCGAAGGCGTCCTCGTCGCGGTGCATGTTCTCGTAGCGGGAGTAGGCCGTGGTGGCCACGGAGAGCAGTTCGTAGGGGCCCTCGTCGCGGTCCAGCAGCAGCGCGGTGCCCGAGTCGCCGTACGCGACCTCGTAGTCGCCGATCCAGCGGTCGAAGCCCGGCGGCACGAACCGGTCGGCGGTGGTGACCACGCAGCGCCGCACCGCCGGATCGGCGGCCATCCGGGTCGCGGCGATCTCCAGCGCCGCCGCGCCGCCGTTGCACATCTGCTGCACGCCGACCGCCGGGGCGCGCAGCGCGCCGATGCGGCGGGCGACGTAGTTGGCCGGCGACCAGAAATCGTGGCCCTGGTAGTAGGTCCAGGCGTGGGCGACCAGATCGACGTCCTCGGCCTCCCAGCCGGCCGCCTCCATCGCCTCGGCCGCGGCCAGCGCGGCCATCTCAGGGGCCGAATGCTCCCGGCTCTCGGTGACCTCGCGGTAGCCCAGACGCTCCGCGGTCTCCTCGTCGACCCGGCCGGCCGCCAGGGCGCCTTCCCGGGTGTCGCGGTGCGGGGGCAGCCACAGGGCCGCGGCCGCGATGCGCGGGGGCGCCGCCAGGGGTGGGGAGAGTCGCACAGGGCTCTCCTCTCCTGATAGTCAGGATCACGGATTGTCAGTGTTCAGTCTGTCTTCGCCCCACCGCTCGGTCAAGGCGGCCGGGCGCTCGGACTTCATCCCGGCCGTCCACTTCTCCTCGATGCGGCCGAATTTCCACACCGTCACGGCCCCGAGCCACACCAGCACGAACATCCCGACGATCGCGAAGCCGATGGAGTTCAGGTCGACGCCGGCGATCCAGTTCCAGAACCCGCCGTGCAGACTCAGCTTGTCCTGCAGGATGCTGAGCAGCTCGATGGTGCCGATGATCAGCGCCACGGCCACCGACAGGCCGGTCACGGCGATGTTGTAGAAGACCTTGCGCACCGGCTTGGAGAACGCCCAGCCGTAGGCGAAGTTCATGAAGGACCCGTCGATGGTGTCCAGCAGCGACATGCCGGCGGCGAACAGGATCGGCAGGCACATCACGGCGTACCACGGCAGACCCGCCGCGACCGACGTCCCGGCCAGGACCAGCAGCCCGATCTCGGTGACGGTGTCGAAGCCCAGGCCGAACAGCACGCCGACCGGGTAGATCTGCCAGGCCTTGGTGATCGTCCTCATCAGCCGGCCCAGGAACCGGTTCATCAGGCCCCGGTTGTTCAGGTGGTCCTCCAGGGTCGCCTCGTCGAACTCCCCGCGGCGCATCTGCCGGAACACCTTCAGGATCCCGACCAGCACCACCAGGTTGATGATCGCGATCAGGTAGAGGAAGGATCCTGACACCGCGGTGCCCACGAGGCCGCCGAACTTGTGCAGCCCCGACTTGTCATCGCTGAGCTGCACCCCCAGCCCTTTGAGACCCAGTCCGAGCCCCAGTGTCAACACGACCACGATCGTCGAGTGCCCGAGGGAGAACCAGAAGCCGACCGACAGCGGGCGCTTGCCCTCGGCCATCAGCTTGCGGGTGGTGTTGTCGATGGCCGCGATGTGGTCGGCGTCGAAGGCGTGCCGCATGCCCAGCGTGTAGGCGGTGACGCCGGTCCCCAGCCCGAACACGCCGGTGTCGACCTTGTAGTGCGACGGCACGATCAACAGGACCAACAGGCCCCAGCCCACGACGTGCAGGAGCAGGATGAAGGCGAACATGCTGCCGAAGCGGAACCACTCCCGGGGCGTCATCGACGCCTTGATCCTGGCGATCCGCCCCGCCGGCGACCGCTCGCCGACCTCTGCGGTGACTGTCATTGGCCCACAGCTCCTCGAAAGCGTCGAATGCCGGTCCGGGTGCTCGGGCCGATCCGGTGCCCGTGCCGGTCCGGGTGCGGCTCGATACGGGGCGATGTTATTGCGAGTCCTTCGCAACAACTAGTGGGTGGCAATTGTGCGCGCGGCGCCGGCGTGGCGGAGGGCGAAACGAGCCCGGGGTGCGGGTGACATGGCTTTTGGCATGGCCCTTGACATGGGGTTGCTATCCAGCCTTTGCTAAGTCCTATTTGATTACTTCACTGCTCACGGCTATCACTCGGACACAGCTGAGCAGTCCCGCCCGGCTCATTACCCTGGACCCATGACCATCCCGTCGCCTTCCGCGATCCCCGGGCGTTCGTGGCCGGGCGTCGGCGGCGTCGCGCGCGTCGTCCGGCGGACCGTGGTGGATTCCCTGTATCTGCTGGTGGCCCCGGTCGCGGCGCTGTTCGGGCTGCTCACGACCATTGCCGGGCTGTGCGTGGAAGCGCTGGGCCAGCGTTTGGAGGCGAGACCATGGCGGGGCGCGGCGGCCGCGGTGGCGCTGGTGCCGGTCGCCGTGGTCACTTCGGTGGCGACGTTCACGTGGTGGTTCGTCGCTCTGGGCGCCTCCACCTCCACACTCCGTGGCGGCTTCTCCTCCGGCGGGCCGCTGCCGCCGATCACGCTGAGCGCCGGCGGGAGCTCGCAGTCCCACATCGACCTGAGCCTCGGACTGACGTCGCCGACCGAGCGGCTCACCATCGGGACCATCGTCGGCCTGATGTTCCTGATCACGCTGCCACTGATGACCCGGGCGTGCGTCTCGGTGCACGCCGGCCTGTGGAAGGCGCTGCCGTCCGGCACGTTCGCACTGCGCCGGCGGATCAGGGGCCTGGAACAGGAACGGGACGCCGCGCAGGCCCGCACGGTCGCGGCGGTGTCGGCCGAGGCCACCGCACTGCGCCGCCTGGAGCGGGACATCCACGACGGCCCCCAGCAGCGCCTGGTCCGCCTGGCGCTGGAACTCGGCCGCGCAGAGCGCCACTTCGACGACCGGCCGGAAACCGTGCGCGAGGCACTGGCCGACGCGATCGTCCAGGCCCGGGAGGCGCTGGAGGAACTGCGGACCCTGTCCCGCGGCATCGCACCGCCGATCCTCGTCGACCGGGGCCTGCCCGCGGCGGTCACCGCCCTGGCCGCGCGCTCGACGATCCCGGTCAGCCTCGATCTCGGCAGCCTCGAACGTCGACCGGACGCGGCCGTGGAGACCGCCGCCTACTTCACCGTCGCCGAGGCCCTGACCAACGCGGCCAAGCACAGCGGCGCGCGCCGGTGTGAGATCGGGCTGCGACGGGAGGACAGGACGCTGCGGGTCTGGGTGACCGACGACGGCGCGGGAGGCGCGGCTCTGGACAAGGGCCACGGCCTGCGCGGGCTCGACGAGCGGGTCCGGGCAGCCGGCGGGCGGCTGCTCGTGAGCAGTCCCGTGGGCGGCCCGACGACAGTCAGCGCGGAGCTGCCGTGGTGACGCCGGCCGATCGTACCGATCGGCGCGCGTTGCGCATCGTCGTGGCCGACGACGCCGTCCTCCTGCGCGAGGGCCTGATCCGGCTGCTGGCCGAGGAGGGCCACAAGGTGGTGGCGTCCGTCGGCGACGCACCGGCCCTGGTCGAGGCCGTCTTGAAGCACCGGCCCGATGTCTCGGTGGTCGACGTGCGCATGCCGCCGACGCACACCGACGAGGGCCTGCGCGCGGCGATCACCATCCGGTCGCTGCTTCCCGGGGCGCCGGTGCTCGTCCTGAGCCAGTACGTGGAGGCCTCCTACGCCTCCGAACTGCTCGCCGACGGCCACGGCGCGGTGGGCTACCTGCTGAAGGACCGGGTCTCCAAGGTCGCCGAGTTCCTGGACGCGCTGGACCGCGTGGCCGAGGGCGGAACCGTGTTCGATCCGCAGGTCGTCGCGCAACTGCTGACCGGGCGGCGCCGCGGCGACCCGCTGGCCGAGCTGACCTCGCGCGAGCGCGAACTGCTGGCCCTGATGGCCGAGGGCCACTCCAACACGGCCATCGCCCGGCGCCTCGTGGTGTCCGCGAGCACGGTCGAGAAGCACATCGGCAACGTCTTCACCAAGCTCGGCCTGCCGCCGGACGACTCGGTGCACCGGCGGGTCCGCGCCGTACTGGCGTTCCTCAACGCATAGGACGCCAAGGAGCGAAGGACCGCAGCTCACGGCAGCCGCCCGGCGGGAAGGGTAGGGCCTGCCACACCACCAAGTGTCCGGCGTACCCCGCTGACCCGGCCGCGCCGCTGCGGAAGCGTGGTCGGCATGACAACCGCGCCCAACACACCCGTCCGGACCTCGGCACTCCTCGGCGCAGCCGCCGTCGCCCTCATCGCCGCCTTCGTCCTGGCACCGTCCCCGCTGGCGGCGATAGGCGGCCCGCACGGCGGCTTCTCCAGCGAGCAGGCGCTGCGCGACGCATTCAGCAAAGCGTTCATCGACTACTGGAAGTCCGGCGACCGGACCTTCCCAGCCGGCATGCAGGACATCGTCGACTACTGGTTCCGCTTCCACGTGGCCAAGGCCGCGATAGCCGCGGCCCTGCTCGCCGTTTTCATCGCACTCGCCATCCGCCTGTGGCGCATCACCGCCGGCCTCGGCGTCCTCATGGCGATCCTCGCCCTGTTCTCCGCAGCGATGCTGGCGGCCAACATCCAAGGCGCGGCAGCCCCGTTCTCCTCGCTCCTGTCGATGCTGCCCACCGGCAACTCCCACGGAGACCTCGGCACCACCATCACCCAGATCGACCAGCACCTGGCCCACTACCCCCACCAGACCACCGCCGCCACCCCCGCGGTGAAGGTCATGGTGGACGACTTCGGCCTCTACCACGCCGTCCTTGCCGTCGTCGGCGCCATCACGGCGCTCGTCCTCATCACGCTCAGCGTCATGGCCTGGAGGCGCCGGGCGAATCGCAGCATGCTGTGGTGCGCGATCCTGACGGCCCTGACCGCCCTCGCCGTCCTGGTCGTCACCGCGGCGAACATCGGCACCGCGGCGGACCCGGCCCCTGCGCTGCTGGGGTTCTTCCAGGGCGGTTGGTGAGCGCTCACCTCAACCGGCCACCGGCAGCCGCACCGTGAAAGCAGCCCCCTCCCCCACCCGTCCCGCAGCGCGGATCGTCCCTCCGTGGTCCGTGGCGATCTCGCGGGCCAGCGCCAGTCCCAGGCCGAAGTGGTGCGGTCCGGGGCTGCCGCTCTGGGCGAAGCGCTCGAAGATGCGGTCGCGGTCGACGGGGTCGAAGCCGTCGCCGTCGTCGGCGACTTCGAGTTCGGCGATGCCCCGGTCAGCGCGGCGCACGGCGATCTCGATGCGGCCGGTCGGAGCGGTGTGGCTGACGGCGTTGTCGAGCAGGGTGAAGATCATGCGGCGGACGGAGGAGCGCGCGCCTTTGACGATCAGGTCGTCGCCGACCGTGGTCAGGACGAGGGCCCGACCGGCCAGGCGCGGGCGTTCGGCGTCGATCACCTCGGCGGCCAGGGTCGCCAGGTCGAAGTACTCGCCGCGGTGCGGGGCGGCGCGCAGGCCGGCCGACATCAGCAGGTCCTCGACCACCTCGTTCAGTTCGCCCGCGGACTGGACCATCGCGCGCAGCTCGGTGGCGAGCCGTTCGGACTGCTCGGCGGCGAGCCGTTCGGACTGTTCGGCGGACAGGCCGTCGGCCGACGGCTGGTCCTGCTGCCAGCGCACCAGCATCTGCGCGCGGGTGTGCAGACGGGTCAGCGGCGTGCGCAGCTCGTGGCTGGCGTCGGCCACGAACCGCCGCTGCCGCTCCAGCGCGTCGCTCAGCGGCGCGATCGAGCGGCGGCCCAGCACGGCGCCCACGACCGTGGCCAGCACCACGCCGAGCAGCCCGGCCAACAGCAGCGCGCGGACCAGGTGGTCCAGGTCAGCCTGCTGATACCAGGTGTCGAACACGGCCTGCCGGACCACCGGGCCGCGCCGTACGGTCAGCACCTCGAAGTCGGTCTTGCCGATCGTGACGTGGGTCTGCGACGGCGCCGCACCAGCCTGCGCGCTCGCGACCGCCGACTGGAGCGGGAACCCGGGCGGCACCTGCGGCGCGTGGCGCACACTCGCGCCATCGACCTCGAACAGCCACAGGCACGGGATCGCCTGGTCCGGATTGTCGAGGTCCAGCGCCATGGCCAGCTCCTGCCGGGCCTGCGTGCGCTGCTCGTCCAGCACCACCCGGTACGCGCAGAAGCCGAGCAGTGCCAAGGCCACCAGGAATCCCGAGGCGATGCGGCAGGCGAGCACCGCGGCGGCCCGCGCGAGCATGCGCCGCTCGGGCGCGGGCGGTGCGGACCGTCGCAGCATCACAGCATGCCTATCCGGTAGCCGAGGCCGTAGACGGTCCGCACGATCTGCCGGCCGAGCTTACGGCGCAGGTAGTACACATAGGTGTCGACGACCGACTCGGCGGCCGTGTCCGGGAACACCTGGGAGCGCAACTGGGAGCGGGAATGGATGGCGCGGGGCCGCGCGGCCAGGGTGTTCAACAGGTCGAACTCGCGCGGCGAGAGCGGGACGCGGGTGCCGTCCGGCAGGGCGACCTCGCGCGCCTGCCGGTCCAGGAAGCCCTCGCCCAGGCGCAGCAGGTCCGACTCGTCGGCGAACCGGCGGTCCAGCGCGCGGACCCGGGCCAGCAGCTCCTCGACGTCGAAGGGCTTGGTCAGGTAGTCGTCGGCACCGCCGTCGAGCCCGCGCACCCGCTCGGCGTAGGCGCCGAGCGCGGTGAGGATCAGCACCCGGGCGGTGACCGCGCGGCGGCGCAGCCCCGCCACCAGCTCCAGGCCGTCCATCCCGGGCAGCCGCCGGTCGATCACCATGACCCGGTAGTCGTTGGCCAGGCCCAGGTGCAGGCCGCGCTGCGCGTCGTGGGCGGTGTCCACGTGGTAGCCCTCGCCTTCGATCAGGCTGGTGAGCAGCGCGGCGAGATCGGTGTCGTCCTCGACGACCAGCAGTCTGCTCTTGGGCGGGCCCTCTTGCGAGTCCCGGTTCGAGCTCGCCTGCGGGCTCTCCCGCCCCTCCTGCGGCGCCTGGGGTGCCATAGCGCCGCATTATGTCAGACATTGATCTCAGGCCCCTGTTTCATCCGGCGGCCGCCGCGAGCTCGGCCTCGGGCTCGGGGCTCCCCGCGTCCTCCCGGACCGGCATCTTGCGGTCCAAGATGGTGAGCACCGGCGAGGCCATCAGGGTCGTGACAAGGGCGACCAACACCAGCGCGGTGAACAGCTCGCTGTTGATGATGCCGGCCTGAAGCCCCACGTTCAGCGCGATGAGCTGCATCAGCCCTCTGGCGTTCATCAGGGCGCCGAGCCGGACGGCGGTGGCCTGGTCCTGGCCGCTGGCCCGGGCGGCCAGCCAGCAGGCACCGAACTTGCCGACCACGGCCACGACGATCGCCAGCAGCGAGAACAGCAGCAGCGGCCGGTTGCCCAGGAGCGCGAACCGGGTGTTCAGGCCGGAGTAGATGAAGAACATCGGCAGGAAGATGATCCGGTTGCTGGTGCTGATGGTCCCGACCGCGCGCTCCGCGGCGCCGCTGCTGGGCATCGCCATGCCCACACAGAACGCGCCGAAGACCGAGTAGAGACCGATCTCGTCGGTGAACCACGCCGCCGCGAACAGCACCGCGGCCACGACCAGCACCTGGCCGTCGCTCACCGAGCCGCCGTTCTTCAGGGTCCTGGCCAGCAGCGGACGGACACCGTAGAGGATCGCCAGGGCGAACACCACGATCCCGCCCAGGGCGACCAGGATCGGCTTGGGCCGCCCCGAGGCCGCGGCCAGCACCCCGGCCAGCAGGCACCAGGCCACCACGTCGTCGATCGCGCCGCTGGCCAGGGCCAGCGATCCGTAGCGGGTGCCGGACAGGCCCCGTTCGGTGATGATGCGCGCCAGCATCGGGAACGCGGTGATGGCCAGCGCGACGCCTACGAAGGACTCCGTCACCGTCGGCGAGACCCCGGATACGAAGATCCCGACGCGTCCGTGCGCCGCGATCGCCAGCAGCCCGCCGAGCACCAGCGGCGCGGCGATGCCCGCACTCGACACGGCCAGGGCCGCCCGCGCGATGTGCCGGTCCAGATGCGACCGGAACTCGTGACCGGCCTGGAACATGAAGGCCACCAGGCCGATCTGGCCGGCGACGTAGAGCACCGGTTTGAGCGCGGCCGGGAACAGCTCGTGCTCGACCCGCGGGGCCACGGCGCCGAGCAGCGACGGGCCCAGCAGCACGCCGGCGACCATCTCGCCGACCACCGGGGGCTGCCCGGCGCGGCCGATCGACCAGGACACCAGGCGGCAGAACAACAGGATCACGACGACGGCGATGAAGAAGCGGGGCGAAAGGGCGGTGACGCTCATTGCTCGGCCTCCTGGGCGGCGAAGTAGTTCCGGCACAAGCGAAGGCGGCGCGCGTCCCAGACCATGTACGTGCCGAGCACGAGCTGGACCAGGCTGCGCCACACGTCTTCCCAGCGGTCGCGCACGCGCAACAGGGCCAGCCGCACGGCCGGCGGGCGCGGCTCGGCCGGCCCGTCGGCCGCAAGCGGCGTCAGCAGACACGGACCGCGGTTCGGCAGCGAGCGCGTGTGGCCCGCCGAGGTGGACAGGGCATAGCGCCGCAGCATTTCGGCCGCCGCGACCCGCATGGTCAGCGACGCGATGCCGCGCGCCGGGCACGGACGGTTCGCGCTGATCCCGAACGGGATGTTGTTCACCCGCTCCACGTGCTCGCGCAGCCAGCGGTCCGGATCGAACTCGGCCGCGTCGGCGGCGCCGGCGTGGTGGTACTCGGCGTAGTTGAACAGCAGCACCGATCCGGCCGGGATCGCCGTCTCGCCGAGCGCGATCTGCGCCGAGGTGATCCGGTGCGCCACACCGAACAGGGGATAGACGCGCAGGGTCTCGTCGATCACCCGGTCCAGGAACTCAGGATCCTGTTTCTCCCGCAGCTGACGCTGCAACTCCGGACGCGCCGCGATCGCCAGCAGCAGATGCGCCATCCCCTCGGACATCTGCACCACGGCGGTGTTGAAGTACGTGCCCTGAAGGTAGTACGCCTGCTCCTGTTCGCTGAGGGTGGTCGGCAGGCCGTGGGGCACGGCGCCGTCGGCGATCCTGCCGCGCAGGTAGCGCGTGAGCCGCTCGCGGCGCCGCATGTGCCGCAGCCGGGTGCATTTCAGGGCGCTGACGACGTCGTTCGCGTTGGCCACGATCAGATCGCGGGCCTGCGGCGGACACGGCTCGTCGAACACGACCTCGTAGTAGACCGAGGCCCACAGCGGCATCATCGCGTCGCGCAGGCGGACGACGCGGGCCCGGCGGGCGGTGCGGGCTCTGGCGCCGGTTCCAGCTCCAGCTCCGGCCCCGACTCCAGCTGCGGCTGCGGCTCCGGCTGCGGCTCCGGCTGCGGCTGCGGCTGCGGCTCCGCCCTCGCCACCGCCGACGCCGTCCAACCGGTCGAACTCGCGCACCGCACACCGGGCGACCAGTTCCTCCCAGTCGTCCTTGCGCAGCCGCGCGATCGTGCGCCGCGTGGTGCGCGCGACGTCGTCATACCGGGGCCCGGGCTCCAGATGTTCCTGATGCACCTCCGGCCCCGGCGCCAGCCAGTACCAGAACAGGTCCGACAGCGCGGCTCCCCGGCTGCGTCCGTCGGCGGCCGGATCGGCGTACACGCGCTTGAAATCGTCGGTACCGACCAGCTTGCCCGGCACCGGGATGCCCTCGGTGCCGTTGACGAGGGCGAATATCCGGACCCGAAGATTCACCACGATGCCCGGCAGCCAGTAGGGCAGGCTCGCCACGACCGCCACGGCCAGCGCGGCGGCCACCCACCAGCTCCAGGCCGTCTGGCTCACCGGCGGCTCCCGGCAGCCGGCCGGACCAGGTCGGGCGTGAGGTCGGCCAGGCCGCGCGCTCCGCACAGCGCGACCGTGTGGTCAACCTCCTCGTGCAGCAGTTCCAGCACTCGCGTGGCGCCCTGCTCCCCCGCGGCGGCCAGGCCCCAGACGATCGGGCGGCCGACACCGACCGCCGCGGCCCCCAGCGCCAGCGCCTTGACCACGTCGGTGCCACGCCGCACGCCGCCGTCCAGCAACACCGGAACGCTCCCGTCCACCGCCGCGACGAACTCCGGCAGCAGGTCGATCGTGGCCGGCACGGTGTCGAGCTGGCGGCCGCCGTGGTTGGACAGCAGCAGGCCGTCGACGCCGTGATCGACCGCGATCCGCGCGTCCAGGGGATGCAGGACCCCCTTGAGCAGAATCGGCAGCGCGGTGTGCTCGCGCAGCCAGTCGATGTGCTCCCACGACAGTTCCGGCGACATCGCGATCTGCCGCACGTTCCCCGGCTCGTCGCCGCGCAGGTTGCGCAGGTTCTCGCAGGCCATGCCGGGCGGCAGGTCGTGGAAGCGGTTGCGCTGGTTGCGCTCGTTCGCCCCGAGCACCGGCGAGTCGACGGTGACCACGAGCGCCCGGCATCCGGCGGCGGTGGCGCGGGCGATCAGCGCGATGGTGTCGTCCAGATCAGGCTGCAGATACAGCTGGAACCACAGCGCCGGGTCGCCGTCGGAATCACCGTCGGATTCACCGTCGAGGGCGGCGGCGCGCGCGGCGGCGGCCACCTCCCCGACCGCGACGGTGCTCGCCATGCTCGCGATCATGATGGTGCCCGCGCGGGCGGCGGCGCGGGCCGTGGCGATCTCGCCCTCGGCGCAGACCAGGCGGTGGAACGCGGTCGGCGACATCAGCACGGGCATCGAGGCACGCGCGCCGAACAAGGTGACGGACAAGTCGCGCTGTGCGCTGCCGCGCAGAACGCGCGGCAGAAGGCTGAGGCGCGCGAAGCCGTCCTCGTTGGCCCGCACGGTGACCTCGTCGCGCGCGCCGCCGGCCACGTAGTCGTAGTGGACGGGGTCCATGTGCAGGGCGGCCACGGCCTCGAACTCGCGGACGGTGAGCAGGTCGTCGAGCTCGACGGCGGGAGCGGGGGCTTGCGTGGCGGTGACGCTCACAGCGTCGCCACCTTTTCGAAGAAGGCCACCAGCGGCGTGCGGTGCGAGGCCTCGCCGTCCCAGTGGTTCTCCAGGTTCTCGGCGAGGTGGTGCTCGGCCAGGACCTTGCCGTCGCGATGGACGCGGATGACAGGGTGCAGATAAGCGGCGTCGTGTGCCGCTTCCGCGTCGTCCTGCGCGACCCGCTTCACGCTCGCGTCGAAGCGGTCGACCTTGTCGTGGTCGGGCCCGTACTCCAGGGTCGCCGCGATCAGCAGGCCGTCGTTGGCGAGCCCGCCGTCGAGCGCGTAGCCGACCGGCACCTCCTCGAAATACTGCGCCTGCCCGCCGGCCGGGAGCAGGATGACGTCGGCCATGACGCTGAACTGCTGCCACAGCGCCGAGCTCCGGTTGACGCGCTCGATGGTCGCCTCGGCCAGCGCCTCGGGCGTCGCCGCGATCTCCCGGTGCGGCCAGGCCTTCCGGTCCGCGCCGCGCTGGTCGAGGATCCGACTCAGGGCCTTGACGGTGTAGCGGAAGCCGTGGATGAAGCCGCTGGTCGCCTTCTTGAAATCGCGTTGCTGCATCAGGGTTCCGGCGAAGTACAGGCCCGGGACGTCGACCGACTCGAAGGCCGAGGTGAGCTCGGCGAAACGGTCCTTGTACATCAGGGCCGGCGAGCACTCGGGGGCGAAGGGCTCGGTGTCCAGCCGGAAGCCGGTGCAGCACAGGATCCGGTCGTAGTACAGCTCCTTGACGACCTCGTCGGCCCGGACGAAGGAGAAGCGCACGATGTACCCGCCGCCGGGCTGCGGGGCGATGTCCAGCACCTCGCCGTCCAGGATCGCGTTCTGGGACTTGAGCTGGTAGGTGTCGAGGAAGTTGTTGTTCACCGCGCGCAGGTGGCCGACGTAGTGCGTCTTCCACGCCAGCCGCACCCCGTCGGGGCCCGCGACGTGGATCACGGCGGCCTTCTCGATCAGGTTGTCGGCGGTCTCGAAGGCCGAGTTCCCCTTGCCCAGGATGAGCACCCGCTGGTCGGTGAAGTCCGCGGGGTCGACGGTCATCGTCGCGTACTGCTCGGCGTGCTCGATGCCGGGGATCGGCGGGATGTAGGGCTTCGAGACGCCGGTGGCCACGACCACCACCGCCGCGCGCCGAACGCTGCCGTCCTGCGCGGTGACGGTGAAGGGACCGCCGGCCTCGGGCCGCTCGACGCGCACGACGCGGGCGTCGTAGTGGATGTCCAGGCCGGACGCGGCCGCGAAGTCGGCGAGGTACTGGACGAACACGTCGGCCGGCGGGAAGTAGCGCTCGGTGTAGCGGGTGAACAGCAGCTTCGGATCGTCGGACAGGATCGAGTTCCAGTCCATCCGGAGGTTCAGCTCAGGGTCGTCGGTTCCGGTATGCGGCTTGTTCGACGAGATCAGAGTCCGGTGCCGCGGGAAGGTGGTGAAGAACGTCCCGGGGGCCTCCCCCGCTTCCAGCACCGTATAGCGGCTCCCGGACTCGTGCAGATGCCGGGCCAGTTGCAGACCGGCGGGCCCGGCCCCGATGACGAGGTGGTCGTAGAGTTCGGCGTCGATCGTCGTGGACTCAGTCACGCTGCTGTCCTTCCGAATGCTCCGTGTGGCGCGGTTGCACCCTCGTACGGGGTGGAGCATGCCGACGGAAATTCAGAGGATTTTCAGAGCTTCTTGCGCTGTGAGATCCCGCGGACGGCGGAGCGCGGAGCGCGGTGGTCGTCAGTCCTTCGCGGTCGTCAGTCCTTCGCGGTCCAGTGCGCGGCCGCTGCCCGGACGGCGTTCTGGAGCCACGCTTGATCGGCCGGTGATGACAGGTCGGGTATGGCGGTCTGGCCAGTGGTGACATCGATCCTCAGGATCGTGTCCCCGAAACGCATCCAGACGGTGATTGCGTTGGTCCCGACACCGTTCTCGATGAAGGCCTCGTCGGCGATGCCCGCTGGGAGGTCGGTGAGGCTGTCCTTGGAGTACAGCTGGCCGCCGTTGTCGCAGCCGCCCTTGGCCTGGCTGCGCGCCGTGGCCATGGTGGCCGGTCCGGTGCCGTGCGGCAGCGGATATTCGAGCTCTGCGATCTTCAGCTTCTTCCCGCCGGGCGCGGTCGCGGTGTAGAGGGCCATCCGGCCGGACTTGGCCAGCGGGTTGACGTCCTTGTAGTCGCATCCGTTGTCCATCGGCAGGTCTCCGGTGCTGCCGCTGGATGAGGTCTCGTCGTAGGTCGCGTCGGCGCCGAGGTCGCTGAGGTCGCTGAGGTCGCCGGTCTTCAGGAACTGTTTCGGACCCTTGCCGGCCGGCTGGGGCTTGCCGGTCGGGCCGTACCGCGGGGCCGCCAGGATCGCGGCCAATTGCTGCTCGGTGTACGGGTTCGACTTCAGCACCGCCGATGGATTTGGCGCCTGGTCGGTCGGGGCCGGGTCGGTGGCCGTGGTGCGCCCGGCGGCGTAGTCGGTCCAGACCGCGGCCATCCCGCCGCCGTTGTTCGGGTACTCCCGGATCGCGGCCGTGACCGTGACCGTGCCCTGGCTGTCCGGCGTCGTGGTGCTGTCGACCTTCGAGCCGTCGGGCAGCGGTGTGGAGACACACGTCGACCAGTGCGCGTCGTACTGAGGCAGCGGTATGGCGTGGAAGGCGTTCGCGAGCTTGTAGCCACATGGGAGGTTCTCGATGCTGACGTCCGGCTTGGTGTACACCGACCCTCCCAGCAGAGCGGTGTTCGCGACGAGGTTGATCACCAGGCTGCCATTCGGTCCGTTCCCGCCACGGGCCGGGATCGTGCCGTCGGCCGTGTAGACGGAGACGGCGGTGATAGAGGCGATGCCCTTGGCCGCCGAACTGCCGTCGCCGACGGTGCGGTACGCGGGCACCCCCACGCCGGTGCCCTCCACGTTCCGCAGGTGGGCGTGCGCGGGGTCCAGCGCGTCGATCAGTCCCGACATCTTGTCCACCGCCGACACTTGCACGACGTTCGACGTCTTGGCATCGGAGCGGTCCACCGTCAGGGACGCGTAGTCGAAGACACTCGTCGAGCGCGGACCCGCCGGCGCCGGCGCGGACGAGACGCCGAAACCGATGCCCCCGAGCCCGATCACCACGGCGGCCGTCACGGCCAGCGCCCCGAGCGCGCCCCCGCCGACCGAGACGGCCCGCAGGCGTCGCCGACGCCGTCCGCCGACCGCGATCGCCGCGGTGTTCGGCGTCCACCCGGGCTCGGCCTCGCGGCGCGAGCGGGCGAACATGTCCTGCATCCAGTTCTGGTCGTTCGAGTCGTTCAAGTCGTTCGAGTCGTTCAGGTCGTTCACGCGAGTTCCTCCGTCCGGGCGAGATGGGTCGGGTCGACAATGGTGCGCAGGGTGGTCAGGCCCTTGGACGTCTGGCTCTTCACGGTCCCGGTCGAGCAGCCCAGGGCTCGAGCGGTCTCCTCCACACTCAGGTCCTCGAAGTAGCGCAGCACCAGCGTCGCCCGCTGTCTGGGCGGCAGCTGCCGCAATCCGGCGACCAGCACATCGCGCACCCCGTCCGGCTCCGGCGCCGGATCGGCCACCTCCGGCAGCACGTCCGTGGGCGCCTCCCGCCGCCAGCGCGCGCGGCGCTTCTCGTCGATGCAGGAGCGCAGCAGCGTCTTGCGCAGGTAGGCGTCGAACGCCTCGTGGCGCTGGATGCGGTGCCAGGAGGCGTGCAGCTTCATGAAGGTGACCTGCACCAGGTCCTCCGCCTGGTGCCAGTCGCCGCACATCAGATAGGCGGTCCGCCGCAACGCGTGCGCCCGCCCGGCGACGAGTTCGTCGAACTCCGCCTCGTCCGGTCCCCGCATCCACCCCTGCCCTTCATGGAATCCCGTTCGGCGTCTTGCATGCCGTCGTATCGACGAGGGTGGGATTCCGCTGGGTTGCCTGGAGGATAGATCGTCTCCGCGGCGGCCGTGCGATGGGGCCTGATATCTCGAGGGTCGATGGCAGCTCGGTTCTGGTTCTCGTCTTGGTTCTTGGTTCTTGTTGCCGACTCATACAAAAGGCACGTCTGTTTGTGCCTTTAAGGCTATTTCTACGGCTTCGCGCACGATTTGCGGGATCCGCTGGTGGCGCAGTTCGGCTGAGCCGCTCGTTTCGCGTTGGCGGCTGGCGGCCGGCGGTTCGCGTGTTCACGACCGCGCGCCGGTCCGAGTCACTGCGCATGCGTCATGCGGGCGGGTGTCTGCCGCGTTTGGTGGGTGCCTAAGATCAAAGGCAGGTGCCTCCGGCGGGCGCTCTACAGCGGGGGGCGCCCCCTGCGGACCTCCTGAATGCGACGGCCCGCGACTGTTCGGCTTTGTCTTCGTGCGTGGGCGCGTTGCGTTGTTCGGTGGCGGTGCTGCTTGTGGTCGCCGTGTTCCGGGTCCCCCGAACAAAGAGCCCTCTATGGGATGCGGGATCCACGTGTCACACCGTGGTCAGTCCTCGATCGTCGACCTCTGTCGCCGCGTTGGCGCCAACCGCTTTGCAACCGCCGCAACAAGCCCGCGCCGGGGACCGATGTTCGGTCCCCGGCGCGGGCTGGCAGTGCTCAGCGAACTCCCCTACCGCGTTACGGCAGTGTCCACTTCTGGTTCGCGGCGCCCGAGCAGTCCCAGATCTGCAACTGGGTGCCCGATCCGCCGGAGCCGGTGTCGTCCAGGCAGCGGCCGGAGTGTGGGTTCACCAGGGTGCCGTTGGTCTGGGGCTGCCAGACCTGGGCGACGGTTCCGTTGCAGGTGTACAGCTGGACCAGGGTTCCGTTTGCGGTGCCGGCGGCGTTCACGTCCAGGCACTTGCCCAGGGCCTGCAGGGTGTTGTTCGATTCCACGGTCCACTGCTGGGCGTTGGTGCCGTTGCAGGTGTAGACCTGGACCGGGGTGCCGTCCGCGTTGTTCGCGCTGCGTACGTCCACGCACAGGCCCTGGTAGCCGGTGATCTGGCCGGTGCCGGTGGTCGAGGAGGAGCCTGCGGGCGACTTCCAGATCTGGTTCGCTGCGGCGGAGCAGTCGTAGATCTCCGCCTTCGTGCCGGAGCCGCCGGAGCCGGTGTCGTCCAGGCAGCGGCCGGAGGCCGGGTTGCGCAGGGTTCCGTCGGACTGGGGCTGCCACTGCTGTGCGCCGGTTCCGTTGCAGGTGTACAGGTCCACCGCTGTGCCGTTCGCGGTGCCGGCGGCGGTGATGTCCAGGCACTTGCCCAGCGAGTGGACCGTGCCGTCCGCCTCCTCGGTCCACTGCTGGGAGTTGGTGCCGTTGCAGGTGTAGACCTGGACGGCGGTGCCGTCGGCGTTGTTCGCCGAGGCCACGTCCAAGCACAGGCCCTGATAGCCCACCAGCGGCGTCGTCGGGACTCCGGCCGAGGTGGCGGCGACGGTCCAGACGAAGCTGGTCGTGGCTTGTGCACCGTTGGCGTCGGTTGCGGTCACGTCGGCGGTGGTCGTGCCGGCGGTCGTCGGTGTGCCGGTGATCTGGCCGGAGGACGAGATCGACACGCCGGCCGGCAGGCCGGTCGCGCTGAACGTCGGCGTCTGGCCTGAGGTGGTGTCGGCTGCCGTGACCTGCACCGAGACGGCGGTGCCGGCCACGCCCTCCTGCGGGCCCGGGGTGGTGACGCTCACCGGCTGGCCGAGCTGGTTCGCCGCGACCGACAGGGTGCCGGACAGCGTCAGGGCACTGGTGGAGTCGGCGTCGCCGACCGCGATGCCGTAGGTGCCGGTGCTGGTGGCCCAGTTGTCAGTGCTCGTATTCCAGTAGCGCAGGTTCTGCTCGGTCAGGGGGAAGGAGACGGTCTGGCTCTGGCCGGGCTGCAGGTTCACCTTCGCGAAGCCCTCCAGCTGCCGCGGCGGCTGGCCGGAGGCGGCCGGGTCGCTCACGTACAGCTGCGCGACGTCCGCGCCGGCCCGGGAGCCGGTGTTGGTCACCGTCGCGGTCACGGTGGCGGTGCCGCCCTGTGGCAGGGCGCTGATGTGCAGGTTCGAGTAGGAGAAGCTGGTGTAGGACAGGCCGTAGCCGAACGGGAACAGCGGCGTCAGGTTGTGGCTGTCGTACCAGCGGTAGCCGACGTCCACGCCCTCGGAGTACTGCACCTGGCCGTTGACGCCCGGCCACTGCGCGCTGGTGCTCGCCGGGACCTGGGACAGCGAGGTCGGGAACGTCACCGGCAGGTGGCCGGAGGGGTTGGTCGTCCCGTACAGGATGTTCGCGATCGCGGTGCCGTCGCTCTGGCCCGGGTACCAGGCCTCGAGGACGCCCTTGACCGAGGAGAGCCACGGCATGGTGACCGCCGAGCCGGTGTTCAGCACCACGATGGTGTTGGGGTTGGCGGCCGCCACCGCGGAGATCAGCGAGTTGTCGGCGCTGGACAGGTCGATGCTCGACAGGTCGCTGCCCTCGGATTCCGAGGTGCTGACGAAGACCACTGCGACGCTGGACTTCGCCGCGAGCGCCGCCGCCGAGCTGGACGAGGACCCGCTGTCGTAGGCCACTGTGGTCCCGGACGGGGCCGCGCTGGTGATGCCCTGCAAGGGCGTGACCGTGCCGCTGGAGTTCACCGAGGCGCTGCCGCCGCCGGCGGACTGCACGCTGGTCGAGGCGTCGGCGCCGATGACGGCGATGGAGGTGTCGCCGGATCCGAACGGCAGCACGTTGCCGGAGTTCTTCAGGAGCACGGTGCCCTGCTCCGCCAGGTGTTCGCCGGCCGCCTGGTTGGCGGTGCCGGTCGCGGTGGCGGCCGGGGAGCCCGTCGGGGGCTTGTCGAACAGGCCGAAGGCGAAGTCCTGGGTGAGGATCCGGGTGACCGAGGTGTTGATCGCCGCCTGGGACACCTGGCCGGAGTTGACCGCCGATATCAGGGCGCTGCCGAAGTAGGTGCTGTCCCCCGGCATGTCCTGGTCCAGGCCCGCGTTGACCGAGGCCGCGCCGGCGTGGGTGGCGCCCCAGTCGGAGGTGACGAAGCCGTTGAAGCCGAACTCCTGGCGCAGCACGGTGTTCAGGATCGTCGGGTTCTGACAGGCGTAGGTGCCGTTGATGGTGCTGTAGGAGCACATCACCGACGACGCGGCGCCCTTCTGCACCGAGGTCTGGAACGCGGGCTCGTAGATCTCCTGCAGCGTCTGGTCGCTGGCGATCACGTTGTCCGACGGCGTGTTCCGGTTGGTCTCCTGGTTGTACGCGGCCAGGTGCTTGACCTGCGCCATCGTCCCGGTCGACTGCACGCCCCGGATGTCGGCGGCGCCCATCTGGCCGTTGAGGTACGGGTCCTCGCCGACCGACTCGAAGGCCCGGCCCCAGCGCGGGTCGCGCACGATGTTGATGGTCGGCCCCAGGTCCACCGTGGTGCCCTTGGCCGCCTCCTCGCCGCCGATCACCTGGCCGAAGCTCTGCTCGGCGGAGGTGTCGAAGGTCGCCGCGACGTCGACCGGCGCGGGCAGCTGGGTGACGTCGTTCATGCCGTCGGCGACGCCGGCCGGGCCGTCCTCCAGGTTCATCGCCGGGATGCACAGCGCACCGATGGACGGTGTGAACCCGACGTAACTCGAACCGTTGGATCCGGTCATCAGCTGGACCTTCTGCGCCAGCGTCATGTGCGACAGCAACTGGCTCACGCGCTGCGGGATCGGCGCACTGGAGCCCACCCACGGACACGCGGTGGACGCCGCCGAGGCGGCCGGGGCGGCCTGCGCCCCCTGCGTGGCCGAATAGGTCGCGATCACGGACGCGGACAACGCGGCCAGCGAAATCGCCACACGGACCCGGCCGAGCCGGGGTTTCGCCGTACTGGACATCGTGCCTCCCAGGGCATGCGAGAGCGGGGCAGCTGTGCAGGAGGTTTTGTTATCGGCATCAACAAAACAGGGCGGTAACCCGGATGAAACACCCGTGACGAGACGCTGTCAATGCATCGCTACGCTTCCGATCCATGACGGACATCGCGATCCACCGCGTCGATCTCGCCGACGCCGGTGAGCTCCTGACCTTGCAACGGGCCTGCTACGTCAGCGAAGCGCAGCTGTACAAGGACTGCTTCCTGCCGCCACTGACGCAGACCTTTGATGAACTTCGGGCCGAGCTGAATCAGAGCTTTGCGTTGAAGGCCGTCGGCGGCGGTCGGATCATCGGCAGCGCCCGCGCCGGCCGCGACGGAACGGTATGGCGCATCGGGCGTGTGGCGGTCGCACCTGACGCGCAGGGGCGTGGGATCGGTACGCAACTGCTCGCGGAGCTGGAACGGCAGGCGCCGGCCGGTATCGAGCGCTTCGCGTTGTTCACCGGGCATCTGAGCGTCGCGAACATCCGGCTGTACGAGCGGTTGGGCTATCGCGAGAGTCGGCGGGAGCCGTTGGCGGACGGTGTCGAGCTGGTGCATCTGGAGAAGGCCGCCGGGGTCTGAGGCTGCCGGGGTCTGAGGCGATCGGGGTCTGAGACGATCGGGGTCTGAGGCGGTCGCGGCCTTCGCCGTCAGCATATGTTGACGCTCTCGCGCGCGTCAGCCTATGCTGACGCCATGCCCGATGCCGTCACAGACCTCGAACAAGCCACCCGGGGCGACGATCTCGACGCCGCCCTGCGCGCCGTGGCCCGCCTGCGCCGCCTGGCCGAGCAGGTGGAGGCCGACCGGGTCGCCGCCGCCAGGGAGGCCGGGTGGTCGTGGCAGGACATCGCCGAGCGGCTCGGGGTGACCAAGCAGACCGTCCACCGCAAATACCACCGGTCTTTGAAGGGTTAGGTGCCCCCGTGTTCCGTGGAGATGATCCGTCCGTACGCGCCGTCTTTGCCGATGCGTTCCGGGAGGCGCGCAGCCTCGGCCATCCGCGCGTCGGCAGTGAGCATCTGCTGTTGGCGCTGGCGAAGACCGACGGCGCCATCGCGTCCGTCCTGGCCCGCCACGGCGCCACCGCGGAGGCGGCACGCGAGGCCGTGCGCACCGCCGCACCGCACGGCGCCGGCATGGCAGCCGACCGGGAGGCGCTGGCACCGCTGGGCATCGAGCTGGCGCCGACTCTGGCGCCGAGCGAGCAGCCGGTCGGGCGTCCGCCGTTGTTCCCGCTCGGTGCGGCACGCGCCCAGCGGCGCATGACGTGGCCGGACCCGCCGCTCGGCGCAGACGCGCAGGCGGCCTATGAGAGTTCGTTGCGATTGGCGCTGGCACGGCGAGAACGCTCGCACCGCGCTGAGCACTTGGCGCTGGCGCTGGTCTGCCTCGACCCGGGTGTCGCTTGGACGCTGGCCGCTGTCGGCGCGGATCGGGCGGCGGCGCTGGCCGGACTGGCCGAAGCGTTCCCCGGCCCGGGGCGCCGGCTTGTTCTCGAGACTCGTATCCGGCGACAGCAACGACAGCTTGTGCGGCGCTACCAGCAGCGGACGGGACGGGCCGTCGTGGACCGCGCGGCGCTGGCGGACCTGATCAGCTGGCCACCGTTCTAGCGATCGCCGTTCTAGTAATCACCGTTCGCCGGCAGCGGCTGCTCGGACCAGATCACCTTGCCGCGTGCGGTGTACCGCGTCCCCCACTTCTGGGAGAGCTGCGCCACCAGGAACAGGCCCCGGCCGCCCTCGTCGAGGGTCTGCGCGCGGCGCAGGCGCGGGGAGACGCTGCTGCCGTCGGCGACCTCGCAGATCAGGGCCCTGTCGCGGAGCAGGCGCAGCTCGACCGGGCCGGTCGCGTGCCGGATGGCGTTCGTCACCAGTTCGCTGACCACGAGCTCGGTGGTGAAGACCAGCTCGGACAGGCGCCAGGCGCGCAGTTGCCGGGACACCTCGGCGCGCAGGAAGGCCACCGATTCCGGGGTCATCGGCACGTCCCAGGTGGCCACGCGGTCCGGCAACGTGCGGCGGGCCCGGGCGGCCAGCAGCGCGACGTCGTCGGAGGGCCGCTCCGGCAGCAGGTCGCCGATCGCCGAGGCGCACAGCTCCTCCGGGTCGCGTCCCGGGCCGCCCAGGGCCGCGCGCAGGCGCTCCAGCCCGGTCCCGATGTCCTGCTCCCGGCTCTCCACCAGGCCGTCGGTGTACAGGACCAGGGTGCTGCCCTCGTCGATCGGCAGCTCGACGGCCTCGTAGGCCGAGCCCCCGAGGCCCAGCGGCGGACCGGTCGGCAGCTCCAGGTACTCCACCGAGCCGTCGCGGGCCACCACGGCCGGCGAGGGATGGCCGGCCGCCGCGACCGTGCACAGGCCGGTCACCGGGTCGTAGACCACGTACAGGCAGGTCGCGCCGATGATGCCGACGCCGCGCTGGTCCTCGGCCTCGTCGGCGTCCATCGACTCCACCAGCGCGTCCAGCTGGCTGAGCAGGTCCTCCGCCGGCAGGTCCAGCGCGCAGAAGTTGCGCACGGCGGTGCGCAGCCGGCCCATCGTGGCCGCCGCGTGGATGCCGTGCCCGACGACGTCGCCGACGACCAGCGCGACCCGGCCCCCGGACAACGGGATCACGTCGTACCAGTCGCCGCCGACGCCCTCCTGCGCGGGCTGGTAGCGGTGCGCCACCTCCACCGCGCACTGATTCGGGAAGGCACGCGGCAGAAGGCTGCGTTGCAGCGCCAGCGCCATGGCCCGCTCCCGCTCGAACCGGCGCGCGTTGTCCAGGCACACGGCGGCACGCGAGGCGAGGTCGCCGGCCAGCTGGATGTCGTCCTCGTCGAAGGGATCGGCGTTGCCGAGCCGGTAGAAGGACGCCACGCCGAGCACGACGCCCTGCACCATGATCGGTGCGGCGATCACGGAGCTGTCCGGATCCTCGGCGACCCACCGCTTGCCCGCGGTCGCCGCGGTGAGCTGCGCGTCCAGCACCGGATGCCGCTCGACCATGCAGCGAGCCTGCGCGGTGACGACGCTGTAGGCGACGTGCGCCCCGGCGACCCGGTGCATCTTGCCCCGCCGGATGGTCCGCACGGCCACCCGCCGCAGCTTCACCTCACTGCCGGGCGGAAGGCTCTCCTCGCCGTCCAGGACCCAGCTCGCCAGATCCACCGCGACGTGCTGCGCGAAGTCCGGCAACGCGATCTCGGCCAGCTCACCGCCGGTGAGCTCCATGTCCAGCGTGGTGCCGATCCGGCCGCTGGCGTCGAGCAGGAGCGCCAGGCGCTGGCGGGCCGCGACCGCGATGCGGCCGACGGTCGGCTCGCCGACCATGACCAGGGCGGAGTGCGGGGGCTGGGGGTCTGTGCTCGATGGACGGTCTGTGCTCGATGGACGGTCTGTGCTCGATGGACGGTCTGTGCTCGATGGACGGTCTGTGCTCGGAGGCTTGTTGTTGCTCGGCGGGCCGTCTGCGTCTGTACTCGGGGCCTGGGTTTTGGATGGCTGCGACCCAGCAGGTTGAGAGGCCTCCACCGGTCCCGCAGTAGCCTGATCCGCCTGCGTTCCGCCCGAGGCTCCGGCCGCCATCCGCCTGTGCCCCGCCGCGCTCTCCGGCTGCCTGAGCTCGTCCTCTAATCGCCCCGCCACGCTCTCCGACCGCCTCAGCCCATCCGCCAACCGCTTCGACTCGCCCTCTAATCGCCGGGCTACGTCTTCCGGCGTCCGGGCGGCCGGCAGCCTTGCTGGTGCACTCACCGGGGCACCCGCACCCACACCCCCGCCCGTCGTCCTGCCGCTCGTCATCTCCGCTTCCACCGTGACCACCTCCGTGCCGGCCGCGGTGCGACCGGTGCGGGCCGTGAGCTTGGCGTGGCGGCCGCCGGGCAACGGGATGGTCACCACGTCGCGCTTGGCCGACGCGACCAGCTCGGCCGCCTTGCCCCGTACGAGGTGCCGGTCGCGGCGTTCGCCGTGACCGGCCTCGGCACCGGCGCCGGGCCGGGCCCGGGAGGCGAGCACGAGCTCGCCCCGGGTCCGCCGCGCGCCGCCGGCCTCGTCGTTCCGTTCGCCGCCGTCGGCGGCCGAAGCGTCGGCCCGGCCCACCACGAGCCCGCCGGCCCGCCGTGCCTGCGCCAACAGCCTGCGCTCCTTCACCGAGTACTGCTCCAGCAACCGCAGCTCGATGTTCTCCGCGGCCTCCGCCGCCAACGCCGCCATCAGCGGACTGGCATCCCGCCGCCACGACGTGAGATCCACCACTCCCCGGATCCGCCCGCTGAACGGATCCCGGATCGGCACACCGGCACAGACAAAGGCCAGGAACCGATCGGCGAAGTGCTCGCCCGCCAGCACCACGGCCGGACGCCCCTCGGCCAAAGCCGTCCCGATCCCGTTGGTCCCGGCATCGGTCTCGTGATAGCTGAACCCCTCCGCCAACTGCACGGCGTCCAGATGCCGGTTCAATCCCGGCTCCCCTGCCCGCCGCACCAGGATCCGCGCGGCCGCATCACTCAGAACCACGCACACCGGCATATCGACCAACAGGGCGTGCAACCGCTCCAACACCGGCGCCGAAGCCCGCAGGAGCAACTCCTCAGCACCAAGGTCCGGCGCATAAGGCAGATCCACATCCTCCGGATCCAACCCGCCGGCCCGACACCGCCGCCACGAGGCAAGGATCCCGGAACGCACCGGCCCACCAGCGCCACTCGGAACGGCACCCGAGGCAGCACTCGCAACACCAGCAGCGCCGCCCGCATCACCGACACCACAAGCACCACCGGACGCCCCAAACAGCGCCCCACCAAACACCGCACCGGCGCCGGCCACGACACCGAACCCGCCGCCACCAGCACCGACACCACCACCAGCGACCCCCGCACCGAAACCCTCACCGGCGAAGAACCGCTCCCGGGCCCGCGCGGGCCCCCACTCCGACTCCCAGACACTCCCGATGACGCACCATCCCTGCACAGAAAGTAGGCGGCACCCACCAGAAGCTAACCCCGCACCAGCCCCCACACCCCCAACCCCCGCCCCAAAGGTCCGAACAATCACCCGTCAGGGTGAGCCCACCCGCCCCACACACCGCCACATGAAGCGTGTTGAAACAGCACCCCCAACTTTTGATATGGTTGACCCAACGCGAGCGGATCAAGGCGGCAACGCCCCAGATCAGCCCGTGACACTCGTCCGAGTGGCGGAATGGCAGACGCGCTAGCTTGAGGTGCTAGTGCCCGTTAAGGGTGTGGGGGTTCAAGTCCCCCCTCGGACACGTACGACTACAAGATCTCTTCGATCTTGTAGTCGTTTTTCTTTGGCGTCTCCGTAGCGACGGCAATCGTGCCGTAGGTGCTGTCGATCGAGAAAGTGTGACCGGCGGCGTCGTAGGAGATGCGCAGCCCGAGTTCTCGTAGCAGGCGCGCCTGGCCTGTCAGCGTCGGCAGGATGGCTAGCGCCTCGCTGTCGGTTTGCTGCTCGGGGCCGAGGAGCGCGGCCGTGATCAGTTGTGCGAGGTGGGTGGCTATGAGGGCCTCACGGACGTACACCGTGCGCGGAAGGCCGTCGGCAGTATGCTCGGCGGCTCGCCGGCAGCGGTAGTACAGCAGGCCGTTGTTGCTGCTGCCCTCCATCCGATGGCCACATGCTGCGCAGACGATCAGTCCGCGCAGCCGGTACTCGGCGACGGCGTCCGACCGGGTGCCTCTGATGGCCTGCACGCGCAGGTAGTCGGCCGTGCTGATGATCGGCGGGTGGGCGTCGGACTCGGAGTAGATCCATTCCTCGGTGGGGTTGGGGCGGAATGCGGTGCGGTGGCCGAGCCCGGGATTGGTCACGTCCAGGAGTACCTCCGTCTTGGAGGACTTGTTCCAGACTTGGATGCCGGTGTAGCGCTCGTTGGTCAGGATCTGCAGGACAGTGGTCTTCTGCCAGTGCAGGGCGTCGCGGTGCTGGTTGCGATTCTGATCGTGGGCGGACGGGCAGGCGACGCCCTCTTGGTCGAGGATGGCGCAGATGCGCTCCAGGCTGTTTCCGTCCAGGCGCAGCGCGAAGATGCGTCGGACGACCGGTGCGGCGACCGGGTCGACCTCGAGTCGGTGCAGGCGGGCTCCGAGGCTGCGTTGGTGCGGATGTGGGTGTGGGCCGGCGTCGGCGAGAAGGTATCCGTAGGGCGGCCGACCGCCCATGTATCGGCCCTGGATCCAGGTCAGGGCTCCCATCGAGACCCGCACGCGGCGGCGGGTGCGGGTGATTTCGGCTTTGGCCAGGATGCCGAACATCGCCATGGTCATCGCGTGTGCTTCGTTCTCTGCGTCGAACAGGCCGCCGACCTCGGGCACCCACAGCTCGACGCCGTAGTGCCGGAAGACCGGGTACGTATTGGCGAACTGGGCGTCATAGAACGCCCGCTGCGGCTCGCCGATCACGATCGCGTCGAACCGACGGTCAGGCTTAGCGACCTCTGCGAGCAGCGCGGCAGACATCGGACGCTGACCCCAGGGGAGCGTGCGGGAATGGTCGACATCGAAGTACTCCGCGACAATCAACCCATGACCCGCAGTGGCCATGCTGGCCTGATCCCATTGCCAGGCACGCGAGGTCACCGGGTCCTGATGATCCTCGGTGGAGCAACGGCCGTAGAAGGCGAAGCGGGACCCCAGGGCTGTCAGCGCCTTCCCGGTGACCACCATAGGCGTGCCTGCCAGTCCATGCCGCGGCGAGCCGGGGTCCATCGCTCTCATCGCGGTCGCCTTCCGTCACGTGCCGGAACCCTCGGCGCAATGGGGTTCTGCGGGCTTCTCCTTCTGACGTCTCAGATCCGGTGTCTGATGACAAGCCGCCGCTTCTGTGGCGCTGGGCAGCGGCACAGAAGCGGTTGGTCAGGCCGCCTCAGACTCGCCCAGCCCCGACGTCGACCGCGCCCGCGTCGCCGCCCGCTCCCGGCTCACCCAGGTCGCCAGGGTCGTCTCGTTGATCCCCAGATCGCGCGCGACCTCCGCGCACGACTTCCCGGTCTCCGTGACGATCCTGATCGCACCGGCCCGGAAGTCTGGATCGTACTTGCGCCTCGTCTCAGCCATCTGACTCTCCCTGTCAGTTATGGTCTCCACGATACGAGGGGAAGCTCAAGATCGATGTGAGCCGCGCGGCGATCCGTCGTGCGAGGAGCGCAGAAGCCCCCTCGACGATCCAGTCGTCGTCGTTCAGGCAGAGCCGGGCGAGCAATCGGTCGTCAGTGGCGTTCAGTCCGTCGCGATGGCGGCGAGGACGTTCTGCCGGGAGGCCCGCCAGGCGGGCATCAGGGCGGCGAGCAGGCCGACGACGGCGGAGCCGATGAAGACGACCACGATCGTGGCCCACGGGATGGACAGGATGCCGAGTCCGGCCGAACTGAGCAGCTTCTGGGCCGCGATGCCCCAGCCCATGCCCAGCCCGACGCCGAGGACGGCGCCGAACAGGGCGATCACGACGGACTCCAGGCGGATCATGCGGCGCAGCCTGCGGCGGGACAGGCCGATCGCGCGCAGCAGGCCGATCTCGCGGGTCCGCTCGACCACCGAGAGAGCCAGGGTGTTGACGACGCCGAGGATGGCCACGATGATCGCCAGGCCGAGCAGACCGTAGACCAGGCCGAGCAGCTGGCCGACCTGGTCGTGGAGCAGCTTCTTGTAGTCGGCCTGGTTCTTCACCTGGATCTGCGGGAACGGCTTGAGGTTGTCCTGCAGGGCCTTGTATGCCGCGTCGGCCTGACCCGGCTCGGCCTTGGCGAAGAGCATGAAGTCCAGCGGCATCTTGGCGGCGGGCACCGACTTGGCCACCGTGTCGCTGCTCACGTAGGACCTGCCGTTGTTGAAGCTGGTGTCCTTGCTGGTGATCGCCACGATCGACAGGTTCGTCGGCGAGCCGCCGTCGAAGGTGACCGGCGTGGTGTCGCCGAGCTTGAGGTGGTGGGAGGAGGCGAAGTCCTCTTGCACCGCGATGCCGTCGCCGCTGAACACCTTGCTCATGTCGCCGGAGACGGTCTTGACCGAGAAGTCGTCGAGCATCGTCGAACTTGAGACGAAGAAGTCGCTCCTGGCTCCCGCGTCACCGATCTTGCCGCTGATGTCCTTGTTCTCGGTGACGTGGGCGATGCCCCGCGTCGACTTCGCTGCGGCGAGCGCCTCAGGCGTGACGCCCAGACGGCCCTGGGTCTGCATGACGAAGTCCGCGCCGACCGACTTGTCCAGCTGGCTCGAGGCCGAGGCGACCATGGACGAGCTGACCACCGACAGCCCCGCGACCAGCGCGAGGCCGATCATCAGCGCGGCGGCGGTGGCGCCGGTACGCCTCGGGTTGCGCAGCGCGTTGCGCTTGGCGAGACGACCGACTGTGCCCGGAATCAGCGCTCCCAGAGCCCTGACGACACCGCCGGCGAGCATCGGGCCGATGACCACGGCTCCGATCAGTGTCAACAACACGCCGAGAGCGAGCAGCGAACCACCGGCGTTGCCGGACGAACTCCCCGCGGCGAACAGGGCCAGCGCGCCTGCTCCGGTCACGATCAGGCCGACCGTGTTGCGAACGACCGAGGACTTGCGGTCGCCCGGGTTGCCGGCGTCGCGCAGCGCCGCCATCGGTGTGATCTTGGCGGCACGGCGGGCCGGAAGCCACGCGGCGACCAGCGTCACGATGACGCCGACTGCGTATCCCGCGATAGGCGTGGTCGCCTTGATGGTCATGTCGCCGGTCGACACGTTCACTCCGGCGGAGTCCAGCAGCTTGATGAGGCCGAAGGCGATTCCGACGCCCGCGCCGATGCCCAGGGTCGAGCCGATGATGCCCAGAAGCAGCGCTTCGAAGCGCACCGAGCGGTTGATCTGCTTGCGGCTCGCGCCGAGCGCGCGGAGCAGTCCCAGTTCACGAGTCCGCTGGGCGACCAGCATCTGGAAGGTGTTGACGATCAGGAACGCGCCGACCAGCACCGCGATCCCGGCGAAGCCGAGCAGCGCGATGCGCATCACCGAGATGAAGCTGAGGTTGTCAATCGTCGACTTCGTCTGCTCGGCCGCGGTCTTGACGTCGTAGCCGCCGCCGATTGCCGAGACGACGTTCTTCTTCAGCTGGTCGTTCGACACGCCGGCGGCGGCCGTGACCGCGACGTCGTTGTAGATGTTCGGCGCGCCGAGCAGCTTCGTGGTAGCGGTGGCATCGTCGAAGAAGACCATCATCAGGCCCGCGTTGACCGTCTTGAAGTGCGCGATACCGACGATGTTCGTGGTGAAGTTGCCGGGTAGGGCCGTCACCTTGAGCTCGTCGCCGATCTTGAGGTGCTCGTTGTTCGCGGTGTCCTCGTCGATGACGACCTGGTCGGCGCCGCTGGGCGTGTGACCGGACTTCAACGCGACGGACTTGCTCTGGTCGTCCCAGTTGATGCCGACCGCCGGAGCGCCGCCGTCGCCGGTGATCTGGTTGTCGGCCATGTCCGTAACGGCGATCTGCATGGTCGACACGTCACCGCGCGCCGAGGCGACGCCGGGGACCGACGAGACCTGTGAGACCAGCGATCCGGGAACCGTCTGGTCCTTGGCGCCTTCGGCTGCGTCCTTGTCCTTGACGGGGAGCACGGTCACGTTGGCCGCGGTGTCGCCGAACATCCGGTCGAACGTCTTGTCGATGGTGTCGGTGAACATCAGCGTGCCGGCGACGAACGCCACCGAGAGCACGACCGCGATCAGCGAGAGCGCCAAACGTCCCTTGTGGGCGAAGAAATTCCGCCATGATGCCTTCAGCACGGTCCTGATCCCCTCAGCTGTCGCGGCGGCCGTCGAAGCCGCGCATCCGGTCGAGGACGGTTTCCGCGGTCGGGTCGGCCATGTCGTCGACGATCCGACCGTCGGCCAGATAGAGCGCGCGGTCCGCGTAGCCGGCCGCGACCGGGTCGTGGGTCACCATGACGATGGTCTGACCCAGTTCGTCGACCGAGCGGCGCAGGAAGCCGAGGATCTCGGCGCCGGCGCGCGAGTCGAGGTTCCCGGTGGGTTCGTCACCGAAGATGATCTCCGGCTTCGAGGCGAGCGCGCGGGCGACGGCCACCCGCTGCTGCTGGCCGCCGGAGAGCTGGTTCGGCCGGTGCTTGAGCCGATCGGACAGGCCGACCGTCTCGATCACCTGGTCCAGCCACTGCTTCTCGGGCTTGCGGCCCGCGATGTCCATCGGCAGCGTGATGTTCTCCAGCGCGTTCAGCGTCGGCAGCAGGTTGAAGGACTGGAAGATGAAGCCGACCCGGTCGCGCCGGAGGTTGGTCAGTTGCTTGTCCTTCATCGCGGTGACCTCGGCGTCGCCGATGAAGACCTGACCCGTCGTCACCTTGTCGAGCCCGGCGAGGCAGTGCATCAGCGTCGACTTGCCGGAGCCGGACGGGCCCATGATCGCCGTGAGCCGGCCGCGCGCGATCTCGACGTCGACGCTGTCGAGCGCGGTGACGCGCGTTTCGTCCGAACCGTAGGTCTTGACGACCTGCCGTGCGCGGGCCGCGAACGCGGTCTGTGTCTTCAATGGCGGAGTTGCCGTGGACATATCTGAGCCCCTCGTAGTTTGGTAGGTGACTGGTCAAGGGTTCAGGCTGCCGAGAGCAGCCAGGGGCTGCCCTCGGCAGCCTGAACGAGAGCGTCGATGACGCGTACGCCGTGTTTGACGGCGGTGGCCAGGTAGCTTCGGATGGTGGCGAAGTGTTGCGCGCCGGTCAGTGTGCGTAAGGATCCGGATACCTTCTGTCGGACCTTGACCATCCGGATCTCGCGTTCCGCGGCGTTGTTGTCCCAGGGAATTGACAAGTCGTCGAGGAAGCGGAGGTAGTCGTCTTGGCGGAAGCGCGTTCGGGAGAACCGGTGGGCTCCACCAACGGCCGTCGCCGTCGTCGGTGGTGGGTGCCGGCAGCTGTCAGCGGCCCCCTGACCCGCCCGGTCGGCATGGCGCCAGCTGGGCGTAGTAGGAGAACGGCGGGCCGATCAGCCGGTTCACGTGGAGCCCCACAGCATTGGCATGGCGAGCCAGGGTGGCGCGCCGCACCTGGTGCCTGTCGAAGAACTCGCCCACCACGATCCTCCCGGTCGGCTTGACCACCCGCTTCAGCTCCGTCAGCGTCACCTCCGGCTGCGGGATCTCGCCCAGGGCCGTCACCAGGTAGGCGGCGTCGAACACGGAGTTCTCGAACGGCAGGTGCTGGGCGTCCGCCTGGGTCGGCACGATGTTGGTGAGGCCGCGCCGTTCGGCCCGGCTCATCACGTGGTCGAGCATCTCCTGCTGGATATCGACGATGTCCAGTCGACCGTCAGGGCCCAGTTGCGGGGCGGTCTGCAGAGCCTGCAGGCCCGTACCCGGTCCGACCTCCAGGACCCGCTCGCCATGGCGCAACTCCAGCATCGAATCGAGCCGCCCCTGGCTGAGCAGCGGCAAGGGCAGACTGAGCAGCCAGCGCTGCGCGTACGGATAGGGGGCGGAGTCCAACATCCAAAAGGACAAAGCCGCGGTGCCAGCCGCCGCCGCGGTCAACCCCCGTCGCGCTCCGGGCCGACCGAGCGCAGTACGAAGATTCATGATCGAGGGTCCTCTGTTTTCTCATGATCGACGGTTGGTGTCGGAACTCGGAACGGTCGCAAGGCGACGACCGCACAGACCACCGCAAGCGGCAGTTCGCCGAAGCACGCCATGGCCGGCGCCACGGCGAAATCGCGGCCAGACCCCGCTGTCACCATGTCGAACCAGGAGTCGACCAGCAACAGCGCCGACGTGGCCGCGGCAGACAGGACCCGTCGGAGATCGCCACGAGCTGCCAGGACCCCGGTGCCGATGAAGCCGAGCGCCTCCATGACGTCCAACCCGGCCCAGGCGGCCGACCAATGCGCGGCAGTCGCCGTGGACGGCAGGGCGATGCAGAGCACGAACGCCCAGGCGAGTACTGCGACTCCGCAGCCGATGAGCGCCAACCCAGGCCACCGGCAAGGAAAACAGCGCCGACGCTGCGCGGGCTGCCTGCCCGCAACGGCGCTGTCGTGACTCGAATCGGACTGCGCCTTCGCCGCTGACCGGTCGATGACGCTCATGGTTTCTCCTCGCCGTACTGGTGGCCCTTCGCGTCCTCCAGCCCGCGAGCGGTACTTCGCCGAACCGGCCTCACCGAGTTAGTCGACGCGCGTGCCGTCGACGGTGACACTGCCGCTGGAGGGCCGGTTCAGGCCGACGATCAGATTCAGCAGCGTGGACTTCCCGCTGCCGGAATGGCCGAGGATCGCCACGCACTCACCGGACTCCACGGACAAGGTCACACCGGCCAGCGACGGCGGGCCGTCATCGCATTTCTTCGTCGCATCGCGAAGATCGATCATCGGTGCAGTCGTCATGACCACGAACCTACGAACGGACCATGATCCGTCGCGTCGGCCGGCGGATGTCACCTCTCCCCAGGCCGTCGCCCCGGGGGTGTACGCCGCGTACACCCCCGGGGCGACGCGTGGAGCCGACCCGCCGAATATGTTTTCCCTATGGAAGAGCTTCTCCAGCGTCCCACGACATCGGAGCGCATGACCTGGCTGAGGTCGCAGGCCGTGGTGTTCGGCTGCTTCTGCGCGCTGGGACTCTGGTTGACGATGCCGATCCCCGAGGCTGGGCACTTCGACGGCATGTTCCGGTTCGCCGGCCTCGGGCCCTTCCTGACGACGGGTCTCTACGTAGTGCTCGCCCTTCCGCTTCTGCTGGTGCGCCGTCTGCCGGCGGCGGCCTTCGCGGCGATCCTGGGCGAATCGGTCCTCGGCGGCCTTCTCGGCATGCGGCCTTTGATCTTGTTTCTCCTGCTCGTCGCCTTGGGCGGGCACCTCGCCGCCCGGCAGCCGAAGGCCGCCGCCGTCGGCTCCGTCACGGCCGTCGCGGCCGTGTTCGTCAACTCCACCCACGTCAACCCCGAAGGCTCCATCCGCGACGCGGCCGGGTGGGCCGCGCAGTACGCGGCGTGGTCCGCGGTCGCGTGGGCCTTCGGGGCGGTGTATCTCAAACGACGTGAATACCTCGAAGCCCTCCGCGAGCAGATCGCGGCGCGCGTTGTCATGGCCGAGCGGCTGCGGATCGCCCGCGAACTGCACGACAGCGTCGCGCACAGCATCGGGATCATCACGGTGCTGTCGGGAGCGGCGGCGCGGGTCGTGGACGCCAAGCCCGAGCAGGCGCGGCAGGCGCTGGCCGGCATCGAGACCACGAGCCGGGAGACGCTGCTCGAGCTGCAGCGCATGCTCGGGGCGCTGCGCCGCGCCGAGCCGGACGACGCCATGCCGCAGGCCGCTCCGCTGGCGCCGGCCAGCAGCCTGGCCGACGTCCCGCAGCTCGCCGAGCGCACGGCCGGCGCCGGGGTGCGGGTCCAGGTGACCTGGCAGGGCGAGCGGCGGCCGCTGCCGCCGGAGATCGAACTGTCGGCGTTCCGGATCATTCAGGAGTCGCTGACGAACGTGGTACGCCACTCCGGGGCGCGGACGTGCCGAGTCGCGGTCGGCTACGAGCCGAAGGCAGTGACGATCGAGGTGGTGGACGACGGGGACGACGGCCTCGGCGGCCGGGGCCGCCCGAGACCCCCGACGACGGCCGGCGGGAGCGGCTTCGGCCTGCTCGGCATGCGCGAGCGGGTGACACTGCTGTCCGGCCAGTTCAGCGCCGGCCGCCGTCCGGAGGGCGGCTTCCGGGTGACGGCCAGGCTCCCGGCATGAGCGTGCGGGTGCTGCTGGCCGACGACCAGCCCCTGATGCTGGTCGGCCTCGGGATCCTGATCGGGGACACCGACGACCTGGAGGTGGTCGGCGAGGCCGGCGACGGCCGCGAGGCCGTGCGCCTGGTCCGCGAGCTGCGGCCGGACGTCGTGGTGATGGACATCCGCATGCCCGGCATGAACGGGATCGAGGCGACCCGGCAGGCGACCGCCGAGCCGGACCCACCCAAGGTGCTGGTGCTGACAACCTTCGACGACGACGAGTACGTCTACGGCGCACTGCGCGCCGGAGCCAGCGGATTCCTGCTCAAGAGCATGGCCCTGAACGCGATCCTGGACGCGATCCGCGTGGTCGCCGCGGGCGACGCGCTGATCGCGCCGAGCGTGACCCGGCGGCTGATCGCGGACTTCGCCGGAACGTCCGGCCCCGCCGCCCCCGCGGCCCCCGAACCGAACGCCGGGCCCGCCGCGGATCCGAGTCCCCTCGCGGGGATCACCGACCGGGAGCGCGAGGTGCTGGCCCTGGTCGGACAGGGACTGTCGAACGGTGAGATCGCCGAGCGGCTGGTGATCAGCGCGGCGACGGCGAAGACCCATGTCGGGCGGCTGTTCACCAAGCTCGAGGCCCGGGACCGGGTCCATCTGGCGATCATCGCCTTCGAGACCGGACTCGTGCCCCGGAGACGGTAGGACGGCATGATGCTCCGAGCCCCGAACGACCCGGCGAACGTCATCCCGTTCCCCACGCCAACCGACCGAATACGGCGCCGACAACGCCTCGGAGGCCTCCTCAACGAGTACTCACCCGCAGCATGAAACCGCAGCTTGCGCCTCGATGCGAATGTGACTCCGCCGACCGCCGCGCTTTCACGTTCCATCCCAGCCTTCATAAATACACCAGAAAACTTGCGGAGCATGCTGGCGACAGCGGTATCGTGATTTCTTTCCGAACCATCGCGAGCTGGTCGCGGCCCTGAAAAAATCTCTCGTCAAAATCGCGCTTCGCTTGACACTGAGACTCGGAAGCGCGATGCTCTAAGTGTCCCAAGCGTGACCGATCGACCTGAACCTGTAACGCCCTCACCAGGAGTGTCACGGTGAGGAATATGTCAGGTGCAGATCGTCACAGAATACCCAGGGATTTCGTGGGGTTATGGAATCAAACCCCCCTCGGACACACAATTACCCCATATCGGACTGTCTTCGGGCAGCCCTTTTTGGCACCCAGGCTTCTTTTCCTGCTATCCCGGGCGCTGGTCGTGCTTCGTATCACCTCCCAGCGAATGCGTTCCTTGACGACGGCCATCGTGTGACGGCGGGTCGTACTGCTCCGGCTCCTCCTTCCTGGTCGTGTTTCTGACTGTCCGAAGTGTGCGTTCCATTCAGATGGTGATGCGCACGGGGTGCTCGCCGCCCGTTTCCAGCGTCCGAGTTCTGGGGTCGTAGCGAAGCACGAGTGCGCTCGCGCGCAGGTGGTTGATCACCTCCTCAGGACTCGGTGCGACGGGGCGGGCGGCGCTGGCAGATGCGCCGGTGATGACCGCGGCCAGTTCGGCGGCGGTGAGCACGTGGTGAAGCAGCGGCAGCTTGGCCAGGACGCGGTCTTCGCGTAGGTAGGCGTTCTTCGGCCGAGGAGCGGCCGGGTTCTTGGCGCTGGCGTGTCCGTGGCGGCAGCGGTAGCCAGGCACACGATTGACCCAGTGTCCTTCGAACGCGCGGTCACAGATCCCGCAGCGCAACAGGCCTTTAGGCGGTAGTAAATCGGCCTCGCTCACCAGGGCCGCGTGAGTCACTTCCGTGGAGATGACCCACTGGTCGGGGTCGGCGCGGTGCCGGGTGCGGCGGTGCCCGAGGCCGGTGTTGTCGGGGTCGACCAGTTCGTAGTCGGCGCGGGAGCGGCCCCAGACCATCCGTCCGGTGTACACCGGGTTCGACAGGACCTCACGTACCGTGCCCAGGGTCCACTCCCGTCCTGAGCGGTGCGGGTTGGCCTCGGGGTCCTCTCCGGACGGGCACGGGATCTGCTGCTCGTTCAACGCGCGGGTGATCAGGGAGAGGCTGGCCCCGGCCAGGCGCGCGGCAAACATCCAGCGCACCGTCGGGGCGGTGTCCGGGTCGGCGTCCAAGCGCAGCAGCCGCCGTCCCCGGCGGGCGTCGGCACAGTTCGGGTGCGGGTCGGCATCGACGAGCTGCAAGCCGTAGGGCACACGCCCGCCCTGCCACCGGCCCTGGTCGCGGACCTGCACGGTCATCGCGTGGGTGACGCGCTGCCGGGCTCGGATGATCTCTCGTTTGGCGATGATTCCCAGCAGGGTGAGCAGTTCCTCCACGGATCCGATCGATGGGTCGACCTCGCCGGCGAGCTCCGGCATCCACAACGGCACGCCATGCAGGTGGAACAGCGGGGCGATCAGCGAGAACTGGTTTCCGTAGAAGGCGCGCTCGTGCGAGCCGATCACCACCGCGTCGAAGCCGCGAGCCGGGTCGGCCAGCGCCGCCAGCAGCGCCGCAGCGCCTGGACGTCGCTGCCAGGACGTCGAGCGGGACTGGCCGACGTCGAAGAACTCCACCACGATCCGGCCCTCACCGAAGATCGTGGCCAGCGCCCGCTCCAACTGCCAGGTGCGGGATGTCACCGGATCCTGGTGGTCCTCGGTGGACACCCGCCAGTAGAACGCGAACCGCAGCCCGCCGCCAGCGACCGGTCGGGCCGACGGTTTCCGTAGACGCGCAGCCCAGTCAGCCAAGTCACCAGGCTGGCATGCCGGCGCCGGAAGCGTTGAGTAATCGCGCGGAGCGCTTCCAGGCAACAGATCGGTCAACGGGAACAGGGGCGGTGAAGCGCCCGGAGTCCGCTGTCGGTCCGGCATCGGGCACCACCAATCACCGCTGGTCAGGCTGATATTCTCTCTTGTTCGTGGTGTCTCAGAGCCCAGATCCGTCGGCAATTCGGGCGCACGATGGCGTCGGCTGGCGGCATCGAAGCGAATCGCCCGGTCGACCCTTTCAGCGGCATGGACGAGCGTCGTCACGAGTGCTGTCAGGGCCTACCTCGGTGGTACGCGCGTGGGTTTGAAGATGTCGTTCGTTGTTCTGCGGGCCGCCCAGCCCAACGCGGGTTTCGCGACGGTGGATCGTCGTCCTGTTCAGAGTTGGAGAAGGTACCAAACGCGCGGGTCGTCGAATTGGACCCAGATCCTGCCGCCGCGTGCCACCTTGCGCCTGAACCAACACGGCGGGTTCGTTCCGTCGGGCATGGCCAGCGGGCCTGCAACGACCGGCTCTACTGCTCCGTCGCCGAGGTGGCACTCGGTCACTACGTAGCGGCCCGGGATCCGGTCGGCGGTCGCTCCGACGAAGGCGGCCCGACTCCCGTCGACCGCGATCGCGCCGGAGGAGCGGATGGGGTTGCGACGGACGAGTCGTATGCCCGCTTCATCGATGTCGACGAGCGGGAAGCCTGTGTACGGGCATGCCCAGGTTCTATGGGTTCCGACGTTGAGCGCGTAGCAGTCGCACCAGTCGACCTTCATCGGATCATGGACGGCCGCCCAGAGGATCTCGCCGTGCCGATTCCACCGAATCAGCCCTGGCATGTGGACCAGGACACGGTCCTTGCCGAACTCGAAGGTTTCGCTTCGGCCCCGACGCTGTCGTACCGGCAGCCATGCCGAGGCCTCGTCGAAGTAGCTGGTCCAGATCGTGCCTCCCACGTCGAAGGAGAGGACTTCGATTCCGTCGCCGGCGTAGAACGAGCCGTCTTGTGCGCCGGCGAGATCGAAGGTGGCGATGTTGTGCGGCAGGAGGCCGGCGTCGCCTTTGACCGGATCGTAGTTCCTCTGGGCGAGGTTGCGAGCCTTGGCGACGGCGAATCCGCCGCTCCACGCATCGAGATGCGGGAACCGAAAAAGCAGCCCGGACACGGGGATCTCGGTCCTGTCGTCGCCTTGGCCGATGACGAGGAGCGCGTCGTAGGGCTGCTCCGGCGGGAATGGGATTCCGCGCGGTTCGGGGCGGGCGATGGCCGCGTTCGCGGTGTCGGCCAGCAGCGTTACCGGTGTGCCAGCCGGGTTCACCGTGGTGGCCAGCACCTCGAGCTGGTCGTAACGGGTGTCGAGCGCCGACCAGGGACGCAGGGTAAAAGTTCGGCTCAGCACAGTAACATCACCTCGGGATCAGGGGTTGGGAAACGGCTACCAGGTGCGCCAGAACTGCATCTGGTCGTCGGCGTCAGCGTCCGGAAGCCGGCCGCGGGGGTCGCTTGCGGTCAACACCGCAACGATGCGAGCAGCGCGCGCCTCGGGAGGTTTCGCGTCGTCAGCGAAGATGAAGTGGCAGCTCCGCCATGGCGGAATTGTTTGCGGGTCTTCGGTCGGGAAGTAGAGGCGGACGTCGACGGTGTCGCTACGGATGGACGCCGACGCCTCGTACCGTTCGCAGCCGATCGCCCCGAGTGGATTGTGTGCCCTGAGTTGCTCGACCACTAGACGAGCCGTCGCGCGGGCTGGCCGCTCCCAGCTCCTGTCATCCCACGCGCTTTCCACCGCGAACAGGTACTGCTCGGCGTCGAAGTAAATGGTCTGCGGCAATAGGCGGTGGTTCCACCGGTCCCCGTGGAGCTGCCAGACGATCAGATCGCTGTCGCGGAGGACGGTCGCGGCCACGCCGCAGCATTCGGCGACGCACCAGGTAGGCGCACCGAGAGGTGCTTGGTGCGCATCGTCGCCGGGCAGCAGGAGACCGGCCGGGCCGAGGAGTACCTCGGGGTCGCCGCCGTGGATGTGCTCGAGATCCTTGTCCAGGAACTGAACGCCATTGACTTCGACGACGACCTGGTTGTCGAACCCGTTGTCCGGGTCTGGATCCGTGACTTGGACGGCCAGATCGCTGACGTGCACCGCAGACGCGGGGCAGCGGATGTCGCGGTACCCCCGAGCCGAGGGCAAATCCTTGGGGCGCCTACGCGGCATGGCCCTTTCGTGTCGTCATGCCTGGGATCATGCCGGTCGAGAACGCCGCCTGGCAAGCCCGCCGATGCCGCCACCGCGGCTGGCACCGGGCGTGACGTCTGAATCCGATCGCGCCGTAGCGCCCCGACCTGGCACGATCGCGGGTGTGCCCGAACAGATCGAACACACCCCCGTGCTGTGCGGCCTTGCGACGAACCCATCGCTACCGCCCGAACTTGTTGACGTCCTGATCCGGGACGGTGACGACGAGATCCTCACCGACTTGGTCGAGCGCACCGACCTGACCAGGGCGCAGACCATGTCGCTCGTGGTCCGCTGCGACCCGAGGATGATCGCGCTCCTTGTTCGGCACGGGCTTGCCGAAGCCGAACCCCGGCACTTCGACGATCCTGCCATCGCGATCCAGCTGATCAGCGGCGGGCTGGGCCCTCCCGAAATCCTGGCTCGGCTGGCACACGATTCGGACCCGGCGATCAGGCGACTGGTCGCAGACGAGGTCAGGCCCCTGCCCTATGAGATCACCCGAATTTTTGCCGCCGGCACAGACATTCGGCTGGTTGCCGCTGTCGCGGGCTGGGGCGAGCTTCCAGCCGACGTCGCTCGCGCACTGGCCCGCCATCCCGATCGCGAAGTCCGGTCGGAACTGGCGTCGAACCCGTCGGGCACCGTTCCGCCGGACGTCTTGGCCGAGCTGCTCACCAGCGGCGGGGACGCGCCGATCACGACGTGCGGAGCATGCCGCGCGAATCCTTCACCCAACGAGCGCTGCCACACGCACTCGGCCGGCCTTGACGTCATCCGTTCCTACGCTCTGCGCAACGAATCGACCCCCCTCGCGGCGCTCCTCGACTACGCCGACGCCGACAACGCCTCTGATCGGGCAGCCGTCGCAGCCCGCGAAGACCTGCCACCGGCCCTGCTCGCCCGGCTCGCCAACGACGTCGAGGACTTCGTCCGCACCACCGTCGCCGAGAACCCCAGCACCCCGGTAGACACGCTCCGAACACTGGCCCGCGACACCTCCGCGAACGTGCGGCGCGCCGTCGGCAGCAACCCGGACATCCCCTTGGACCTGCTCTTCGACCTCTCCCAGCACACCCGCTTGCCGCTGCGCAGCCCCCGGATCGACCGTGCCACCGAGCGCGAGCTGCGCGGTATCGCCGTCTCCCGCAGCGCCCGAGTCCGCGCTCTGGCAGCCGCCCGACCGGATCTACCCGACGACCTGTCCGCGACACTCGCCGATGACCCGGACCCCGGTGTCGCCAAGCACCTCGCAGATCGTCCCCGCCTCAACGCCGACGACCTGCGGCTACTCGCGGCCCGCCACGGCCCCAGGCTCTACAGCGCGATCGCCCGGAATCCGAACTGCCCGCCGGAGCTGCTGCACACCATGGCCCGCAACAGCCAGACCGTGCAGAAGGCACTGCGCGAGATCGCCCGGCATCCGGCCGCCGAACCACGGACCCTGATTTTGTGCCTGAACGACCAGGAAGCACGTCAACAGGCCGCGGCCAACCCCGCCCTGCCGGTCGACGCGCTCATCGCCCTCGCCGAAGGCCCAGACCGTCGCGATGCCTACACCGCTGCCACGAACCCGTCGCTTCCGGTCGAGTGGATGCGAAGGACCATCACCGGTCACGCAAGCAACTGAGCGAGCCCTCAGCCGAACCGCGCATCGCCCTGAGCGCGCGGCTACTCGGCGCTGGGGCTGTCCAGATCCACGGTGAACCAGCCCGCATCTGGCGGGCTCCAGCCTGCCGGCAGACAGTCGAGTTTGATGCCGTCGACGTACTCGGCGTCGATCTGCAACGACGCGCCGATGTCGAAGGAGAGAACGAAGCACGTCACGACGTCCTGACGTGCAGGTTCGTGCTCCCATGAGCGGTGATACGCCCGAACGCAGCGGACGTTGCGTCGGCTGCCCAGGAACGGGAAGCCCATTCGGACCAGCCCGACCTCCTCCTGGACACCCTCGTCGCCGTAATCCCAGTGATGTGCCACGAGTTCCGCAGCCGTCAGATAGTGCCAGATGCGCATGTGGCCGCTCTGGCCGTCGGTCTCGATGAGGAAGTAGTCCGTGTCGCCTACCTCGAGGACTACTTCGAAGTCGCTGGTGAAGTACTCCGGGACGCCGTGCGAAGTCCACAACGTGCCACGCCACAGCACATCGGTGATGCCGCGCGCTCTGGCCTGTCGTGCGAGGAACTCCAGCGCCACGAGGTTCGCCTCAGGCATCAACGGCCGCCTCCTGCTGCGGATAGCCGATGTCGGCGACGTCCCTGGGAGCTGTGGTAACGAAGGAGGCCACTATGACTGTTCTTACGTCGAGACCGGTGACGGTGCAGTCCACCCAGCCGGTGCCGCTCAGCGTCCAGCCCAGCTGGAACTCAGACATTGACGTCCGGCTCCAGGCGCAGGAACGCTCGGACGTCGGCGGCCAAGGCCGTCATCTGCTCGCCGGCCTCCAACCAGGTCGTCACCGACGCGCTCCAGCCTCCGTGTCGTGCAGGCCACGGGCGCAGCGTCCAGGTCAGCCCGACGTCGCCGCCGGAGCGGAACACCGCGCTGACGCCGAGGTCGTTTTCGAGCGACCGCCAGCTGCGTTCGCCAGGCCAGCCGTGGAAGTCCCCAGCGAGTTCGTCCAGGAAGGCCGGAAGGTTCGGGTGCGGCTCCCAGATCGCCGCGATAGCCTCGTCCACTCGGGCGGTCATTCCCAGAGTGGACGCCTCAACGGCGTAGTGGACGCTGTCCGCGTCGAACTGCCAGCGGTCGCACAGACGCACAACCGTCTCGGTGTCCGGACAGCGGATGACCAGGGTCATCGCATCGGAGTCGAAGTGCAGAGCGTTCACCGTCGACACGGTAGATCACGGTGCCGCGGGCCGTCGCGTCTATTCCGGTGTCGACTGACAGGTGTCGGTCATCGGCGTGGTCGCCGGCCAGCGGTGCCGAATCAGTTGTGGGGAACCTTTTGGATGATCAAGTCGAGAACGGCTGCGGCCTGTTGCGGGTGTTCCTCCAGCCAGTTGCCGAGGTGGTCCGCAACGGCTTGTCGGATACTGGCACGCACTGCGGCGTTGCCCAGCACGTCGCGTGTAGAGCCCTCGAACTCGGGATGTTCCAGCTTCACCGACACGATCGCTGTCAAGCCTTCGCTGATCCGGTCGGTGCTGAGATCGGGGTCGGTCTTCGTCAGCAGCCCCCGCTTCCCTGCATAGGCGGTGACCGCGGCTGTCACCCCGTCATGGAAGCCCACTGTGCGGGGGTTCTCACCGTAGTTGTCCAGCGTGCCCTCGACCGAGTGGAAAGCGTGTCAAACTGACCCTACGGTTCTCATTCGATCAGCCAAAGCGCGATGTGGGCGATGATCCGTCTGAGTGTCACCGCTGCTGCAGCAATTCTGCCTGTGCTGCACAAGAGCGCGTGAGTTCATCCAGGACTGGGAACTCGGGTAAGAATCGATCAACAAGGCCTGGAACTGCAATTTCCTGAGTGATCCAGGTGCCAGGGTTGTCATAAGGGTTCTTCGGCAGGCGTGGCGGATTCTCACCTGGCGAGGATTCGTTGCGTGAGGTGAGGCCGCAGGCGGACCTGCTCAGCGGTGGACGCGCCCGCGGGCGGCGAGTACGGCGAGGGCGAGCAGAATGGGTTCGCCGATGCGGCTGACGATCGCGATCCAGGTGCCCGCGCCGGTGAGGGTGGCGTTGGTGGAGCGAAAGATCACAGAGTTGACCACGACCAGGCCTGTGGGGTTCAATAACCCTGCCGAGGCGCTGACCTGGGGCTATGCTGCGGCGTCGTATTCGTTGAGGAGGCCGCCGAGGGTCTTCGTTCGGGTGATCCGGTGGGTTGGGAACGGGGTGACTTTCGGGTCGTCCAGTGGCGCCCGCAGGTTCAACCCATGGCCTTGGTGCGAACGTCCGGCGTTGTGGTGCTCCGCGTAATGCTCCAGGACAACCCGCAGATGGCGGTCGCCGACGATGAGGATCCGGTCGGTGCATTCGGAGCGGAGGGTCTTCACCCAGCGTTCAGC
>NZ_JBGCCP010000043.1:0-80614 GCF_041262705.1 Catenulispora sp. MAP12-49 | reverse complement strand
ACAAAGGCGACCACAAGCAACAACCGCCGCCCGACAACGCGGCCCCCCATCCCCGGAGAGAGCGCCGCTCGCCGCGTAGGCGCCGCCGGAGGCGCCCTTGACTGTCGCCTCTGACTGTCGCCCTTGACTGTCGCAGTAGAGCCGCCCACCTGCCCACTCCACCGCCGCCCTGCGAAACCAGCGGCATCCCCGACCCGCGCCACCAACGGATCCCGCCAACCATGCGCGAAGCCGTCAAGAAACGCCTATGACTGTCAACCCACAAACAAACCGCAACCACCCACACCCACCCACACACAAGCCAGGGCGCCGGAAAGGGCGGCCCCGAGGACCCGCCAGGGATCCTCGGGGCCGCCCATCAGACGGCCGCGGCTTTGTCAGCCGTTGACGCAGGTGTTGCCGAACGCCGGGTTCAGGAGGCCGATGACGCTGACGGTCAGACCGCAGGCGTTCACGGGCACGTGCACCGGGACCTGGATGGTGTTGCCCGAGACGATGCCGGGCGAGCCCACGGCCGAGCCGTTCGCGGTGGCCTCGGCACTGGCCACACCGGCCCCGGCCATCGCCAGGCCGCCGGTCGCGGCGACGAGAGCGGCGATCTTCTTGGTCTTCAGCACTGGTACTTCCTCCTGTGTAGCGGCGGCACCGATCACGTGCCGCTCGTCCGGAGAAACGACCACCGCTCACTGAGCGAAACGCCCACCGACCGGCGATCAGCCGATCTGGTGAAGGTATGACTTCCGACCTGTGGGACGGTTCGGGTCAGAAGCACGCCACGACGGCGGCGACGCCCAACTCCCGATCGACGGCCTCGCGGAAGACCCGGAGCACGCCGTCCACGAGCTCAGCCCCCTTCGACAGCGGGCCGTCCGCGAGCTCGTCGAGCCACACGCAGATCGAGGCGACCAGGTCCTCGCGATCCGCACCGGTGAGCAGTCCCTCGACCTCCGACAACGCGGCCGCGGCCTGGTCCGCGGTGAGCAGGAAGTCACCGAGGCAGCCGGGCATCCGGGCCGCCCGCACCGCCCCCAGCGCGTGGTAGAGGGCCGCCGCCGGAGACGACTTGCGCGCGCCGAGGCCGAAGGACTGTGTCTGCCCCGCTTCACTGATCCGCTCGATGACCTCCTGCACCAGGTCATCGCTGGCGACGTCGAAGAAGACATCGCAGAACGCTCGGCTGGCCTCGGTCCACACCCAGCCATGGCGATCATCGAGCTCGATGAACGCGACGTCGCCCTGGTCGGCCCACCAGGCCATGACCTGCTCACGATGCCCGGTCCCCGCCGCGAGCTCGTCGGCGTAGCGCTCCCGCCATGTCTGTATCTGCTCGTCGGCGGCTGTCGTCAGCATCCAGAATCCGGTGAAACTCACGTCTTGATGAGACCAGAGCCCGCCGACAAGGCCGGCCGATCCGCAGGTGCCGTCGGGTCAGAAGCACGCCGACACGGCCGCGGCGCCCAAGCCCTGTTCGGCGGCGCGGCGCAGGACGCGCAGCGGACCGTCCACAATCTCCGGCGCTTCGGACGCGGCGTCGTCGGCGGCATGCTCCAACCACCGGCCGACCCGCTCGACCACCTGGGCGCGGCGCGCTCCGCCCAGGATCTGCTCGACCCGCGGCAGCACGGCCGCGATCTCGTCGGCGGCGATCAGGAAGTCACCGAGGCTGCCCGGCATCCGGGCGGCATCGGCGGCACCCAGCGCCTGATACAGGGCCGCTGCCGGGGCACCCTTGCGGATAGCGGGGCTGCTGCGGCCCGGTGCGCCGGCCTCGTCGGCGGCGGCGATGACCTCGCCGGCCAGCTCGTCCGAGACGCTGTCCCAGAACAGGTCGGCGAAGGCGAAGCCGCTCTCGGTCAGCCGCCAGCCCTGCCGGTCGTCCGCCTCCAGGAATGCGTCGTCGCCCAGGGCCGCCCACCAAGCCAGCGCCTTCTCACGGCTGTCCGCCGCCTCCGCGCGCTCGTCGGCGTAGCGCTCCCGCCAGATGCGGATCCGCTCGTCGGCAACGGCCGTCAGGATCCAGAAACCGGTGACACCCACCCCTTGATGAGACCACAGCCCGCCGACAAGGCCGGCCGATCCGCAGCTGCGATCGGGTCAGAAGGTCATCGGGACCGCGGCGATCCCCAGGCCCTGGTCGGAGGCGCGGCGGAAGACGCGGAGCACCCCGTCCACGATCTCGGACGGTCCAGCCGCCGAACCGTTGCCGCCGTAGTCCAGCCACAGACCGACCCGCTCGACCAGCGCCCCGCGCCCGGCGCCGGCGAGCAGCCGTTCGAGGTCCGGCAGGAGCGCGGCGGCCTCGTCCGCGGCGATCAGGAACTCGCCGAAGCCGCCCGGCAGCCGGGCGGCGTCCGCCGCTCCGAGCGCATGGTAGAAGGCCGCCGCCGGAGCGCCCTTGCTCGCGGCCGCGCTGACGAAGCCCTGCGCGCCGGCTGCCTCGGCGGCGGCGATGACCTCCTGCGCCAACTCGTGGTCGGCAGGCTCCCAGAACAGGTCCGCGAACGCCGAGCCAGCCTCGGTCCGCTGCCACCGGCCGGCGCCGACCGGCCGCAGGAACGCCTCGTCGCCGAGGCCCGCCCACCAGGCCAGCGCCTGGCCGACGCCGTCCGCCGCGTCCGCGATCTCGGCGGCGTAGCGCTCCCGCCAGTCGCGGATCCGCTCATCGGCGGCCGTCGTCACGATCCACATCCCGGTGACACCCATCGGTCGATCAGATCAGAGGCCTCCGACAATCGCGCAGATCGGATTCAGATCCCCAGCACCGACGGGTCGACGGCAAGCGCGGCGAGCCGCTCGGCGGGGTTCGGCACCAGCTTGCGCGCCTTCAGGTCCATGATCCCTCCGGTGACCACGATGTCGGCGCACACCGTGCCGTCCGTCTTGATGATCTGCTGCTTGAGCTGGAACACCTTGCCCTCGGCCCAGGCGAATTCGCAGGTGACGTCCACCCGCTCGCCGCCGCGCAGCTCCCGCAGGTACTTCACGTTCACCTCCAGCGCGACCGGCCCGATGCCGCCGGCGACCATCGCGTTCTGCTGGATGCCCGCGGCGGCCAGCAGCTCCCAGCGGGCGTGCTCGGAGTACTGGACGTAGACGGCCTGGTTCAGGTGGCCCTGGGTGTCGAGCTCGTAGCCGCGGACGGTGATCGGGACCGAGAAGACCACGGTCGTCTCCTTTTGTGCGATGGCAGGCGCCAGTGGGGGCAGCGATCAGGGGCGACCGTAGTGGTCGCCCCTGACATGTTACTAGTGAGTAGCTTCGAACGCCCTTGGAGGAGTCCTACAAAGGACGCCGCATCCCTTCGACCACAGCCGCGGGCGTCTCCACGGCGATCGAGTGGTACTGCACGATCGGCGTCACGATCGCCTCGCGCGGCCCCTCCAGCCACGCCGCGCTGGAGTAGAAGGCGTCCTCCTGCTGCTGCAACTGCTCCAGCGAGTCGAAGGCCCGCATCAGGAACGCCTCCTCATGGCCGTCCTCGGCGTACAGCGACGGCCCGGCCGCCACCACGTCGATCCCCGCCTCGGCCAGCAGCGGGATCGCCTCCTCGGTCATCGCGCGCAGGAACTTCTCGCGCGTGCCCGGGTGCAGGCGGTAGGTGCGGATCTCCAGAATCATGTGCATCCCGTCATGTAGTCCTGCGTCACATAGCCGTGGTCGGCGGCGATGTAGTGCCCGTAGCAGCCGGAACGGTCGGCACCGACGTACAGTTCCGAGTCCGAGCCGTCCGCGGCGGTCACGACGCTGTTCACCCGCTGCAGGTTGCCCTTGGCCTGCACCCGGTCGTCGACCGCCGAGACCGGCTTCCAGGCGTTGCCGTGGTCGGCCTCGGTGCTGGTCAGCTGCCGCTCGACGCTGACCTGGCCGGTGACCGTGTAGGAGTCCGAGGTCGCACCCGGGATATAGGTGCTGGTCATGGCGATCGGGTAGGCCCAGCTGTCGTGCCGCAGCTGCCGGTGGCCCAGGCCCGGGCCGTCGGAGGTGGCGGTCTCGGTCCAGCCGGAGTCGCGCTGCTTCACGGTCTGCACCGTGCCGGCCTGCGCGACGTCGTCGCTGTTGGTGTAGGCGCTGTGCCGGGTCACGCTCGTGGTGATCCGGCCGTGCGAGGTGTCGACGTAGCCGGCGACTGTCCAGTCCCGGGTCACCGCCGAGGTGATCAGGTCGCTGCCGTCGGGCTGGGTGGCGACGTGGTAGTCCACGGCCGGCGAGGGCGTGATCGTGTCCTGGGTCAGCGCGCCGGAGGTCTGCGCGGAGCCGGCATCGACGTTCACGAACAGGCTGCCGTCCATCAGCCAGGTGTCGCTGATGTCGGAGGGCGGCACCAGGGTCACGGTGTGCGGCTTGCCGTCGGCCAGCAGGCCGGCGAAGGGCGTCAGGTCCAGGTCGTAGGGCTGGGTCCGGAACGCGTCGATGCTCGGGATCGGCCGCCACATCAGGGGGCTGACGCCGCCGGTGTAGATGACCGGGAACGGCTGCGCGGTCCCGGCCGGCTTGCCGTCGACGTCCACCTGTACCTCGCGGTACGTCCCCCCGCCGCAGAGCCCTTCGCTGGCGTGCGAGGCGGCGTAGGAGTCGGGCACGTTGGAGTACCAGAACTCCTCACAGCCGCCGCCGCGCGCGTACAGCTGCAGGTCCGCGCTCTCGGTGTTGCGCGGCAGCGTCACCGTGGTGCTCGCGGTCTGGCCCTGGGTCAGGCCCCACCACCCGGCCGCCGTGGTGCTCTGCGAGATCGGGACGACCACGTCGCTGTGCGCGGCTTCGGGGTGGTGCTTGTCGGCCTGGTAGTAGGTCACCGTCATCGTCATGTGGTAGATGCCGGTGTACGTGCTGTCCACGTTGTTGCCCAGGTCCACCACCAGCGGCTGCGGCGTGCGCAGCAGCGGGATGAACGCCGAGACGTCCTGGTCCACGTGCCAGCTGATGCCGGCCGGGTCCGGCTCGGGGGTGCTGGTCCGGAACACCTCCGAGCCGCCGATCCACACGCCGGCCAGCCGGTCGTACTGCCGGCCCGCGGCGTTGCCGGACCAGTCCAGCACCACCTTCGACCACGGCCCGGGACAGGCCGCCGGCGGCGCCAGGGTGCCGGTGAACGGCTGGCCGTAGCTGTTGGCGAAGTCGTGCTGCATCGCCGTGACCGTGCAGCTCGGGGTGTCCGGCCGCGCGATCGGCGGCAGCGCCGTCACCGGGTTCTGATAGTTGATCTCCACGGTCGGCGCGGCTGCCGCGGCGGTACCCGCGAGCGTGCCGGCGACGAACATGGCCGCGGCTGCGGCCAGAGCCAGGGGTCTCCACATGGCTGACACCCTGGCAAGGCCCCGAGCTACACACAAGGGCTGAATCCCTTATTTGATCTCGACTTTCCATGTGTAGGTGCGGCCGGCCTCGGCCGGGAACCGCATGCGGCCGGCGGCACCGAACAGGGGCGAGCGGATGCCGAGTTCGCCGGCGCGGTCCGGGGTCACGGAGATCTCCGTCACCGCGCCGTCGGCCCAGGAGAAGTCGACACGCACCGCGCCCCGGGCCCGCAGGCCGGTCACCGAGCCGTTCGGCCAGGCCGCCGGGAGCGCCGGCAGGATCCTGATCGCGCCGAGGTGGCTCTGCACGAGCATCTCGGCGATGCCGGCCGTGGCGCCGAAGTTGCCGTCGATCTGGAACGGCGGGTGCGTGTCGAACAGGTTGGGCAGGGTGCTGCCGGTGAGCTGTTCGGACAGCAGGCGGTGCGCGTGGTCGCCGTCCCCCAGCCGGGCCCAGAAGTTGATCTTCCAGGCCTTGGACCAGCCGGTGCCGCCGTCGCCCCGGGCGTTCAGGATGGTGCGGGCCGCCTCGGCGAGAGCCTCGTCGTGAAGCGGGTCGATGTCGGCACCCGGGTGCAGCGCGTACATCTGCGAGACATGGCGGTGCTGGTTCCGCGGATCGTCGAGGTCTTCCTTCCACTCCTGCAACTGGCCCCAGGAGCCGATACGCAGGCCGGAATCCAGGGCCTCCCGATCGGCGCTGAAACCGGGGGTGTGTTTGAAGAGGTCGCGGATGATCTGCTGGGCCATCGCGCCGCCCGCGGTGTATTCGCCCTGTTCCGGCGAGAAGCTCGGGTTCGCCACCAACGTGCCATCCCGGGGATCGCGCCGCAGATTCGCTCGCCAGAACTCGGCGGCCTCCTTCATCACCGGATAGGCACGCTCCCGCAGGAAGTCCTCGTCCAAGGTGAAGGCGTAGTGCTCCCACAGGTGCCTGCACAGCCATGCCGCAGCCTCCGGGAACCAGAAGGCGTCGGGCCAGTCGTGCACGCCGGTGAAGCCGAAGGGGGTGGTCTCGTTGTGCACCACCCAGCCTTCGGTGCCGAACATCTCGCGCGCCGACACCCGCCCCGGTGCCCGCAGCGCGTCGATGAAGTCGAACAGCGGCTCGGCGCACTCCCCCAGCGCGCACGGTTCGGCCAGCCAGTAGTTCATCTGCAGGTTGATGTTGACGTGGTAGTCGCCGGACCACGGCGGGGTCGGCGAGGCGTTCCACACGCCTTGCAGGTTGGCCGGCAGCAGGTTCCCGGGGCGGGAGGAGGCGATGAGGAGGTAGCGGCCGTGGTCGAAGAACAGCTGCTCCAGGGCCCGGTCGGTGGCGGGGGTGGAGTCGGCGGTGCCGTAGGCGGCCAGGAGGCGGTCGGTGGGGACGTCCTCCGGCAGGGCTCCGCCGAGGTCCAGGACGACGCGATCGAACAGGGCGCTGTGGTCGGCGATGTGCGCGGCGCGAAGGTCCTCGTAGGTGCGGGCCGCGGCTTTGGCGACGGCTTCGGCGACCGGGCCTGCGGGGTCGATCCCGTTGCGGTAGGCCGGATAGGTGCTCGCGTAGTCGGTCGCGGCGGCCAGCAGGATGACGAGGCGGTCGGCGCCTTCGACCGTCAGGCGCCCCCGGTCCGCGGTGAGGCGGCCGCCTTCGGGGATGGCCGTGATCCGGGCGGCGTGGCGCAGACCGTTGTCGCCGAGGGCGCCGGTGATGGTGATCGTGGCGTCCTCGGCGGTGACGCGGGTGCCCTCGATGCCGGGTTCGTAGCGCAGGACGCAGTCCAGCGCGCCGGGGCAGTCGGCGCTCAGCAGGCCGACCAGGACGCCCGCCGGGTTGCTGACGAAGTACTCGCGGGTGTGGCGGACGCCGGCTGCTTCGAAGGTGACGCCGGCGATGGCGTCGGAGATGTCGAGAGTGCGGCGATAGCCTTGAATGCCCGCTTGATCCAGCTTCGGGAACTCGATAATGAGGTCGCCGTAGTTCTGGAAGTTGCCGAACGCGGTCTTGGGCTGGCCGAGCAGCTCGGTGACCGTCTGCTGCGGCAGCCAGCCCTCCTCCTCGATCCGCCGCCGCACCTCCTCCAGGGCGCCGGGCCGTGGCGCGCGCCAGTCGCCGTGGTCGTAGCCGGGGTGCCCCGGTCCCCCGGTCCACAACGTCTTCTCGGTGAACTGGACGCGCTCGGCCGCGACCCCGCCGAAGACCATCGCGCCGATCCGGCCGTCGCCGATCGGCAGCGCTTCACGTTCCCAGTCGGTGGCGGGGGCGTCGTACCAGAGCAGGTGTTCCATGCTTGGTGATCCTGCCGTCGGGCCGACGCCGCCCGCCATGCAGTTTCGTCAGGCGTACACCGGAGTTTCCGCGGGCGCGCTCTGGTGCAGGTAGCGACGTCCGGCCAGCTGGATGAGGACGGCCGCCGCGATGCCGGCGACGGCGGTAGCGGCCGCCGGGGACAGTCCGGCGTGGGCGATGACGAAGCCGCTGATCGCCGCGCCGGCCGCGGCGCCGACGTTGAACAGCGTGATCAGCCAGGCGAAGGCCTCGGTGGCGGTGCCGGCCGGGGCGTATTCGCCGGTGAGCATGAACAGCACGGTCAGCGAGGGCGCGAAACAGACGCCGGAGACCACCATGATGGCCACCATCAACGGCGGTGCCGGGACCAGGAGCAGCAGCGCGTAGGCGGCGCCGAGGCCGACGCGCAGCGCCAGCAGGTGGCCGGTCGGCGAGCCGCGCCACTTGCGCGCGCCGTAGACCAGCGCCCCGATCAGCGAGCCGAAGGCGTTGATGGCCATCAAGGTGCCCGCGCCGCCGGGGAACTTGTGGTGCTCGGCGTAGTCGACCAGGACGACGTTCAGCGTGCCGATGGCGATGCCCAGGCCCATCAGCGAGGTCAGCAGCACCACCAGGCCGGGACTGCGCAGCGGGCCGAGCCAGTGCGCCTCGCGCGGCTCCGGGCGCCAGCCGCGCACCGGCTTGGTGGTGGCGACCACCAGCACCCCGACCGCGCCGAGCGCCGCGCCCAGCCACAGCGCCGCCACCGGCGAGGCCCAGGCCACGCACCCGGCCACGACCAGCGGCCCGGAGACGAAGATCAGCTCCTGCGCCGCGGAGTCCAGCGAGTACGCCGAGGCCAGGCCCTCGGCCGGCACCAGCTTCGGCCACAGGATGCGGATGCACGGCTCCAACGGCGGCGCGGCAGCCCCGGCCAGCACCACGCCGAGCAGCACCGTCGGCCGATTACCCGGCGCGAGCGCGAGGATGGCGAAGCCGACACCGGAGGCGGCGGCTGCGGGAACCAGCACCTTGACCTGCCCGACCCGGTCCACGAGGCGGCCCAGGACCGGGCCGCCGATCGCGGTGGAGACGGCCAGGGTGCCCGAGGCGATGCCGACGAAGCCGTAGTCCATACCGGAGCGGCGCAGGGCCAGCGGGATCATGAGGATGGACATGCCGCCGGGGAGGCGCCCGACCAGGGAGCCGGTGAGCAGGCGGGTGATGAAGGGTAGGCGAAGCAGAGCGAGGTAGCCCAAGGGAGATCCTTGTGTCGAAACGGCCGAACGAAATCTTTAGCCGCGTCCGGGGCAGGGGTTGCCTACGCTTGGCATGCTCTCATATCTCCGGTAGGGGTCACTAGTCCGTTACGACTGTGACTCCTGGCTCGCGCTGCACACTCCGCAGTGCACGGCGCCTGCTGTAGGTTCCCGCCATGCAGACCCCGGAGATTATCGAGGCCGCAGCCAGGCGGCTCACCGACGAGTACATATTCCCGGACAAAGCGGCCCTGGCCACCGACGCCCTCACCGCGGCCCTGTCGGCGGGCGACTTCGACGCCCTGGACGGTCCGGCCCTGTGCACCCGGGTCACCGAGATCTTCTTCGAGCACTGCGCCGACAAGCACCTGCGCCTGATCTGGAGCGAGGAGCCCCAGGACCTCGACGAGTCGGACAGCGATGCCCTCTTCAACGCTCTGATAGTGGCCGAGAACCACGGCATCCGGCGCGTCGAGCGGCTTGAGGGGAACATCGGCTATCTGGACCTGACCTTGGTGACCGACGCCTCGGTCGGCGCCCCGGCGATCGCCGCGGCCATGGAACTGGTCGTGAACACCGAGGCGCTGATCATCGACCTGCGCGCGAACCGCGGCGGCGCGCCGAACGGCGTCCAACTGTGGTGCAGCTACCTGTTCCCGGACGACGACACCCACCTCAACAACATCTACTCCCGCGTCAAGGACGGTACCCGCCAGTACTGGACCCTGGCCCACGTCGACGGCCGCCGCTACCTCGACCGCCCCGTCTACATCCTCACCAGCGGGACGACCTTCTCCGGCGGCGAGGAGTTCGCCTACAACCTGAAGACCCAGAAGCGGGCCACGCTGATCGGCGAGACGACCCGCGGCGGCGCGCACCCCACCGAGTTCCATGTGCTGACCCCGCACGTGGTGGTCTCCATCCCGAATGCCCGCTCGATCAACCCGGTCACCGGGACGAACTGGGAGGGCGTGGGCGTGGAGCCGGATGTGGCGGTGAGCGCGGAGGAGGCGTTCGAGGTCGCTTATCGGGATGCGCGGGACAGGATAGAAAAGAGCCATGCCGCAGCTGACCGCTGATCAGATCGCCGCCTACCTCGACCGCATAGGCGTGGCCGGCCCCTTGAAGCCGGACATCGACACCCTGAACATGCTGCACCGCGCGCACGTGACGACCGTCCCCTTCGAGAACCTGAGCATCCACCTGCCCGGCGAGGAGATCTCGCTGGATCTCAGCACCCTGATGGACAAGGTCGTCGCGCGCCGGCGCGGCGGCTTCTGCTACGAGCTCAACGGGCTGTTCGCGGCGTTGCTGGAGTCGGTCGGGTTCGGCGTGGAGCGTTTGTCGGCGCGTACGTACTCTGCGACGCTCGCGGCCTTCACCAGCAGGCCGCTGGACCACCTGGCGTTGCGGGTCACCGATGCGACTGGCGGGGTGTGGCTCGCCGATGTCGGGTTCGGCAAGCACAGCGCGCTGCCGCTGCGGTATGCCGAGCGCGGGGAGCAGAGCGATCCGTTCGGGACGTTCCAGATCCTCGAGACCGCTGACGGTCTGCTCGACGTGCTGCTCGACGGCTCGCCGGCGTACCGCGTGGATCCGCGCACCCTGGCGCTGGCGGACTTCGAGATGGGGCGGTGGTGGCAGGTCACCTCGCCGCAGTCGTTGTTCCGGCAGATGCTGATGTGTTCGCTGCCGACGCCGGACGGCGGCCGGGTGACGGTGAACGGCCGCAAGCTCATCACGACGGATGCCGACGGCCGGCGCGAAAGGGTGCTCAAGGATGACGCCGCTGTCCTGGCGGCCTATCAGGAACTGTTCGGGATCGCGTTGGACGTCGTCCCGACGCTGGCGTGACCGTCCTCACCGGAAATCCCTCGCCTTGCGCGAAACCCCCGCCCGCAAAGGCTCGATCCGCCCGGCCAGCACGTTCACCGCGCCATCGCTGCGCTCCAGCGTCCCGTGGACCAGCAGCGCCCCGTGTCCCAGCGCCACCTTCCGCTGCGCCTCCCACACCGGGGCCGGGCAGATCACGTTGATCAGCCCGGTCTCGTCCTCCATGCTCAGGAAGCACGTGCCGTGCGCGGTCGGGGGCCGCTGGCGGTGCGTCACCAGCCCCGCGACCCGGACCAGGCTGCGGTTGCGCACCGTCCGCAGTTCGGCGGCCGGGGTCACGCCGCGCAGCGCCAGACGGGCCCGCAGGTGGCCGATCGGGTGGTCCTCCGGGCTGGTGCCGGTGGCCCACAGGTCGGCCAGGGTGACCTCCACCGGGGTGAGCGGGTCCAGTTCCGGGACGGTCGTGCCCGGGGCGGTGCCCGGCAGGTGCCCGGAGGTGGTGCCGGCCAGCGCCCCGGCCGTCCACAGCGCCTCGCGGCGGTCCAGGCCGAAGCACCCGAAGGCCCCGCCGGTGGCCAGCGCCTCCAGCGTCGGGCGGGACAGGCCGGTGCGCACGATGAAGTCCTCCAGGTCCGCGAACGCACCCGCGGCCACGCGCTCGGCGACCACCGCCTCGGCCTCGTCGTCCCCCAGGCCGCGCACGCTGCTCAGGCCCTGGCGGATCGCCGGCTGCGCGATCGGCGAGGCGTGCCGGTGCCGCGGCCGGTAGGCATTGTCAGGGCTCTGCAATGTGGCCTTGGCCCCGGAGGCGTTCACGTCGACCCGCTTGACCTGCACCCCGTGCCGCCGGACGTCCGTGACCAGCGATCCGGGGCTGTAGAAGCCCATCGGCTGGTTGTTCAGCAGCGCGGCGGTGAACGCGGCCGGGTAGTAGCGCTTCAGGTAGCAGCTGCACCACACGATGTAGGCCATCGACACCGAGTGCGACTCGGGGAATCCGTACCCTGAGAAGGCGTGCAGCTTGTGGTAGATGTCCTCGGCGACCTCCGGCGTGATGCCGCGCTCGGCCATCCCGGCCATCAGCCGCTCCTTGAGCTCGGCCATCCGCTCCGGCGAGCGCTTGGAACCCATGGCCTGCCTCAGCCGGTCGGCCTCGGCGGCGCTGAACCCGGCCGCCGCGATCGCCATCTGCATCGCCTGCTCCTGGAACAGCACGACCCCCAGCGTGCGCCGCAGCACCGGCTCCAGCGTCTCGTGCGGGTAGGTGATCTCCTCGTCGCCGTTGCGCCGGCGCAGATACGGGTGCACCGCGCCGCCCTGGATGGGCCCGGGGCGGATCAGCGCCACCTCGACCACGAGGTCGTAGAAGGTGCGGGGCTTCAGCCGGGGCAGCGTGGACATCTGGGCCCGCGACTCGATCTGGAACACCCCGACGGTGTCGGCGTCCTGGATCATCTCGTAGACCGCCTCGGCCTCGGGGTCCCCGTCCTGCGGCAGGTCGTGCAGGCCCAGGCGGGTGCCGTGGTGCTCGGCGATCAGCTCCAGCGCGTCGTGGATCGCGCCGAGCATGCCCAGGCCCAGCAGGTCGAACTTCACCAGTCCGGCGGCCGCGCAGTCGTCCTTGTCCCACTGCAGGACGGTGCGGCCCTCGCGGCGGGCCCACTCGATCGGCACCACCTGCGCCAGCGGCCGGTCCACGATCACCATGCCGCCGTTGTGGATGCCCAGGTGCCGGGGCCGGCGCTGGAGCTGCCCGGCCAGTTCCAGGACTTGCTCGGGCACGTCCTCGCCAGCCGCCGGGACGCCCTCGTGCGGCCCGATGCTGCCGGCCCAGGCGTCCACGGTGCCCGGGGAGTAGCCCAGGACGCGCGCCGAATCGCGTAGCGCCAGCCGTGCCCGGTAGGTGATCACGTTGCAGACCATGGCCGCGCGGTCGCGTCCGTACTTGGCGTAGACGTGCTGGATCACGTCCTCCCGGCGCCCGGCCTCGATGTCGACGTCGATGTCCGGCGGGCCGTCGCGCACCGGGGACAGGAAGCGCTCGAAGACCAGGCCGTGCCGGACCGAGTCGACGCTGGTGATGCCCAGGGCGAAGCAGACCGCGCTGTTGGCGGCCGAGCCGCGGCCCTGGGCCAGGATGCCGCGGGCGCGGCAGAACTCTGCGATGTCGTAGACGATGAGGAAGTAGCCGGGGAAGGTGAGCTCCTCGATGACGTCGAGCTCATAGGCGATCTGCTGGTAGGCCTTGGGATTCTCGCTCTCGGGGCCGTAGCGCTCGGCCGCGCCGAGGTATGTCAGGTGTCTGAGCCAGCTGGCCTCGGTGTGGCCGGGCGGGACCGGATAGTCCGGGAGCTTGGGCTTGACGGTGTCGAAGTCGAAGGCGTGGTCGGCGGCCAGCTCGGCGCTGCGGGTCACGGCGGGGCCGAACTCGCGCACCGGGAAGCGCGCGAGCATCTCGGCGCCGCTGCGCAGGTAGGCGGTGGGCGCGCCGGGCAGCCAGCCGTCCATCTCGGCCAGGGTGCGGCGGGCCCGCAGCGCGGCCATCGCGGTGTGCAGGCGGTAGTCGGCGGGGCGGGCGTAGTGGACGTTGCCGGTGGCCACGGTCGGCACCCCGTGGCGGGCGGCCAGCCGGGCCAGCAGGCGGTTGCGGGCGTCGTCCAGGGGCTGGTCGTGGTCGGTGAGCTCGATCAGGACATTGCGAGGGCCGAAGGAGTCCATCAGCTTCCTGAGTTCGGTGTCGGCGGCCTGGAAACCCGCCTCGGTGAGGCCGTGGCGCTCCAGGGCCTGGCGGACGGTGCCCTTGCGGCAGCCGGTCAGGATGGTCCAGTCCCCGTCGGCGGCGGCCTCGGCCAGGTCCTCCAGGGCGTAGACCGGGCGGCCCTTCTCCTGGCCGGCCAGCTGCGCCTTGCCGATGGCCGCCGACAACCGCCGGTAGCCCTCGGCGCGGCGGGCCAGCACCAGCAGGTGGCTGCCCGCCGGATCGGTGACGCCGGTGCGCGCCGCGGTCAGCTCCAGCGACAGCTCGGCGCCGAAGACGGTGGCCAGCTCGGCGTCCTCGGCGGCCTGCTTGTACTGCATGGCGCCGGCGAAGCCGTCGTGGTCGGTGACGGCCAGGCCGTGCAGGCCCAGCCGGGCGGCCTCGGCGACCAGCTCGGCGGGGCTGGAGGCGCCGTCGAGGAAGGAGAAGTGGGAGTGCGCGTGCAGCTCGGCGTAGGGCGGGTCGAGCTTGGCGCTGCGGCGGGGCGCGGGCGCCTGCTGGGTCGGCGCCGTTTCCGGCGCGGCCTGCTCGGCCTCGCCGTAGCGGCCCCAGGTGAGGCGCTTCTCCAGCTCGCGCCAGCGGATGACCGGGTTGAAGGTGCCCATCAGTCGTACACCGCCTCGACGGACCAGCGGCCGTCCTGCACGGCCAGCAGCCAGGCCCGGCCGTCGTCGGTGACGGCCTGGAACCGGGCCCGGCGCACGGCCGCCGCCGGCTCCCACCACCGCTCGGCCAGCGGCCAGGGGCCGGCCCAGGACAGGATCCTGAGTCGCTCGCCGGTCTCGGGCAGCGCCAGCTCCGCAGGGTCCGCGGTGATCCGCAGACGCCCGGAGACACCGACCGCGCGGCCGGCGGCGTCGGTGACCTCGGCCGGACGCGGCGCGCGCGGGACGTCGGCGGGGGCGGGCGCGGGCAGGGCGGCGGGCCAGGGCGCGGGCTCGGGAGCCTGCGGCGGCAGGTCCCCGTAGGGAGTACGGACGCCCTGGTCGGCGGGGGTACGACCGCCGGCGTCGGCCGGGAGGGTGACGGCGTTCGGGCCGTACATCGCCTGCAGGCGCTCGGCGGCGCGGGCGATGCGGTCCGGAGCCTCGTCGGCGCCCCACAGGCCCGGCTGGACGCCGCGGGCCGGGACGAGGTGGTCGGGGATGAGGCGCAGGCGGGTGATGCCGCGGTCGGCGTGGGGGGCTTCGGCCTCGGCTTGGGCTCCGGTTGCGGCTGCGGCTCCGGCTCCCGGTGCGGCTGCGGCTCCGGCTCCGGCTCCGGCTCCGAGCGGACCGTCGGCTGCGGTATCAGAGATCTGATGGTCCGCCTGCAGAACGGCCTGCCACCCGGACAGCTGCCAGCGCACCCGCTCGGCGACCGCCGTGCTGGACAGCAGCCCCTCGTGCCGCCACAGCCGGTAGGAGACCTCGGGCTCGGCGCCGGGGCCGGCGGCGCCGTGAATCTCCACCGCCACCCGCACCCCGGCCACGCCAGCCTGGGCGAGCACCGTGTGCAGCTCGTCGGCGAGCGCCTTGGCGGCGAACACGATCCGCTCCGAGCCGTCCGCCGGCGGGTCGAAGACCGCCTCGACGGACAGATCAGGGCCCTGACGCAGCGGGGCCGGCGGCTGGGCGTCCAGGCCCCGGGCCAGGCGGTGCGCCGCCACCCCGGCCGCGCCGAACCGGCCGGTCATGGCGTCCGCGGGCAGCTCGGCCAGCCGGCCCAGCGTCTGGACCCCCAGCCGGGACAGCGGCTCGACCAGCTCCGGCAGCTCCAGCACCGAGGTCGGGAAGGACGCCAGGAACTCCGCGGTCCGACCCGGCACCACCCGCGTGTCGCTGCGGGCGGCCAACGACGCGGCGAACACCCCGTCGGCCACCCCGACCCCGGCACCGACTCCGGTCTCCCCGATCCGGTCCCGGATCGCCCGCACCACCAGGTCCTCGCCGCCGAAGTAGCGCGCGGGGCCGTCCATCGGCAGCGCCGCCAGCCCCGGGCGCACCACCTCGAAGCGCGGGGTGAAGTCGGCCAGCACCGCCAGCACCGGCTCGAAGGCCCGCGCCTCGGCGGCCTCGTCGCGGGCGTGCAGGATCAGCTCCGGGGCGAGGCGCTGCGCGTCCCGGGTCCGCTGTCCGCGCCGGACACCCTCGGCGCGCGCCGCCGAGGAGCAGGCCATGATCGTGCCCTTGACGACCACGGCCGCCGCGGTGTCCGGGTCGGCGCCCACCGCCACCACCGGCCAGTCCGGGCACCACACGGCCAGCGCCCGGTCGGGGATGGTGGGATGCGCGGACACGGGTGGTGCCTTTCCTAGGCGGTGGTTGGGATTCAGGCTCTGGTGTTAGCTCTGGTGTTAGCTCAGGCGGCGAGTTCGGATCCGGGGCAGGGGCGGCCCTGCCTGCCTACGCACTCCACAACCGCACGACCTCACCACCGTCCCGGATCTCCGCCGACACCCCGAACCGCTCGGCGCTCTGCCCCGGGAGCATCGGCGCGTCCGTCTCGGCGGCCCACTCGCGCACCGCACCGTCGGCGGCGGGCAGCCAGAGCCGGGCGCTGCGCTCGCGGGCGGCGGCACCCCGGCCGGCGGCGGCGATCGTGACCCGGCGCCCGGTCAGATGGCCGGTGCCCTCCCCGAGCCCGGACCAGGCCGCCTCGGTCAGCCGCAACCGCAGATCGGCCCCCGGCCACTCGCCGGCCACGACCAGCACCGCGCCGCGCTGCCGCGCCGTCCGCCGAATGCGGGCCCCGATACGCCGCACATGCTCCCCGGCAGGACGGCGCGGCGGACGTACCAGAACCAGGTCCACCGCACCGGCCAGCACCGCCACCGCCTCGGCCCACCGCTCGCCGGGCTCGTCCAGCATCAGAAACCGGCTGAGATCCGCACCCATCCCCGAGGCCGCCGCGATCCCGAACGCGGGCAACCCCACCACCCCGCACCACGCCCCGCCGGCCGACGCCCCCGCCGCCAACGCCAACGCCAGATAACTCGGCGCGTCGCTCCCCGGCCGCACCCGGTCCCCCACCGCCACCGTCGCCCCACGCCGCAGCACACCGCCGGGCACCAGGGTGCGCAGCGCGGCGAGCACGGGCACGTCCGCAGCGCCCGCGCCGGCGCTCGCCTCTGCGCTCGCACCCCTGGCCTGCGGCGTCTCCGAGACCGCCGCATCCCCGCCGACCAGCACTCGCAACCGCGCCACGGCCGCCGCGCGGTCCGTGTCGTCGTCGAACGTATGCGCGATCAGTGCCACTCGGCCATATTCGAAGTTCTGTTCGAGTGTGTCAACTGGTGAGCGGCTTCCTGGCGGATCGCAGGGGGTGCGACTACCAGTTGTAGTCGACGGGGCCCGGTCTCAGGTGGCGCGCGAGACGGTGATGATGTGGCCGTGGTGGCCGGTGATGCCCATGCGGCTGGTTCAGCCGGACTTCGCCGATGACAAAAGCGGCCCGTCCCCGGCGATGTCCTCGCCGAGGCCGGGCCCGCACCAGCTTCGATGGCCGTTCAGCAATGAAAGTGCAAATACATCACAGACACGTCATCCGAGGCCTGGCGCAAATGATTCAAAGCGAAAACAGAGAAGTCGTCGAGCGAACCGCCGAAGGAGGAATCGTCCAGCCATTCCCCGCCCTCCGTGACAAAGGCACCGCATCGCAGCAGACGCGCCGCCTCCCGCTTCAGGTAATCATCAATCGTTCCACGGAAGATATAAACAGGATCCTCAAACGGGTGCAGGATTTTCCTGCCCGGCCCGAGGTATTCACGAACCGGCGCCTGAGAAGCGTAGTCCGCGCGAGCCTCCCGAGCCGTGTAACCGGCACCGCTCAAAGCCTTGTCCAAGAAATGACCGAGCGGCACGACGGACGACGCGCCAGGCGTGGAGTGCCAGGCCTGCCACAAGCCGGCGGACTCGGCAGCGGCGAGGCGGAAGGCATCCAGATCGATCGCGGACACCGGCCCGCCGAAGCAGCGTCCGGGCTGATCGCCGACTGGCACAAGCCGCGGATCCCCGACGAACTCAGGCTTCACTGCGAAGGAGGGATAACCCGGCGTGGGCAGCTCCCACCAGTCCCACTCACCGTCATCGACCTTGTTCATGTCGAAGGCGGAAACCTGATCCGAAACCAGCGCCATCATGGCCTCTTTCGAGGCACTGCCCGCGACGCAAATGATGCCGTAGAACTTGGTCACAGCGCCCAAGGTTAGCCAGCCCCAGAGCGGCGGGGCCGGGCATTAATGTGTTCGACCATGCAGCTCGGCGAACTCATCGGGTCCGGACGCGACGCGGACGTCTACGCTCTCAACGAGAACTGGGTCCTGCGCCGCAACCGCGACGGCCGCTCTCAGGCCGGGGAGGCCGCGGTCATGGCCCATCTGCACGCGCACGGCTATCCGGTGCCGGAGATCCACCCCGCGCCCGCCGACACACCGGCAGACCTCGTCATGCGGCGGGTCGAGGGGCCGACGTTGCTGGACGCGGTGCTGGCCGGGCAGATCGGTGTCGCCGAGGTCGGGGCGACGCTCGCCGAGTTGCTCGTGCGGCTGCACGCCGTGCCGCCGCGCGGCGCCGCGGGTCCGGGAACGGGAACGGGAACGGCGATCCTGCACCTCGACCTGCATCCCCTGAACGTCATCCGCGCCGCTGACGGTCCCGTCGTCATCGACTGGTCGAACACACGCGAGGGCACGCCGGCCCAGGACTGGGCGATGTCCGCGCTCATCCTGGCCCAGGTCTCCCAGGACGGCTCGGAGCTGTCGCGGGCCGCCGCCGAGCTGCTGCCCGCGCTGCTCTCCCATCGTCCGGCGGCGATCGTCCTGGACGCCGGCGTCATGGCGTGGGCTCGCGATGAGCGGGCCGCTGATCCGAACCATCCGCCCGGCGACCTCGATGCCGCGGTGGCGCTGGTGATCGCCCGCGCCGGGTGAGAGCATCGGGCGGACGAGCCGGAACGAGCGAGAGGCCACCGCGTTGAGAGCTTGGCAGGTCACCAGACACGGCGAGCCCGCCGATGTGTTGCGTGCGGTCGAGGTGCCGGCGCCTGAGGCCGGTGCGGGGCAGGTGCTGGTGCGGGTTCGGGGTGCGGCCCTGAATTTTCCCGACGTGCTCATGTGCCGGGGGCAGTACCAGGTGCAGCCGCCTTTGCCCTATACGCCGGGGGTGGAGTTGTGCGGCGAGGTGGTGGAGACCGGGGCGCGGGTCGTGGGGTCGCCGGTGCTGCCGGGCGGTGCGCTGGCCGAGTACGCGCTCATGGAGGCCGACTCCATGTATCCGGCGCCTGATTCGCTGGACGATGCCGAGGCCGCGGGGTTCCTGCTGGCCTATCAGACCGGGTGGTTCGGGTTGCACCGGCGGGCCGGGTTGCGGGCCGGGGAGACGTTGCTGGTGCATGCCGCGGCCGGCGGGGTCGGCAGTGCGGCGGTGCAGTTGGGCAAGGCCGCCGGAGCGCGGGTGATCGCGGTGGTCGGCGGGCCGGCCAAGGCCGAGGCGGCGCGGGCGCTGGGGGCCGATGTGGTGGTGGACCGGCTGGCCGAGGACTTCGTCGGCGTCGTCAAGGAGGCCACCGGCGGGCGCGGGGCGGACGTCGTGTACGACCCGGTCGGCGGGCAGGCTTATCAGGGCTCGACCAAGTGCGTCGCCTTCGAGGGGCGCATCGTGGTGGTCGGGTTCGCCGGCGGCACCATCCCGGCCCCGGCGCTGAACCACGCCCTGGTCAAGAACTACTCGATCCTGGGCCTGCACTGGGGTCTGTACCGGGCCAAGGACCCTCAGGCGGTGGCCGAGTGCCACCGCGAGCTGACCCGGCTGGCCGACGCCGGCACGATCAAGACCCTGGTCGGCGCGCGGCTGTCCTTCGAGGAAGCCCCGGCCGGCCTGACGCGGCTGGCCGCCGGGGAGAACCTGGGCCGGCTGGTGGTCGTGCCGTAGCGGAACCGGAACGGCCCGGCGGCCTGCTCACGGCCGGCCGTCGGCCACCGTCGCGCGCTCGCGGACCACCTCGACGTCGAACTCCAGCCCGAGCAGGATGGCCAGGTTCGACAGCCACAGCCACAGCAGGAACACGATCACTCCGGCGACCGTGCCGTAGGTCTTGTTGTACGAGGCGAAGTTCGCGATGTACGTGGCGAACCCGGTGGACAGCACCAGCCACAGCACCACGGCCAGCACGCTGCCCGGCGTGACCCAGCGGAAGCGGCGGCCGTCGGTGTGCACCTTCGGCGCGGCCCAGAACAGCAGCACGATCATCGCGGCCACCAGCAGCACCAGCACCGGCCACTTCACGATCGACCAGATCGTCAGGGCGGTGTTCCCCAGCCCCAGGATCTCGGTGGTGCGGTCGGCCAGCGGGCCGGTGAACACCACGATGATGACGCTGACCATGGACGTGATCATCATCAGCATCGTCAGGCCTATGCGCAGCGGTGTGGTCTTCCACATCGGCCGCTTCTCCCGGACCCGGTACACCGTGTTCGAGGCCCGGATGAAGGCGCCCACGTAGCCCGAGGCCGACCACAGGGCTCCGACCACTCCGGCCACCGCCAGCGTCCCGCCGGTACTGCGACTGGCCCGCACCTGCGTGATGGCGGTGCGCAGGACGTCGTGCACCGACCCGGGCGCGAGCTTCTGCACGTTGTTCAGCACCGTGTTGACGGCGGAGTCGCCGAGCAGGCCGAGCACGGATATCGCCAGCAGCAGCGTGGGGAAAACGGCCAGGAAGCCGTAGTACGTCAAGGCCGCGGCCCGGTCCACCAGTTCGTCGGTGTGCGCCGCTATCGCCGAGCGCTTGAGCACCGCGAACCAGTTCCGGGCGGACAGCTGCACGGACTGATCAAGGCTCTGGTCCTCGGTCTTCTCAGCCTTCTCGGCCTCCACCACCACCTTGGAGGTCTTACTCGTAGCAGTCTGGCTGGAGCCCCCAGAAGCCTTGGCCGAGTCCCCTGAAGCCTTCGCGGAGCCCGCGCTCGCAGACGCCTTCCCCGCGCTGAGGCGCCGCTCGAGGCGGCTCTCCGTTTTCCGTCGCATCCGAAGCTTGTATCCGGTTCCGAGGCCGCGACACAAACCCGCTGGATCAGCCTGGCTCCGGCGCCGCGGGCTGTGGCGGCGGAGCCGTCGCACGGCTCGAAAATCAGACCGTTTCGGTTTGACGGAATGGGTTATGAGGGCGATGGCCGGCCTACTACCGAGAACGGGGATAGCCGTAGAGAGAGGATCTCACTCGTGAGCACAGAGACCCGCACACGGTTCTATCACAGACGCGCGCCCGGGGATCTCGTCTTCCTGGTGGCCGTCATCATCGCCATCATCATCATCGCGCACATCATCTTCGTGCTGTTGAACGCCAACAACGGCAACGACATCGTGAGCACGGACGGCGACTGGGCCGCGTGGTTCGCGACGTGGTTCCTGAACCTGTTCACCCCGGACAGCCACGACCTGAACATCACGCTGAACTACGGCATTGCGGCAGTGTTCTACCTCGTCGTCGGCGGAATCCTGCGCCGGATCATCAACGATCTGTAAAACGCCTTTGCCCCAATCACGAATTCAGGCGCTCCGCCGCGTCGACGTCGACTTCGTAGCCGGCTTCTTGCGCGCCGGCTTATGCAGGTCCGCGGTCTTGCCCGTACCGCGCGCGCCCTTGGCCGCCCGGGTCGGTGTCGCAGAGCTCTTCGACGCCGACCCGGCGGACTTTTTCGATGCCGTGGTCTTGGCCTCGGTCTTGGCCGTGGTCTTGGCCGTTGTCTTGGCCGTTGTCTTGGCCGTTGTCTTGGAGGCGGCCGTCTTCTTCGCCGCGGTCTTCTTCGCGGCCGGCTTGCTCTCCTGCGCCTCCGCCTCGGCCTCGGCCTGGCCCCCGCGCGTCTTCTTCGCCGCCTCCACGCTCGCCTTCAGCGCCGCCATCAGGTCGATCACCTGCGCGCCGCCCTCGGCCGGGGCCGGCGGCGTGACGACCTCGCGGCCGGCGACCTTGGCCTCGATGACCTCCTCCAGCGCCTCGCGGTAGTTGTCCTGGTAGGCCTCGGGGTCGAAGTCGGTGCTGAGGGAGTCGATCAGCAGTTTCGCCATCTTCAGTTCCGCGGCCTTGGGTTCGACCGTGCTTGAGGCGCTGTCCAGGAAGTCGAAGTCGGGCTTGCGGACCTCGTCGGCCCACAGCATGGTCTCCAGGGTCAGCACGTCGTCGCGCACGCGCAGCGCCGCCAAGCTCTCGCGCTCGCGCATCGCGAACCGCACCACCGCCACCCGGCCGGAGGCCTCCATCGCGTCGCGCAGCAGCGCGTAGGGGCGCACGCCCAGCTTGTCCGGCGCCAGGTAGTAGGACTTCGAATACATGATCGGATCGATCTGCTCCTCCGGCACGAACGCCTCGACCGAGATGGTCTTGGCGATCGCCTCCGGCAGCCCCTCGAAGTCCTTGGACGTGAGCACCACCACGTCCCCGTCGGGCAGCTGGTAGCCCTTGGCCACGTCGGACAGCGACACCTCCTCGCCGTCCAGCTCGCACACCCGCTTCTGCCGCACCCGGCCGCCGTCGGCGGCGTGCACCTGGTGGAAGGCGACCCGCTTCTCCTCGGTCGCGCCGAACATCTTCACCGGCACCGTCACCATGCCGAAGGAGATGACTCCACTCCAGATCGCCCGCATGCCCCGACGCTAATTCGGATCATCCGGACTCGCACTCCGGCCGGGCGCGGGATGTCATGGAGCGGTGGACCCGGACCGGCTGCGCGAATACCGCGCCAAGCGTGACGCCGCGCGCACCCCGGAGCCGGTCCCGCAGGACGCGCCGAAGAAGCGGCGCCGGGGCAAGCAGCCGATCTTCGTGGTGCAGGAGCACCGGGCCACCGCACTGCATTGGGACTTCCGTCTGGAGCACGACGGCGTCCTGGTCTCCTGGGCGTTGCCGAAGGGCGTCCCCACCGATCCCCGGCGCAACCACCGCGCCGTGCGCACCGAGGACCATCCGGTCGAATACGCCGACTTCACCGGACGCATCCCGGCCGGCGAGTACGGCGCCGGGACCGTCGCCACCTACGACCGCGGCACCTACACGCCGGAGAAGTGGACCGACGACGAGATCAAGGTCGAACTGACGGGCGAGCGTCTTTCCGGGCACTACACCTTGTTCCGCACCGGCGGCCCGGACTGGATGATCCACCGCGAGAAGGGTCAGGACCCTGACTTCGCCGCGGTGCCGGACGACCTGCGGCCGATGCTCGCGATCCCCGGGACGGCCCCGACCGGCGCCGGCTGGGCCACCGAGTTCAAGTGGGACGGCATCAGGGCCCTGTGCCGCGTCGAGGGCGGCCGGGCCCGGCTGCGCTCGCGCAACGGCAACGACCTCACCGAGACCTACCCGGAGATCAAGGCGCTGGCCAAGACGGTCAGCAGCGCGCAGCTGCTGCTGGACGGCGAGATCATCGCGCTGGACGAGGCCGGCCAGGTCAGCTTCGGGGCGTTGCAGGCCCGCTTCGGCACCCGCGGGGCCGAGGCCGCCCGGCTGTCCCGGACCAACCCGGCCTCCTATCTGGTCTTCGACCTGCTGCATCTGGACGGCCGCTCCACCTTGGACCTGCCCTACACCGACCGGCGCCAGCTGCTGGAGTCCCTGGAGCTGTCCGGGCCGAACTGGCAGACCCCGCCGGCGTTCCCCGACACCCCGGTCGCCGACGTGCTGGCCGCCGCGCGCGCCGCCGGGCTGGAGGGCGTGGTGGCCAAGCGCCTGGACTCGCCGTACCAGCCCGGAACGCGCTCGCCGGCGTGGCGCAAGATCAAGCTGACCGCCTCGCAGTCCGCGGTCATCGGCGGCTTCACGCCGGTGAGGCGCCAGGGCGCCGCCGCCGGCCGTCCGCCACGCGAAGTCGGGGCGCTGCTGCTCGGCGTCCCCGACGAGGCCGGGCAGCTGCGGTACGTGGGCAAGGTGGGCAGCGGCTTCACCGAGCACGATCGCAGGGTCCTGCTGGAGGCGCTGACCGAGCTGGCGGTGGCCCGGAGCCCGTTCGCCACGGCCGTGGACGCCGCCGACGCGCGGGTGGCCACCTGGGTCGAGCCGGCGGTGGTGGCCGAGGTGACGTTCGGGGAGTGGACGTCGAAGGGCCGGCTGCGCCACCCGGTGTTCAAGGGGATCCGGCCGGACAAGGACGCCGCGGAGGTGGTCCGTGAGCCCTGACACGCGGGCCACGCAGACCGTCGAGGTGGACGGCCGGGCGGTGAAGCTGACGAATCTGGACAAGGTGCTGTATCCCGACGACGGCTTCACCAAGGGCGAGATCCTCGACTACTACGCCCGGATCGCGCCGGTGATGCTGCCGCATCTGGCCGACCGGCCGGTGACGTTCATCCGCTACCCGGACGGCGTGGGCACATCAGGGTTCTTCGCCAAACACGCCCCGGCGCACCGGCCGTCCTGGATCCGCACCGCGGACCTGGCGGCCTCCAGCTCCGGCAAGAAGATCGAGTACGTCCTCATCGAGGACCTGTCCTCGCTGATGTGGGCGGCGAACCTGGCGGCGATCGAGTTCCACGTCCCGCAGTGGCGGGTGTCCGACCAGGAGCACCACGACTTGCTGGTGCTGGACCTGGATCCGGGCGCGCCGGCCACGGTGCTGGACTGCGTGCGGGTCGCGCTGGCCGCCCGCGACCTGTTGTCGGAGCACGGTTTGGAGCTGCGCGCGAAGACCTCCGGGGCCAAAGGACTGCACCTGTACGCGCCGCTGGCCGGCGTCACCGGCGAGCAGGCCCGCGAACTCGCGCACACCATCGCCCGGGCGCTGGAGGGCACGCACCGCGACCTGGTGGTGTCCACCATGTCCAAGGCCGAACGGCCGGGGAAGGTGTTCGTGGACTGGTCGCAGAACACGCACGCCAAGACCACGATCGCGCCGTACTCGCTGCGCGCCACGCCGCATCCGGCGGTGTCGACACCGGTGACGTGGGAGCAGTTGGCGGCGGCGAAGGCACCCGAGGACCTCAGGTTCGGACCGAAGCGCGCCTTGGAGCAGGTGGCGCAGCACGGCGATCTGCTATCAGGGCTATGACACAATTGGAGCTATGACACGATCAGGGCTGTGACTTCCTCCACCCCCCAGGCCCTTTTGTTGGATTCCGGCGGCGTCCTGATGCGGCCCATCGGCGGCCGGTGGCATCCGCGTGCCGACTTCGAGCCGACGGTCAGGGCCCACGCGCCGCGCGTCACCGACGAGGAGTTGGCCGAGGCGGTCCGCGAGGGCGACCGTTTCATGGCGGCCGCGACCTCGACACCGGATCTGGACGACTACCACCGCGCGATGCTGGCGCACATCGGCGTCGAGGCGTCGGCGGATCTGCTGGCGGCGTTGGTCCAGGAGGTTCCGCCGACCACGGTGCTGGAGACGTTCCCCGAGGTGATCACGACGCTGACGGAGCTGCGGTCGCGCGGCGTCCCGATGGCCGTGGTCTCCGACGCCTGGCCGAACCTGCCGGACCTGCATGCCGCGCTCGGGCTCGGCGACTTCTTCGCCGCCTACGCGATCTCGGCGGTGCTCGGCTGTAGCAAGCCGGACCCGCGGATGTACCACCACGCCAGCGACGCCCTCGGGCTCGCCCCGGCCGAGTGCCTGTTCGTGGACGACGATCCGGAGCTGGTGGCGGCCGCGATCGCGCTGGGGTATCAGGGGTGCGCGATGCTGCGGGACGGCGCGGGGGCGCGTGACGGGGTACCGGTCATCGGTTCGCTGGATGAGCTCCTGGATCTGGTCTAGTGCGTACCGTTTACGTCATCGCCCATCCTGAGGCGACTCACCACGTGGAGAAGATTGTCGGCGGGTGGCACGACTCGGTGCTGACACCCGCCGGAAAGAGTGCTGCCGCTGCTATCGCGCGAACGCTGCGGGCCGAGATCCCCGTCGGCGCCGACGTCGAGGTGATCTCCTCAGACCTTCTGCGCGCCAGCCAGGCTGCCATGGAGGTCGCGAGCGCGTTCGACGTCGAGATCACCTTGGACCGCCGGCTGCGGGAGAAATCCTACGGCGACGCCGAGGGAAGGCCACAGCAGTGGCTGGACGAGCGGTTCATCCCGGCGCCCGCACTCGGCGACCGGATGAACCACGATGAGGGGATCCGGGGTTCGGAGACCAGGGGCCAGTGCGCGAGCCGCGTGTATGCGGCCATGGCGCAGATCCTCGGACGCGACTGCGAGCACCAGATCATCGTGACGCACGGCTTCGCGATGACGTTCGTCGTCGCGGCCTGGATCCGGATGCCCTTCGAGTCTGTGGGATCGGTGAGCTTTCGCGCACCGTCCGGCAGCATCACGACTTTGAGAGAGGACGACTTCTGGCACAACCGCCAAGTCGTCCGGCTCGGGGACACCCGCCACCTGGGTTCGTAGGCCTTCTCGGGCCGGGTTCCGGACACAAAGGTGCGGGGCGGGCCGCCAATGTCGTGCGGCCCGCCCCGCTTCTGGGGGGCAAGTGCTGCAGCCGGTTGTGCGGGGGCAATCCGCGCGGCTTCATCCATCATGCGCTTTCCGGGGTGTGCCGTCATCCGCAGGAGGTGGTGGCGGTGGCTCCGTTGATGGTGCCGGTCGCTGAGACGCAGAGGTCGCGGCCGAAGATCATCCGGGTCCACAGGACGGTGCCCGTGCCGCTGGCCGACATCTTCGCGCCGTCCGCGCGGGTGGCGGTGGCGGAGAGGTTGGCGGTGCCGACCTGGGAGATCACGCGGGCCCAGTTGTTGCCGCAGAAGGGCGACCAGCGGAGCTCGACCCAGCCGACCTGCTTGCCGTGGCTCCAGATGGCCGCGGTGCGGATGCTGCGGGCCTGGAAGGTGGTGGAACAGCCGGTGGCCTGCGGGTCCTTGCCGTTGCAGCCCTGGTTGCTGCAGGTGGCCTGGGCCGCCTTGGCCGGCACGGCCGAGGTGGCCGCGGCGGCCGCGAGCGGTGCGCTCGCCAGGGCGAGTGCGCCGAGTCCCACACCGATCCGGGAAGCGATGCGACGAGAAAACATGGCTACTCCCCCTCAGGGGGATCAGGAGGCGCCGTCGCCGGCGGGAGATCTCGTCGGGCCCTAAAGCGGCGCCTGGTGCCACGGGCACCTCCGCCATGGTGGCCAGAGGCCGGCCGGGGGTGGCGAACCGCCATGCGCCGTTCGGGGGAGGCTGAGCGTGCGGTGTGGCGGGGTGGGGGCCCGAGGGGTCGGGTTTCGGGGCCGCGGCGCAGGTTGAAACGTCAATCGGGTGGTTCGGCCGGAGGTCGTGGAACTCAGTAGTCGGACTTACCGCCGACCGCCCAGGTGATCGCGTTCGCGACCGGCCGGGCGACCGCGCTCGGCCCGCCGAAGATGGTCACCGAGGACAGGTGCAGGGACCAGGCGCCGAGCACCTGTGCGGTCTCCGGGGCCAGCGTGTCCGGCGGCGTCAGCAGCAGCGGCAGGCCGGCGTTGGCGGCGAAGGCGCCGCCGGTCAGCGCGTCGGGGAAGGTCAGGCCGCTGGCCACGCCGACGCCGGCCGGCCCGCCGTTGCCGGAGTCCTTCGCCACCTGGTTCGCGACCGACTCAGCGGTCTGATAGCGGTCCGTCCCGGTCAGCGGGGTCACGGTGTGCCCGGAGCCGGCCAGCGCCCTGGTCGCGGTCCAGGCCTGCATCCCGACGGCGTCCACGTCGGCGTGCGCCTTGACGAAGGCGGCGGTGTCCGGGTCCATCGCGGTGTCCTGCGACAGCACGATCGGTGCGTCCTCGACGGCGCCGAGCGGGCCGGCGGACAGGGCGTCGGGGAAGTCGCGGCCGGTGGCCACGATGACATGGGAGGACGCCCCGAACTGGTTCGCCACGGCCAGCGCGGTGCCGTAGCGGTCGCTGCCGGACAGCCGGCGCACGGTGTACCCGGCCCGCTGCAGCTCCGCCTGGATCCCGGGCGAGACGGCCGAGGTGCCGCCGAGGATGTACACCGTCTTGCGGCTGCCCGGTCCGCCGAGCACGCGGTCCAGCTCGGCCCGATCGGCGGCGGCCAGCTTCGCCGGATCGGTGAGCAGCAGCGGACCGTGCGCCTTGGCCGCCAGCGGGACGCCGGTCAGCGCGTCCGGCGCCGCGTCGCCGCGGGCCAGCACGACCGCGTCGGCCTGACCGTTCGCCCACTGCGCCTGGGAGACCATGCGCGAGGTCTGATACCGGTCGCTGCCGCCGATCTGACGGACCGTCGCCTGGCCCACGGTCCCGGACGGGGGATTGACGACGGGACCACCGCCGCCACCACCACCGCCCGACGGCGGCGGCGGGGTGACGGCGCCGCCGCGCGGACCGACGTAGACGTCGGCGTGGATCTGGTCGGAGTGTCCGTCGGCGTCGGTCGCGGTGAGCACGATCGACCGCAGGCCGGACAGGCCCGGGTACCAGATGTAGCCGGTCGGACTGGATCCGCCGCCACTGATCGGCACCTCCGACGCCGAATCGGCGATGCCGTAGGACTGCACCGGGGCGAACGGGCTCTTGGTGGCCGACATGTCGACCTGGAATCCGTAGTCGAGGCCGCTGCCGGTCTGGCTCGGCCGGGTGACCGGGATCAGGAGCGCGGACAGCGTCGGCCCGCCCTGGAACTCCACCGCGCCGCGGTCGGCATACGGCGTGGGCCCGGTACCGGTGGTCGGGACCTGGTTGTCGAGGAAACGTGCGGCGCCGGAGTAGTCAGTGCTCTGCCATCCGGGCGCCGAGGAGTCGGCGGAGTCCACGGCCGGGGACGTCGCCCGGATCCCGAAGCCGTCGGCGGTGGAGAACTGCGGGTCGGCGTTGATGTCCGCCTGACCCTGGCCGGCGTGGAGCTGAAGATCCTCAGAGTTCTGATAGACGGTTCCGCCCCAGGAGTAGGCCGGGCCCTGCGCGGACACGTGGCCGCCGAGGTCGGTCGAGCCCAGGACCTGCGAGGCGGCCGAGGGCTGGGCCAGGACGGAGGCGTAGCCGTCGGTCTGGACCGCGTCGACGACGTCGTGGCCGATCGTGGTGCCGTCGGTGGAGGAGCCGTCGACCACCACCATCGGGCCGGGGAACCCCTTCGCGGGCGCGTCGGTCTCGCCGAACAGGATGTCGTCGGCGATGGTCAGGCCGGTCGAGCCGCCGGTGGCGACCACGCCCTGCCCTGCGCCACGCACCGTGTCCCCGACGATCGCGTTCCCGGTGGAGCCCGTGACGGCGAAAGCGGGACCGGCGGTGGTGCGCACCTCGTCGTCGGCGACGGTGGCACCGCTCGAACCACCGGTGAGGGCGAGGGCGGAGCCGCCGCCCTGGAACTGGTCGCCGATGAACGCCGTGTCCGTGCTCCCGCTGCCGGTGACGGTGATACCGGGGGCCGAACCCCCCGCGTCGTCGGCGGTGACCATGGTCTGCGTGATGGACGTGCGCACGCTGTCCGTGATCGTCCCGGCGGTACCGGCGCCGGTCAGCTGCGAGTAGTCGTTCACCGCGACGTTCTGCGAATCCTTGACGGTCAGTCCGCTGCTGTGGACGCCGAGCAGCGTCACGTTCGAGGAGTCCTCGACGGTGAACGTGCTCCGGAAGGAGGCCAGGGTCACGTTCTGGGCACCGGAGACGGTGACGCTCGTGAGATGGGCGCCGCGCGGCCCGACGCCCAGCGAGATCCCGGGCACGGTGATGGTGACGTTCTCCGCGTGGTCGCCGTCCACGGTGATCGTGCTGCCCGGCACCAGGGAGGGCGAGGCCAGCGCCGCGGCCACGGTGCAGAACGGCAGGGAGGCGTCGGCGTCCGAGCAGTTCTGGTCCGGCGTGGTGACGACCAGGTTCACCGGCGCCGCGGCGTGCGCCGCGATCGGCGCCATACCCGCGATCGCCGCCAAGGTCGACACCGCGGTGACCGTGATGTTCCGTGCGCGCATGGTTCCCCCCGGAACGTAAGAACTCTGAGAGGGTTCTCAAGGTATCTCAGGACACCGGGTCCCGGTATAGATCGTGGGCATGCAGCGGTTGCAGTGCGAGCACAGCGAGGGGGTCGTCGTATCGGCGGCGATGCGGTTCACCAGATCCGGCTCGCGCAGCAAGGCGCGCGCCATGGCCACGTACTGGAATCCGGCCGCCATCGCGCGGTCCATCGTGGCGCGGGTGGTGATGCCGCCGAGCAGGATCAACGGCAGTGAGAGTTCGGCGCGGAAGCGCAGGGCGCGCTCCATCAGATATGTGTCCTGATACGGGTAGGCGCGCAGGAACTTCTTGCCGAGCAGGCGGATCCCGAGGCGGGGCAGCGGCGGGAACTGCGCGGCGAACTCGCGCAGGGGCACGTCGCCGGTGAACAGGTACATCGGGTTCATCAGGGAGCTGCCGGCGGTCAGCTCCAGGGCGTCGAGGGTGCCGTCCCGCTGCAGCCACTGCGCGACCTGCAGGCTGTCCTCGATGCGCAGGCCGCCGGGGTAGCCGTCCTCCATGTTCAGCTTCGCCGTCACCGCGATCCGGTCGCCGGCCTCGTCGCGGACGGCGCGCGCCAGGGCCAGGGCGACTTTGGCGCGGTTGGCCAGGGATCCGCCGTAGGCGTCGTCGCGCTTGTTCAGGCGCGGGGACAGGAAGGCGCTGGCGAAGTAGTTGTGGCCGAGGTGGATCTCGACGGAGTCGAACCCTGATTCGATCGCCAGGCGGGCGGCGCGGGCATGGTCGGCGATGATCCGCTCGATGTCGGCGGCGGTCGCGGCGCGGGTGCGTCGGAAGCTGACCGGATTCAGCATCGGCGAGCAGGACAGGGCCGTGGCACGGTTGGAGCGGGCGTCGGCCACCGGTCCGGCGTGCCCGATCTGGGCGGCGACGGCTGCGCCCTCGGCGTGGACGGCGTCGGTGAGGGTGCGCAGGCCCGGCACGGCTTCGGGACGCCAGTGGATCTGGCGGCGCTCGGTGCGGCCCTCTGGAGAGACGGCGAGGTAGGCGACCGTGGTCATGCCGACGCCGCCTGCCGCGGGGCGGCGGTGGTAGGCGATGAGGTCGTCGCTCACCAGGGCGTCCGGGGTGGCGCCTTCGAAGGTCGCGGACTTGATCACGCGGTTGCGCAGGCGGACCGGGCCGAGGGTCGCCGGGGCCAGGACGTCGGGCGCTGGATCGGCAGGGGTCGTCACGGCGCGGACCCTAGAACGGCGTCCGCGAACATGCCAGAGGCGATGGGTGCCCTTACATTGTGTGCCGGTTCGGCATACAGTGCGCGCCATGGCCACCATAGCCATCACCGGCGCCGCCTCCGGCATAGGCGCGACCCTGGCCGCCTGGCTGACCGACGACGGGCACCGGGTCATCGGCGTGGACCTGGCCGGCGTGGACGTCCAGGCGGATCTGGGCACCGCCGAGGGCCGCGCCGAGGCCGTGGCATCGATCACAGAGCTCTGTGACGGCCGCCTGGACGGCCTGCTCCCCTTCGCGGGTCTGGCGCCCGCCGCCGGCCGCACCGGCTCGCTGCTGGTGTCGGTGAACTACTTCGGCGCCATCACCCTGCTCGAAGGGCTGCGGCCGGCGTTGAAGGCGGCCGGGAGCAGCGCGGTGGTGCTGCCGTCCTCGAACTCGGTCACCTGCCAGCCGGGCTGGCCGGAAGAGGTTGCCGAGGCCTGCCTGGCCGGCGACGAGCCGGGGGCCCGCGCGATGGCCGACACCCACGGCGAGCTCGCGTCCCTTCAGGCCTACCCGGCGACCAAAGCCGCCCTGGCCTGGTACGTCCGCACCCGTGCCGCCGACTGGATCGCCGACGGTATACGTCTGAACGCCGTCGCGCCCGGCATGATCGACACCCCGATGACCCAGGCTGGCCGCGCCGACGAGCTCACCGCCGCCGGTATGGCCGCCTTCGAGAAGACCATCCCGGCCGGACGCCCCGGACGCCCGGAGGAGGTGGCCGCGGCGGTGGCGTTCTTGTTGTCGGAGCAGGCTTCTTTCATGGCCGGATCGGTCGTGTTCTGCGACGGCGGAACGGATGCGGCCTTGCGGGGCAAGGACTGGCCGGCGCGCTGGAATCTGGCGATATAGCGATCATCACCAGTACCCTTCGGCACCATGGCTTTCGGGGACCGGGCACGCGCAGATGACGACGACCGACGCCGCCGCCGCGCGCTCGCCGGCCGTGAGCGGTTGCGCAGGCGTCGCATACCTCTGACGCGGCGGCTCGGGCCGCCGCTGCGGCTGCCCCGGCACGGTCCGGACCCGCGCTGGATCACCGGGCTGGTCATCGGTCTGGCCGCGATCCTGCTGCTGGGCTGGATCGGCCGCGCCGTCGAGCCGTACTGGCCGAACTTCGCGCTGAACACCGCCGCGGACCTGATCGGGGCCGTGTTCACCATCTACGTGATCACCCCGATCATCGAGCGCGCCGGGCAGAGCGGCGTCCGGGAGCACGCGGAACTGGACTACTCGCAGTTCCTGAGCGACGCCGACCGGGCGACCTCCGTGATCCGGATCCTGGACACCTACTCCAACCTGCTGGCCGAGCCGTACGCGCAGCGCTTCGAGACGATGGTGCGCGAGGCCGTGGCACGCGGGGTGTCCATCAGGGTCCTGCTGATCAACCCCACCACCCTGGCCGCCGAACAGCGCGACCTGGAACTGGGACGCGCCGACGAGCTGGGGCCGATGCTGGAGCGCAACCTGGAGACGGTGGCCCGGCTGCACCGCGCGTTCGAGCGGGCCGGCGGCCCGCGGGGGCTGGGCACCGCGGCCGACTTCCAGGTGCGGCTGTACTCCTCCGGTCCGGACATCACCATGTACCGCTGGGACGACCGCGCGCTGGTCTCCTTCTACCCGGTCGGCAAGCTCTCCGGGCGGGCCGAGCAGCTGGAGGTGACGGTGGACAGCGCGCTGGGGAGCTTCGTCAACAACCGCTTCCAGGCGGTCTGGCACGCCGCGGCCCCGCACCAGGCGCTGACCCCGATCACGGTCGCCGACGACAACATCGAGCGCACCTACCTGGTCCGCTTCGTGGACCTGGCCGACGGCCGCCGCTTCGTGGCCTCCCGCCGGGTCGAGCGCTTCCTGCGGCGCGCGGTCGGCGAGGTGGTGGCGGCCAACGGCGGCCGGGACTACCGGCTGGAGGCCGCCGACCGGCACCAGGTCGGTACGCTGCTGGACACCGCGTTCCGGCGGATCTACGGGGAGATCCCCGACACGGCCTATCTCCTGCTTCAAGCATCGGAACCATCGGTCAGCCCCGTCGGGTAGCGTCAGGGCGTGCAACACACCGCCGCCGGCCGCCCCGGCGCGAACCGGTTCCAGGCCCTGGGACCCAACCGGCTCGACGAGATCGCCGCGAAGTACGGACTGGACCCGCAGCTTCGCGAGAGCGTCCGCCTGTTCTCCTTGGTCCTGCCCTTCCGGATCAACGAATACGTACTCAGTGAACTGATCGACTGGTCGGCACCGGACAGCGACCCGGTCTTCCACCTGTTCTTCCCGCAGCCGGGCATGCTCTCGCCCGACGACGAACACCGGCTGGCCGCGGCCCGCGACGGCGGCGACGCCGGCGAGCTGGCCCGGACCATCGCCGGCATCCGGGCCGGCATGAACCCGCATCCGGAGCATCAGCAGGACTTGAACGTTCCGAACGACGCCGACGGGCCGGTTCCGGGCACGCAGCACAAGTACGAACAGACGCTGCTGTACTTCCCCTCGGCCGGCCAGACCTGCCACGCCTACTGCACCTACTGCTTCCGCTGGGCCCAGTTCGTCGGCGAGCCGGAGCTGCGCTTCGCCGCAGCCGAGCCCTCGCGCGCCGTGGCCTACCTGCGCCGGCACCCGGAGATCACCGACGTGCTGGTCACCGGCGGCGACCCGATGGTGATGTCGGCCCAGCGGCTGCGGCAGCACATCGAGCCGTTCCTGTCCGTGGAGTCGCTGCAGACGGTGCGCATCGGCACCAAGTCGGTGGCCAGCTGGCCGCACCGCTACGTCACCGACCACGACGCCGACGCCACGCTGCGCCTGTTCGAGCAGATCGCCGAGGCCGGCAAGACCCCGGCGGTGATGGCGCACCTGAGCCACCCGGTGGAGCTGGAGCCGGCCATCGCGCGCACCGCGCTGGCGCGCATCCGCGACACCGGCGCCGTCGTCTACTGCCAGGCCCCGCTGATCGGCCGGGTCAACGACGACGCCGCGGCCTGGGCCCGGCTGTGGCGCGCCGAGCAGCGCGCCGGCGCCGTGCCGTACTACATGTTCGTGGCCCGCGACACCGGGCCGCGCGACTACTTCAAGGTGCCGCTGGCGCGCGCCGCCGAGGTGTTCCGCGACGCCTACAGCTCCCTGCCCGGGCTGGCTCGCACGGTGCGCGGGCCGGTCATGTCCACGACCGGCGGGAAGGTCGCGGTGGACGGCGTGACCGAGGAGTCCGGCGACTCCGGCACCAGGCGGTTCTTCGAACTGCGCTATCTGCAAGCCAGGGATCCCCGCCTGGTCGGCAGGCCTTTCCGTGCTGTTTACTCAGCAGATGCCGCATGGATCGACGACCTCGAACTCGCGCCCGGCACCCCGGCGGACATCCGCGCGGCGGTGGCGGCCGGCCGGGACTGACCCCAGATGATCGACCAGCCCCACCCCGTTCAATATCCTGGGGCGATGAACACACCAGGCGCCAGGCCCACCCCGGCCACGTCGGCCACGGTCCGCGAGCTGAACCTGCGGACGGTGTGGCGCGTGATCGGGGAGCACGCGCCGATCTCGCGGGCCGAGATCTCGCGGGCCACCGGGATCTCCAAGCCGACGGTCTCGGCGGTGCTGGAGGACCTGCTGCAGATCGGGCTGGTGGTGGAGACCGCCGACGCCTCGCGCGGCTTCACCTACGGCGCGGTGTTCTTCAAGCCGCGCCCGGAGGCGGCGCACGCGCTGGCCTTCGACGTGGGGGCGCGCCATCTGCGGGCGGCGCTGGTCGGACTGGACGCCGAGGAAGTGGTGCGGCGCGACGCCGAGGTGGAGGGGCTGGACGCGGACGGCATGGTCGGCGCCTCGGTCCGGCTGGCCCAGGAGCTCACCGCGGCCGCCGGGGTCGGGCCGGAGTCGGTGCAGCACGCGGTCATCGGCGTGCCGGGTGTCGTGGACCAGCGCGACGGCCGGGTGTGGCAGGCGGCCAACGTCCCGGGGATGGAGGGCTTCGGCGCCCGGGAGACGTTCAGCGCGGCCCTGCAGATCCCGGTCACCGTCGAGAACGACATCAACCTGGCCGCGCACGGCGAGTACGCCCGCGGCAGCGGCGGCAGCGCCGACAGCTTCCTGTTCCTGTCGATCGGCACAGGCGTCGGCGCCGGGCTCGTACTCGGCGGCAACCTGCTGCGCGGGTTCAAGGGCGCGGCCGGCGAGCTGGACAGCGCCTTCGAGCCGGTCTTCGTCGAGGGCGACGACGGCCTGGAGGCGGACGTGCCGACGCACATGGACCCCTGCGCCATGGCGATCCTGCAGTACGCCGCGGACAAGCTGCCCGGCGAGAAGGACCTGGCCATGGAGCGCGTCTTCGAGCTGGCGCGGGCGCAGGACCCGGGGGCGCTGGACGTAGTGGGCGAGGAGGCACGGCGGATCGCGAACTACGTCGCGGTGGCCGCGGCGGTGGTGGACGTGGAACTGGTGGTGCTCGGCGGCGGGATCGGCCTGAACGGCGACCTGCTGCTGGGCCCGGTGGCCGACCGGCTGGCCGGCCGGCTGCCGTACCCGCCGCGCCTGGAGACCTCGGCGCTGGGCAGCGGGGCGGTGCTGGCCGGGGCGGAGGCGCTGGCGGCTTCGCTGACGGTGGAGCAGTTGATCCGGGACTACTTCCGGGGGTAGGCGGGGCACGCGCGGGCTGGGCGGGCCGGGCGGGCCAAGCGGGCCGGAGGGGCAGGCGCTTCGCCGCGGAGCAGGGGCGGCGGAGCACGCGTCGGCGAGCGCGCCGACCGGCCTGGCTGTTGCCGGATGTTCGCCGAGAAGACCGCTCGCCCGACTAGCCTTCCGGCGTGCCGCAGGACAACATCGCCGTCGCTCCCCCGCCCACCGACCGCGCGACCCGCCGCGGGCAACGCTTCACCGCGCTGATGGCCGCCGTGGTGCGCCGGCTGCCGTTCGGGCTCTCGCGCGTCGTGGCGCCGAGCCTGCTCGGGTTCGCGGTCATCAACGGGTTCACCTTCTCGGTGGACCTGGTCCTGCTGACGCTGGCGCACCGGCTGCTGCACTGGCCGTATCCGGCGGCGGTCACGGTGTCCTACCTGGCCGCGTTCGCGCTGAGCTTCGTGCTGAACCGGGCGTTCAACTTCCGGTCGCACGGTGCGCTGGGGGCGCAGACCGCTCAGTATGCGGTGGCGGTCGGGGTGAACTATCTGGTGTTCGTGCTCGGGGTCGGCAGTGGCCTGACCGCGATGGGGGTCGGGTACACCGTGGCGCGCATTCTGTCGGGGCTCGCCGAGGGGGCGTACATGTACTGCGTCATGCGCTGGGTGGTGTTCCGGAACCCCCCGACGGTCTGAGGCCGCTGCTAACGTGCGCGCATGATCGACGAAGCGCTGCTGCACCACGAGGTTCCGCAGAGCGAGGCCTTTGCCGCCGCCTCCCACATGGTCGAGGAGGCGCAGGCGCTCGCCCCCGAGACCCTGGCCGACCTCTGGATCGACATCGGGTACCTCTATACCGCGGAACGGGATGAGGAGATTCCCGATGACGAGGCGGCCGCGTCCGAGGTCTGGCTGCGGCGTGCGGAACAGGCAGCGTTGCGCACCCTGATCTCCGCCGAGCTGTCGACCAGACAGTGCGCCGATCTGGCACTGGCCTGTGTCGCCTTCGCCGGGCACCGGGTCGGCCGCATGCTGTGGAACCACCTCGCTCCTCCCGAACTCTCCATAGAACTCATCTGTCCCGGGTGCGACGCGGAGATCGACAGCGAGATTTTCCCCGTCGGTCTAGGGCTGCCTCGGATCGAGACGCCGGATGCAGGGCCCTGGGGTGCCGCCGTCGCCTTGGTGGAGCAGGCGCGCGACAGCGGCGGTCTGGATGCGGCGTGGTCCCCGTTCCTCGACATCGCCGCTGCCGTGGCAGCCGCCGGGGTCCCCGCGGATGCGCCGGCCGAAGCGGTGCTGTGCCTGGTCGCCGTCATCGTCGCGGTACGGAGCACACCTCGGTGGGCCGGGCTGGAGTGGGCCCGGGAGTTGCTGAAGCTCACCGGAGGTTGCCACTGCGACTACTGCGGCAACGACTGGACCGTCGCTGATTGTTCAGAGGCGCGGCGCGAAGATGCGCGTCCGCTGGCCGACAGCACGCAGGAGACTCCTCTGCCGGCCTCCGCTCTCCCCGCGCCTCGACCGGTCTCCGTGGAGACCTATAAAAGAACCCTGCTTTCCTCTGAAGGCTCAGGGATCGACGCGGTGGCGCTCATCGCCCGTGCCGGCCACCCGACACTCGTGGCCGGTGGCGGGAACGGAAAGCTGATCCACCTGTGGGACCTGGCCACCGGTGAGCCGTACGGTAAGGCGCTGACCGGCCATCCGGACCGCATCCGGACGCTGGCGGCGGTCCCACTGTCCGACGGCCGGACCCTGCTGGCCAGCGGCGGCGACTCCGGAGCCGTCGGGCTCTGGGATCCGTACGCGCCGGAGGAGGAGTCCGTACCGCTGCAAGCCCCGGTCGGCAACGCGACCGGCGCGCTGGTCGGGATCTGCGCCGTCCCCATGCCCGACGGCCGGACCCTGTTCGCCACCGCCACCGATCGCGGCTGGGCGAAACTCCGCGACCCACTGAGCACGACAGTACGGGGCGGCCTCAATCCCCGCGGCCGGGACCTCACGGCGATCATCGGCCTCCCGCTGGCGGCCGGGCACACGGCGGTCGCGGCCGTGGCCCGGGACCGCGAGGTGCACCTGTGGGATCCGCAGGTGTCAGATCCCTGGGACGCCGAGCTGAGTCCGACACGCGACCGTCCGGTCGGCGAGCTCATAGCCGCGGTCCCGGACGGTGATCGCGCGCTGCTGGCCATTGCCGGCCGCGACGGTTCCATCGCGCTGTGGGACCCGGCCACCTGGAAGCCCACCGGCGTGACGCTGCCGCCGGACCCCACGAAACGGGCTCCCGTCGCCATGGTCGGGACGACCCACCCCGACGGCCGCGTCCTGGTGGTCGTCTGCGCCAGTGATGGACGGAGCCTGCGGGTCTGGGAGCCCGGGACCGACGACGTGGTCACCGTCGAGGTCGGGGTCACGGTCACGGCGCTGGCCGCCGAGGGCGGGACGCTGATCGTCGGACACCGCCGCGGGGCCATCACCATCGACTTCGGCCCCTGATCCGCCAGCATCAGGGGCCGAAGGAGGCGCTGGACGGGGCTCAGCCGCCCAGCACCTCCTGCATCGCCGCGCCCAGGACCGCCGAGCCGGTCATGTCCAGCGCCGGTTCGTCGGTCTGCCAGGAGCGGACGTCGTCGGAGAAGCGGCTGCTGTGGCCGGTGAACTTGGTGTAGGCGTCGGTGCCGCCGGCCGGGCACTGCTTCATCCCGTCCTGGTAGGAGCCCAGGCCGCCGGAGAAGTTGCTGGTGTTGTTCGGGCCGTTCATCACCGCGCCGGTGGCGATCGCGCCGGTGCCGGTCAGGCTGCCGGACAGGTTGGCCACCTGGTGCTGCATGCACTTGGGGAAGTTGCTGCCCTCCCCCACCATGAACGCCAGGCCCCAGGCGTTGGCGCCCAGCAGCCAGTCGCGCTGCTCGGTGGCGAAGGCCTGGAACGAGGTGTCGCCGCTGGCCTGCCGGTAGAGCGCCTCCTCGGTGAGGAAGCCGAAGGTGTGGGCGTCGACGTCGAAGTCGGCGTAGTCGCCGCCGGCGTGGAAGACGTCGGAGGCGGCCTTGCTCGCCGCCGACTGCACCTGGCGCTTCAGGTCGGCGGTCAGCGCCGCGGGGGTGACGGCCAGGCCCGCGGGGTTGCCCGCGGCGGCGATCGCCTTGATCAGGTCGGCGTGGGCCAGGGCGCTGTTGTCGTAGAGGTTGAACGTGTCGCCGGTGTCGGAGGCGATGTAGTCCTTGGCGTAGGTGGCCGCCTGCGACAGGTACGCCGAAGGGCTGTGGCCCAGCTTCTGCGCGGCCAGGGCGAGTTCGGTGCCGCCGAGCTCCATCGCGTCGTGCCAGATCGACTCGGGGTAGTACGCGTTCGGCAGCGCGGTGGTCAGGGGGCTCGGCGGGGCGGTGGTGTCGGCCTGGGCGTAGACCGAGGCGGCGGCCTGGTATTCGGCGGCGGCCTGCTTGGGGTTGGCGGTGGCGTCCACCTGCGCGGCCAGCGCGAACGCGGCGGCCACGCGGCCGGCGATGTTCGGGCTGATTTTCGCGCCAGGGCTTGCGGCCAGGAACACCGGGCGGTGCGCGGCGGCGTAGCGGTCGGCGGTGGCGGTGTCGCCGTCGTCCTTCTGCGGCAGCCGCCACAGGTCGTGGTCGCCGAAGAAGGTGCCCGCGGAGTTGCCCGAGCCGATGCCGACCTGGAGGACCAGCGTCTTCGTGTTCTGGTTCCAGGCCTTGTTCAGCCAGGTCTCGCCGTAGTGCGCCTCGGCGGTCAGGGTGGCCGGGGCCGCCGAGCCCAGGGCGCGCTGCGCGGCCAGCAGTGTGATGTCGCCGAAGGCCTCGTTGTTGGAGAACTTCAGGTAGTCCCCGGCATCGAACCAGCCCCCGGAGACGTCGACGGTACCGGACAGCTTGGTCAGGTCGGAGGTGGTGATGGCGTCCGAGCCGCCGGCGGCGAACTTCGGCCAGGCGTAGATGCTCGCCGAGGAGTCGTTCAGGTGCGAGGGCTTGCGGTCCAGGGCGCCGGGGATGACGTCCGAACCGTCGCGCTGGGTCTGGAAGAAGGTGACGCCGTCGTTGACCAGCTTGCCGTACAGCGAGTCGGCGCCGGTGACGGTGAACGACGGCGAGGTCCCGGAGGCGCTGCCGACGACGGCGATGTGGTAGGTCCCCGGCGTTTTCAGACCGCTGAAGACGATCGGGTAGACGTCCGGGTAGGCGGTGTTCCACTTGCCCAGGCTGGTTCCCCCGACCTTGCCGGTGAGCACTGACTTGCCGCCGGCGTCCAGCACCGAGAACGTCGCCCCGGACACGGCCCCGCCGGTCATCAGGTACGCCTGCTTCACCTCGCCGGCCAGGTACCCGGCCTGGTCGACGCGGACCAGCCCGGTGGTCTGCGCCTTCTGGACAAGCGCCGCCTGCGCGCTCTGCGACAGGACGGTGGCGGCGCCGACGGTGAGGCCGGCCAGGCCGACGGCGGTGAGCGCGGCGACCGTCTTGCGGCGGCGGACGCGCGGTCGTGCCCTGGAAACCATGGGGGTGCCCCTCCTTGGTTAGGAAAGCTTCCTAACGAGAATGTGCCGGTGAACCTACCCAGAGGGCCGCGGGACGTCAAGGGACTCATCACCCGGGAACAGAGAGCACCGCCACGCTAGGGTTATCCGCGAAGCCTGTGACGAATTGTGGGGGTGGGGACATGGGCGAGCACACGGCTGCCCGGAGCCGGGCCGGCTTGGCGCTGATCCTGACGGTGCTGATGCTCTTCGTGGCAGCGTGCCAATCGACCGCTGATTCGGACTCTTCCTCGGGATCCTCCGGCGGCACGACGGTCGTGGCGGCCTCCTCGGCGCCGACGACCGGCCAGGCGCAGAAGATCTGCGGGGCACCGCCGTGCGTGCGCTTCGTCTCGCGCGGGGACACCAAGACCCTGTCCACCACGATCGCCGACCACCCGATCCTGAGCACGGTGGCGCTGCACGCGGCCGTGACGGTCCTGTGCGGCGGGATCCTGTGCCTGCTCGGCGAGGGCGTGAGCTTGGACTATGTGGCACACGCGGCCAAGGACGCGGCGAATCAGCACGCGTGCATCAGGGTGAACGTCTTGTCGGACGACGACAAGTGGAAGCTGGTCAGCCTCACCACGTCGAACCAGAGCCCGTACTGCAAGGATTAGCCTGGATTGGCTCGGACCAGCACGGACTGGCGCACATTGTGGGTGCGGCTTCCTATCATGGGGCGATGCGCGTTGATCCTTTCACCGTCTCCGTGCCGGACGAGGTCCTGACCGATCTGCGGGAGCGGATCGGGCGGACCCGGTGGCCGGAGGCGGCGCCCGGGGAGGCGTGGAGTCAGGGCGTCGAGGTGGGGTATCTGCGCGAGTTGTTGGCCTATTGGGCCGATGGGTTCGACTGGCGCGCTGCGGAACGTGAGCTCAATCGGTATCGGCATCAGGTGGCTGAGGTCGATGGGGTGCGGATCCACTTCGTACATCACCGTGGCAGCGGCGACGAGCGGACCCGTTTGATCCTGACGCACGGCTGGCCCAGCACGTTCGCGGAGATGCTGGGACTGGTGGACCGGCTCGGCGACCGGTTCGACCTGGTGGTGCCCTCGCTGCCGGGATACGTGTTCTCGCAGCGTCCGGCGCAGGTCGGTGTGGACCGGCGGTACGTGGCGGGGATGTGGCACCGGCTCATGCGGGGGCTCGGGTACGAGCGGTACGGCGCGTGCGGCGGCGACTTCGGGGCCGGTGTGGCCACGCATATGGCGCTGCTGGAACCCGAGCGCGTGATCGGGATCCATCTGAGCACGCCGGAGATGGAACCGTACACCGGCCCCGGCACGCCGCCGCTGACCGGCGAGGAGCAGGCGTACCTGGCGCAGTTGTCGCGCTGGGAGGAGACCGAGCGCGGCTACAGCGCGGTGCAGTCCACGCGTCCGCAGACGCTCGGCTACGGGCTGAACGACTCCCCCGCGGGCCTGGCGGCGTGGGTGCTGGACAAGTGGCGCTCCTGGTCGGACAGCGACGGCGACCTGGACGGCACATTCGGACGCGACAGCCTGCTGACGATGCTGACGCTGTGGTGGGCGACGGACTCCATCACCGCCTCGATGCGCGACTACTACGACAACCGATGGCACGGCAGCCCGATCGGGCCGGAGGACCGGGTCCGGGTGCCGACCGCGATGGCGGTGTTCGCGAACGAGTTCGTGCCCGAGGGCCAGGTGCCGCGCTCCTGGTACGAGCGGTTGTACCAGGTGCGGCGGTGGACGGTCTTCCCGCGCGGCGGGCATTTCGCGGCGATGGAGGAGCCGGACTTGCTGGCCGGGGACATCGCGGAGTTCTTCGGCGGGTTGACCTAGCTGGTCCGGCGACCGGATCAGGCCCCTGCGGCGGCCAGCGCCTGCTTGAACGCCGTGGCCAGGTCCCCGGAGCTGGGCACCGGCCACTGCGTGCCGTTGATCAGCACCGACGGCACGCCCTGCAACTTGTTCGAGGCGAACTCCGCGGTGTACGTGTTCTCGATCGAGCCGGCGAAGGGCTGGGTGCGGACGCAGGCCTCGAAGGTGGGGCTGTCCAGGCCCGGGACGGTCTGGGCGACGCTGATCAGCTTGGCCGGATCGGCGAAGGCGTCGACGGTCTCGTCGGCGGGCTGCGCGGCGAACAAGGCCTCGCGGTAGGGCTGGAACTTGGCGGCCTGGAAGGCGCAGCTGGCGGCGTTCGCGGCGGCCAGGGAGCCCTTGCCGCCGCTGCCGCTGTGGTCGACCAGGTCCACGGCGTGGTACTCCACCTGGATGCCCGCCGCGGCGAGCTTGGCGTTGATCACCGGCTGCAGCTGGTCGTGGACCGCCTTGCACGGCGGGCAGCGGTAGTCCTCGTAGATGGTGACCTTGACCTTGCCGGTGCCGACCACCACGGTCGCGTCCTCGCCCGGGACGGAGCCGCCGCCGGTCTGCGAACCGGACGCCGTGCCGGACGGCGACGAGCCCGAAGTCGGCGCACCGGTGGCGCTCGAGTGCGAACCGGTGCTCGCACCCGGGCCCGAACCCGCGCCGGGCGCGGGCCCCACAGTGCCCTGCGAAGTGCACCCCGCAGCGAGCGCACCGGTCAGGATCAGCAAAGACAGTCTCCCCCTCATGGCTGTCATCGTAGAGGGCGACACCCCACACGTCATCGCGGGGGCCTGGCGATGGCGATCACTCGGCCGGCAGCCCCGTTCCGGGCGACGACGAACGCCGGACGGCGCCGGGTGGTTCTGTCACGAACCCGCCCCGGCGCCGCCACCGGCCTTGCCTCCTCGCGGACTACTCGATCCGCTCCCCGCGCTCGGCCTTCTCCATCAGCGACTGCGGCACGGCGAAGCGCTCGCCGTACTTCTCGTGCAGTTCCTTGGCTCGCGCCACGAAGCCTGTGACGCCGCCGTCGTAGCCGTTGATGTACTGGATCACGCCGCCGGTCCAGGCGGGGAAGCCGATGCCGAGGATGGAGCCGATGTTCGCCTCGGCGACCGAGCGCAGGACACCCTCGTCCAGGCAGCGGACGCTGTCCAGGGCCTCGGCGAAGAGCATGCGCTCCTGCATGTCCTCGAACGGGATCTCGGCCTGCGCTGGGAAGGCCTCGGGCAGGCCCGGCCACAGGGTGGTGCGCTTGCCGTCCGCGTAGTCGTAGAAGCCCGCGCCGGCGGAGCGGCCGCCGCGGCCGAAGTCGTCGACCATGCGGTTGATGACGGCCTCGGAGCCGTGCTCGACCCAGTCCTGCCCGGCGGCGGCGCGGGCCTCGTTGCGGATCTTCTGCGGGAGGGTGAGGGTCAGCTCGTCCATCAGCTGCAGCGGCGGGGCCGGGTAGCCGGCCTGGGAGCCGGCCTGCTCGATGGAGGCCGGGGGCAGGCCCTCGTTCACCATCGCCATGGCCTCGTCCAGGAAGCGGCCGATGACGCGGGAGGTGAAGAAGCCGCGGCTGTCGTTGACGATGATCGGGGTCTTCTTGATCTGGCGGGCCAGGTCGAAGGCCTTGGCGATGGCCGCGTCGGAGGTCTGCTCGCCGACGATGATCTCCAGCAGCGGCATCTTGTCCACCGGGGAGAAGAAGTGCAGGCCGATGAAGTCCGCCGGGCGCGTGACCGCGTGGGCCAGGCCGGTGATCGGCAGCGTGGAGGTGTTGGAGCCCAGCAGCGCGTCGGGGGCCAGGACGTCCTGGATCTCCTGGAAGACCTTGCCCTTGAGCTCCGGCGACTCGAAGACGGCCTCGATGACCAGGTCCGCGCCGGAGGCGTCCGCGGGGTCGGCGGTCGGGTGGATGCGCTCCAGGACGGCGTCGGCGGCCTCGCGCGTCATCTTCCCGCGTGACACGGCCTTGTCCAGGATCCCGGCCGAGTACGCCTTGCCCTTCTCGGCGGCCTCGACGCTGACGTCCTTCAGCACGACCTCGATCCCGGCACGCGCGCAGACGTAGGCGATCCCGGCACCCATCATGCCCGCGCCGAGCACCGCGACCTTGGTCGCCTGCCACGGCTCAAAGCCCGCCGGACGCGAGGCGCCGTTGGTGACCTTCTGCATGTCGAAGAAGAACGCCTGCGTCATGTTCTTCGCGACCTGACCGGTCACCAGCTCGACGAAGTAGCGCGCCTCGACGATCATCGCGTTGTCGAAGTCCACGCGCGCGCCCTCGACCGCGGCGGCCATGATGTTGCGCGGCGCCGGGTAGTTCGCGCCCTTGAGCTGCTTGCGCAGGTTCGCCGGGAACGCCGGCAGGTTCGCGGCGAACTTCGGGTTCTTCGGGTCGCCGCCGGGGATCCGGTAGCCGGCGACATCCCACGGCTGCTTGGCTTCAGGATTGGCCGACACCCACGCCTTGGCGGCGGCCAGCATCTCCTCAGGAGTGGCCACGACCTCATGCACCAGGCCGTTTTCGAGCGCCGCCTGCGGCTTGTACCGCTGACCCTGAAGCAGGACCTTGAGAAGCGCGTCCGTGATGCCGAGAAGGCGCACCGAACGCACCACTCCCCCGGCGCCGGGCAGCAGGCCCAGCGTCACCTCGGGGAAGCCGATCTCAGAGCCCTTAGCGTCCAGGGCCACCCGGTGATGACACGACAGCGCGATCTCGAAACCGCCGCCGAGCGCCGCGCCGTTGATCGCCGCCGCGACCGGCCTGCCGAACGTCTCCAGGCGCCGCAGCTGCGCCTTGATCAGCATGTTGCGCGCCATGATGTCGGCGGCGTCCTCGGGGCGGGCCTGGATCAGCTCATTGAGATCCCCGCCGGCGAAGAAGGTCTTCTTGGCGCTGGTGACCACGACGCCCGCGATCTCGTCCTTCTCGGCCTCCAACCGGTCCAGGACCGGGCCGAGGGCCTCGACGAAGGCGCGGTTCATGGTGTTGGCGGACTGGCCGGGGGCGTCCATGGTCAGGGTGACCACGCCGTCGGCGTCCTTGTCCCAGCCGATGTGGTTCTGCTCGCTCATGTTCCTCGTACCCGCCCTCAGACCCGCTCGACAATGGTGGCAATGCCCATACCGCCGCCCACGCACAGCGTGACCAGGCCGCGGCGCAGGTCGCGCCGCTCCAGCTCGTCCACGATCGTGCCGATGAGCATCGCGCCGGTGGCGCCCAGCGGGTGGCCCATGGCGATCGCGCCGCCGTTGACGTTGACCTTCTCCAGCGGGAGGTTCTCCATGTCGCGGACGTACCGCAGCACCACGCCCGCGAACGCCTCGTTGATCTCGACCAGGTCGATGTCCTCGATGCCCAGGCCCGCCTTGGCCAGCGCCTTCTTCGAGGCCGGCGCGGGGCCGGTGAGCATGATCGTGGAGTCGGCGCCGGAGACCGCGGTGGCCAGGATCCGGGCCCGCGGGGTCAGGCCCGCGGCCTGGCCGGCCTGCTCGTTGCCGATCAGGACCAGGGCGGCGCCGTCGACGATGCCGGAGGAGTTGCCGGCGTGGTGGACGTGGTCGATCCTCTCCACCCAGTGGTACTTCTGCAGCGCGACCGCGTCGAAGCCGCCGAGGTCGCCGATCGCCTCGAACGAGGGCTTCAGGCCCGACAGGGTCTGCACGGTGGTGCCGGGACGGATGAACTCGTCCTCGTCCAGGATCGTCAGGCCGTTGCGGTCCCGGACCGGGACCACCGAGTTCTTGAAGTAGCCGGCGGCGCGCGCCGCGGCGGCCAGCTCCTGCGAGCGGACGGCGAACTCGTCGACGTCGGTGCGGGAGAAGCCCTCGATGGTGGCGATCAGGTCCGCGCCGATGCCCTGCGGGATGAAGGAGATGTCGTAGGCGGTCTCCGGGTCCTCGAACCAGGCGCCGCCGTCGGAGGCCATCGGCACCCGCGACATCGACTCCACGCCGCCGGCCAGGATCAGGTCTTCGCCCAGGCCCGAGGCGACCTTCTGCGCGGCGGTGTTCACAGCCTCCAGCCCCGAGGCGCAGAACCGGTTGAGCTGGACCCCGGCGGTGGTGTCCGGCAGGCCCGCGGCCAGGGCCGAGACCTTGGCTATGTCCGAGCCCTGCTCGCCGATCGGGGACACCACGCCGAGGATGACGTCCTCGATCAGCGCCGGGTCCAGGTTCGGGTGGCGGGCCGTCACCTCCTGGATGAGCCCGACCATCAGGGAGATGGGCTTGACGGTGTGCAGCGAGCCGTTCTGCTTGCCCCGGCCGCGCGGTGTCCGGATCGCGTCGTAGACGTACGCGTTCGACATCGCAGTTCCTCTCTCTATCTTCAGTCTCTGTCTCGTCCGGTCGCTTCCGCTACAGCGAGCGGGCGATCAGTTCCTTCATGATTTCGTTGGCGCCGCCGTAGATGCGCTGCACCCGGCCGTCGGCGAACAGCCGCGCGATCGGGTACTCGAGCATGTAGCCGTAACCGCCGTGCAGCTGCACACAGCGGTCCACGACCTCGGTCTGGCGGTCGGTGATCCAGTACTTGGCCATCGAGGCGGTCGCGGCGTCCAGGCCGCCTTCCAGGTGCTTGAGGACACAGTCGTCGAAGAACACCCGGGCCACGCGCGCGATGGTCGCGCACTCGGCCAGCTCGAAGCGGGTGTTCTGGAGCTTGAACAGCGGCTTGCCGAAGGCCTGGCGCTCCTTGGTGTAGGCCACGGTGTAGTCAACGGCGGCCTCCAGCATCGCCATTCCGATCGCGGCGACCAGCAGGCGCTCCTGCGGGAGTTGCAGCATGAGCTGGATGAAGCCCTGGCCCTCGACGCCGCCGAGCAGGTTCTCGGCCGGGACGCGCAGGCCGTCGAAGAAGAGCTCGGCGGTGTCGGTGCTGTGCTGGCCGACCTTCTTCAGGACGCGGCCGCGCGCGAAGCCGGGGGTGTCCTCGCCGACCTCGGCGACCAGCAGGGAGACACCGTGCGCGCCCTGCGTGGTGTCGGTCTTGGCGACGATGACGACCAGGCCGGCGGTGTGGCCGTTGGTGATGAAGGTCTTGGCGCCGCTGATGACGTACTCGTCGCCCTCGCGGACCGCTTTGGTGGCGACGTTCTGCAGGTCCGAGCCGGTCCCGGGCTCGGTCATGGCGATCGCGCCGACCAGCTCGCCGGAGGCCATGCGCGGCAGCCAGCGCCGCTTCTGCTCCTCGGTGGCGTACGCGTTGAGGTAGTGCGCGACGATCCCGGCGTGCACGGTGATCGCCATGGCGCCGGCGCCGGAGCGCATCTGCGCCTCGGTGATGGCGACCTCGTGGGCGAAGGTGCCGCCCCCGCCGCCGTACTCCTCGGGGATCGAGGCGCACAGCAGCCCGAGCTTGCCGGCCGCCTGCCAGATGTCGCCGCTGGGGAAGCCCTGCGCCGCGAACTCCTCCTCCCGGGGCAGCGCCTCGTTGGTGAAGAAGGCCGTCGCGAGCTCCCGCAACGCCTCCACGTCCTCGCCCGCCCAGGCCGATCTGCTCATCTAGGACTCCCTGTCTGCCGAGGCCCACCGCCTAACGGCGATTAACATCGCGCGCCTCGGACACCGGTGTCAAGAGCACTGCCAGCATCAGCGCCCGCAGCCGCCCGGCCAAACCCGGGCGTTCGAGCAGGCGGCGGGTGCGGGCGGTGTCGTTGACGACGGCGAACGCGGCGAGGACGCGGATGCGGATCTCCTCGGGCGATGCGGACGGATTGGCGGCGCCGAGCAGACCGCACCAGCGTGCGGTGTAGGCGCGCTGGAAGCGGCGGGTCTCGGCGCGGTCGCGGTCGGGGAGGTTGTGGCCCTCGGTGAAGTAGGCGGCGACCAGGTCGCGGGAGGACAGGACGGTGGAGACGTAGCGGGTGGTGAGGTCGCCGAGAACGGTGAGGGCGGCGGATGGAGCCCTGAGATCGGGTGCAGCCGCATAGCTTTCGGCGAGGTCCTGCCGCAGCCGCTCCCCGATCCGCTCGGTGATCGTGCGCAGCAGCTCGGTCTTGCCGGCGAAGTGGCTGTAGACGCTCGGCCCCGCGATGCCGGCGGCGGCGCCGATCTCGTCGAGGGTCACCTCGTGGTAGCCGCGGTCCCAGAACAGTCGTGCGGCGGCTGCGAGGATCTGCTCTTTCCGGTCCCCCGCTGCCGGTTCGTCGGGCCTGTTATCGCCGCCGACGTCGGCGAACTCCACCGACACCACGTCCATCGCGATCCCGGCCAGCAGTTCCTCGAAGGCCGCGCGCGGCAGCCGGACCCGGTGGTCGGAGATGCTGCCCATCACGCTCAGCGCCGCCCACGCCACCAGTTCGGCGTCCGCCGGCTCCAGTTCCGGGCGCAGCGCGCGCAGCTCGGCGACCACCGCGTCGGTGGCCTCGCCCATCCGCTTGGCCAGGTCGGCGGCGTCCTCGGGCGCGAGATGGCGGTACTCGCGGCGCCACATCACGCCGAACTCGGGCCGGCGGATCACGAAGGCGGCCAGGTCGCGGTAGGTGCGGCGGAGCCGTTCGGCCGGGTCGGACATGCCGGCCAGGTCGGCGGCCAGGACCTGGGCCATCTCGTCGAAGCCGGAGCGCACCACCTCGGCCAGGATGGCCTGCTTGCCGGGGAAGTGGCGGTAGATGGCCGGTCCGGACAGGCCCGCGGCGGCGGCGATGTCGCCGACGGTCACGTTGTGGTAGCCGTCGCGGGCGAACAGGCCGGCGGCGATCGCCGTCAGCTGGTCGCGGCGTGCGCTGGTCCGCGGGGTCCGGGTCGTCATGGAAGTCAGCTTGATCCCGCGCCGCCGCCGCTGACAAGCGGCACAAGGCCGCGGCCGGGCGGTGCTCCGGCCCGTCAGTGCTCCGGCAGGTCGACCACGGCGACGTCGGCCACGTGCGCGCGGATCCGTTCCGGCGGCAGCGCCACGGCCTTGGCCCAGTAGTAGATCACCAGGCTCACCACGGCCACCACGATCAGCGACGTCCACTCCGTCAGCCACGGGTTCTTCATCGGGCCGAAGGCGCTGACCCGCACGATGATCCCCATCCCCAGCAGGTACGGCAGCAGCCACTGCGCCGAGCGCAGCTCCAGCGGCGGCTGGGCCGGGTTCAGGTGGAAGATCCGGGAGATCGCCAGCAGCACGTAGCCGATGACGATCGCCACCCCGAGCCGCCAGTCGGTGTCCCAGCCGGCCCACAGGATGATCAGGTTCGCGACGATGAAGGCGAACGGCGCCATCAGCGCCCCGGCCGCCAGGCGGTAGGGCCGCTCCACGTCCGGGAGCTTGTCGCGGAACACGCCGAAGGCCAGCGGCGCCCCGGCGTACATCAGCACGCTGGCGGAGGTGATGAACGAGACCAGCTGCTGCCAGCTGGGGAACGGCAGGAAGCAGATGCAGCCGACCACGAACGCGGTGAGCATGCCCAGCCACGGCACGCCGCGCCGGGTGACGTGCTCGTACTGCACCGGGATGTAGCCGTTGCGGCTCAGACCGTAGGTGATGCGGGAGGTGGACGTGGTGTAGATCAGGCCGGTGCCGCCGGGGGAGATGATCGCGTCGATGTACAGGATCGTCGCCAGCCAGCCCAGGCCCACCAGCGTCGCCAGGCCCGCGAACGGGCCGCTGATGTTCTTGTAGTCCAGGTGCGCCCAGCCCGCGGCGAAGGTCGCGGCCGGCAGCGCGGCGATGTAGACCACCTGCAGCATGATGTAGATCGCGGCGCCGATCAGGATCGACAGGATGGTCGCGCGCGGGATGTCCTTGCGCGGGTTGCGCGACTCCCCGGCCAGCTGGATCGCCTGCTCGAAGCCGAGCAGGGCGAAGATGATGCCGGAGGTGGAGACCGCCGACATGATGCCGTGCGCGCCGAAGGGCATGAAGCCGCCGCCGGAGGAGGCGGTGAAGTTCGAGGCGTGGAAGTGGGTCAGGGCCAGCACGAAGATGGTGAGCAGCGGCACGCCGACCTTCCACCAGGTCGCGGCGTTGTTCACGGTGGCCAGCTTCTGGATGCCGAGGAAGTTCACGGCCGTGAAGATCGCCATCAGCAGGATCGCGACGAGCTCGCCGTAGCCGGTGAGCGTGCCGTCCTTGTGCTGCCAGCTGTCGGCCCAGGCGTAGTGCTGGGCGTAGCCGATCATCGCCTGGACCTCGATCGGCGGGACGGTCACGGCCTGCAGCCAGGTGAACCACCCGAACGAGGCCCCGGCCGCGCCGCCGAAGGCGTAGTGCGGGTAGCGCGCGGTGCCGCCGGCGACCGGGAACATGCCGCCGAGCTCGGCGTGCACGAACGCCAGCGCGATGATCGCCACCGCCGCGATGCCCCAGCTGATCAGGGCGGCGGGGCCCGCCGCGACCAGTGCCTTCTGCGCGCTGTACAGCCAGCCCGACCCGATGATCGACCCTTCGGAGGCCCACAGCAGGCCGATCAGCCCGATGTCGCGCCGCAGGTGGGTCGAGTGCCCGGAGCCGCCGGCCGAATCTTGTACCGCCATATTCGGTGGTGTGGTCAGAAAGGTTGCCTTTGTAACCTTTCTACCTCCGAACGGGTCACCCGGAGCGGCGGCGGCCGGTTTCTTGTCAGGACCGCGACACCAGCTCCCTGGCTTCGGCCGGATCTCCCGCGTCGCGTGCCAGTGCCGCGAGCTCCCGGCACCGCGCCAGGGTGCGCGCACTGAGCGCGGCGTGGACGGCGGGAACCGCCGCGGCGGCCATCGACAGCGAGGTCACCCCCAGGCCGACGAGCACCGGGGCCAGCCGCGGATCGGCCGCCGCCTCTCCGCACACGCCCACCGGCTTGCCCGCCGCGCGCCCGGCCTCGGCGGCCAGCGCGATCAGCTCCAGCAGCGCGGGCTGCCAGGGGTCGAGCAGGTCGGGCAGGCGGCCGTCCTGGCGGTCGGCGGCCATCGTGTACTGGCCCAGGTCGTTGGTGCCGATGGACAGGAAGTCCAGGTGCGCCAGCAGCCGGGCCGCGCGCAGCGCCGCGGCGGGGATCTCGATCATGGCGCCGACGTGCTCCAGGCCGTGCGCACGGGCCCGGGCGGCGAAGTCCGCGGCCTCGCCGGGGGTGGCGACCATCGGGGCCATGGTCCAGACCTCGCAGGAGGCTTGGGCGGCGGCCGAGGCGATGGCGGCGAGCTGGTCGTCGAGGACCTCGGGGCGCAGGCGCGCGGTGCGCAGGCCCCTGACGCCCAGCGCCGGGTTCTCCTCGGCGGGCAGGCCGAGGAACGGCAGGGGCTTGTCGGCGCCGGCGTCCAGGGTGCGGATGACGACGCGGGTGCCGGGTTCGGGGAAGGCGTTGAAGAGTTCGAGGTAGGCGTCGTGTTGTTCGGTTTTGGAGGGCGCGTCTTTGCGGCCGAGGAACAGGAACTCGGTGCGCAGCAGGCCTACGCCTTGGGCGCCGGGGCGGGCGTCTTTCAGCGCACCGATGTTCAGGTAGAGGGATACCGGGTGGCCGTCCGCGGTGTGGCAGGGGCCGAGGGCGGCGAGGTCGGCCCGGGTGCGGGGGCGGGGCACGGTGTCGCCGGCATGTTCCACGCCTACGGTGACGGTCCCGGTGGTGCCGTCGACCGCGACCAGGGTGCCGTCGGCGACGGCGGTCACGCCGGTGACCGCGACGATCGCCGGAATGCCGAGGCCGCGCGCCAGGATCGCGGTGTGGCTGGTCGGGCCGCCGCGCTCGGTGAGGATCGCCAGGACCTGGTCGGGGTTCAGGTTCGCGGTGTCGGCGGGGGCGAGATCGGCGGCCGCCAGGACGAAGGGGTGGCCGGGATCCGGGATGCCGGGGATCGGACGGCCCAGGGCGATGGCCGCGGCACGGTCGCGCAGGTCTTCGAGGTCCGCGGCACGCTCGGCGAGGTAGCCGCCGCCCTCGCGCAGCAGGTCGGCCTGGGCGTCGAAGGCCTCGGTGAGGGCGTGCGCGGCGTCGGTGCCGGCGGCGGTGCGCCGGCCGATGTCCTCGGCGAGGAGAGGGTCCTCGGCGATCATCGCCAGGGCTTCGAGGATGTCGCGCGCTTCGCCGGACAGGCGGGCGGCGCGGGTGTTGAGGTCGGAGGCCAGGACGGTGATGGCTTGGCAGGCCGAGGACAGTTCGGCGGCGGAGTCGGTGACCTGGTGCGGCGGCGGGAGGGGCGCCGGGACGGTCATGCGCACGACCGGACCAGAGGCCGTGCCCGCGCTCACCCCGACGCCGCTGAGCCGCGCTGCCGCAGCAAGCCCGACGGCAACGCCGGCCGGCGCCACACCAGCCGCCTGCCCGCCCGCGCTTGCGCTTGCCACAGCAGCAAGCCCGGCGACCTGCGCCACATCAGCCGCCGCGCCGCCGGCCTGCGCCTCAGGCATCCTCAGTCTCCTCATCCAGGTTCCGGGCGATCAGCTCGGCCAGCGCCGCGACCGCCTCCTCGGCGCCCTCGCCCTCGGCCTGCAAGGTGACCTCCGTCCCCTGCTTCACCCGGGCCGCGAGGACCGCCAGGATGCTGCGGGTGTCGATCGGCGGGCGGTCGCCCACGCGCAGCCGCACCGTCGCCGGCTGCTTCGCGGCTGCCTGGACCAGCAGTTTCGCCGGACGGGCGTGGAGCCCGCTGGTGGATCCGACCACGACGGTGCGCTCTGCCATGTCTGTCTCCTTCAGCTCGGGGCTCGGCTCAGGGCTCGATGGTGACCTTGATGGCCTCGCCCTTGGCCACGATGTCCAGGGCGTCCAGCACCCGCTCCAGGGGCAGGCGGACCGAGATCAGGTCCTTCACGGGCACCTCGCCGGTGGCGATCAGCTCCAGGGCGCGGGCGTTGTGCGCCGGGGAGGAGCCGTTGGCGCCGACGATCGTCAGTTCGCGGTAGTGGACCAGGTTGGAGTCCAGGGTGATGGTCGGCTTGTCCTTGGGCAGGCCGCCGAAGAAGCTGATACGGGCGCGGGGGGCGGCGATCTGCAGAGCCTGCTCCTGGGCCGCCCCGGCGGCGGTGGCGGTGATCACCACGTCCACGCCGCGGCCGTCGGTGAGCTTGCGGACCTGCTCGATGATGTCGCCGTCCTCGGCGCAGACGGTGTCGTCGGGGTGGACCAGGTCGGCGGCGAGGTGGAGGCGTTCGCGGTTGACCTCGATCATGATGATGCGCGACACGCCGCGGGAACGGGCCAGGCGGACGTGCAGGCAGCCGATCGGGCCCGCGCCGAAGACCGCCACCACGTCGCCGGGGCCGGTGCCGGCCAGCTCCTGGCCGTTGAGCACGCAGGCCAGCGGCTCGGTCACGGAGGCCTCGTCGGCGCCGACGCCGTCGGGGATCCGGTTCATCCCGTCCACGGCCAGCACGCTGCGCGGGACCACCATGTACTCGGCGAAGCCGCCCTCGTACTGGTAGCCCATCGACTCCTGGTTCAGGCACACGGTCTGGTGCCCGCGGGCGCACTCCTCGCAGGTGCCGTCCGGGATCGCGGCGATCACCTGCACCCGGTCCCCCGGCGCCCAGCCCTCGACCCCGGCGCCGATCTCGACGATCTCCCCGGCGATCTCGTGCCCCATCACCCGCGGCGGGGCGATGCGGAAGTGCCCGGAGCGGAAGATCTTCAGGTCGGTCCCGCACATCGAGCAGGCCAGCACCCGGATCTTCACCTCGCCGGCGCCGGCGGTGGGTTCGGGCACGTCTTCGATCCGGACGTCCCCGGGTCCGTGGAACACAGCGGCCTTCATACGTTCTCTGCCTTTCCCTCCGGCTGGAGCAGCCGGATCACTTCGTTCGCGGTCGTTGCCTTGTGCAGTCGCCCGGCCCGCTCGGGGTCCATCAGGACCTCGGCGAGTTCGGCGAGGATGTCCAGGTGCCGGTCTCCGAGGGCGGCGATCGCCACGCACATCGACACCTCTTGTCCCTCGCCCCAGTCGACGGGTTCGGCCAGCGCCAGGACGGCCAGCGCGTCGTGGCGGACGTGCTTCTTGCCGGCGGCGGTGGAGTGCGGGATCGCCACCCCGGCGCCGATGTAGGTCGAGATCTCGTCTTCGCGCTCGCGCATCGAGGGGACGTAGTCCTGGCTCACGGCTCCGACCTCGACCAGCAGCTCGCCGCATCGGCGGACCGCGTCGTAGCGGTCGGACGCCACGACGCCGAACCGGACGGCCTGCTCGGCCAGCAGGCCGTCGCCGGTGTCAGACATCGATGCTGCCGCCTTCCTTCACGGCCTTGACCACCTTGTTCACGGCCGGGTCGCCCAGGAAGATCTGGAACGTCACCACCGGCTTGCCGGGGGCGGCGGCCCGGGCCCGCTCGGCCAGGCCCTGCTGGGTCAGGATCAGGTCGGCGTCGGCCGGGATGGCCGAGACCGGCGCGTGCTCGACGGTCACGCCGCTGTTCTTCAGCTGCCGCTTCAAGGTGCCGGCCAGCATCACTGAGGACCCCATGCCCGCGTCGCAGGCCACGATGATCTTCTTGATGTCCGAGGCGGGGATCGTGCTCATGCCGTGGCTCCTTCCGGTGAGGACTGCGCCGGGACGGCGGCGGCCTCGTCAGCGTCCTGGGTCTCTTCGGCTTCTTCAGCCTTCTCACCGCGTCCGAAGCCGAGCAGGAGCGAGGCCACGACGAACGACACGGCCGCGGCGACCACGACACCGGCCAGGACCCCGAAGTAGCTGCCGCGCGGCGTCTCGGTGAGGTAGGCGAAGATCGAGCCCGGCGAGGGCGAGGCGACCAGGCCGGCGCCGGTGACGGAGAACACTGAGATACCGGCGAACCCGCCCGCGATCGCGGCCAGGATCAGGCGCGGCTTCATCAGGATGTAGGGGAAGTAGATCTCGTGGATGCCGCCGAGGAACTGGATGACGATGGCGCCCGGGACCGTCGGCCGCAGCGCGCGCGGGCCGAACAGCAGGTAGGCGCACAGGATGCCCAGGCCCGGACCGGGGTTGGACTCCAGCATGAACAGGATCGACCTGTGGTGCGGTCCGGCGGCCTGGGCCACCGCCAGCGGGTCCAGGACGCCGTGGTTGATGGCGTTGTTCAGGAACAGCACCTTGGCCGGCTCGATCAGGATGCTGACGAAGGGCAGCAGGTGGTGGTTCAGCACCCAGTTGACGCCGTGCCCGGCCCAGTCCGTCACGTGGTTCACGGCCGGGCCGATCGCCAACTTGCCCAGCACCGCGAAGGCGCCGCCGATGATGCCCAGCGAGAAGTTGTCGACCAGCATCTCGAACCCGGCGCGCAGCCGGTCGGCGGTGAGCTTGTCGAACTGCTTGAGCACCCACGCCGAGGCCGGGCCCGCGATCATCGCCCCGAGGAACATCGGCACCGAGGAGCCGACGACCACGCCGGTGGTGGCGATGGCGCCGATCACCGCGCCGCGCTGGCCGTGCACGATCCGGCCGCCGGTGTAGCCGATGAGGATCGGCAGCAGGTAGGTGATCATCGGCGAGACCAGCTCGCCGAGCGAGGAGTTCGGGGTCCAGCCGGTCGGGATGAACAGCGCGGTGATCAGTCCCCAGGCGATGAACGCGCCGATGTTCGGCATCACCATCGAGGCCAGGAACGAGCCGAACTTCTGAACCTTGGCCTTCAATCCGGTGCCGGTGGGGACCGGCGTATAAGCCATCGAAGACATCGCGTCCTCCTAGGGACGTCAAGCGGATCGATTGGGGGTTGGTGGTTCCTCACTTGTCGTGCTGGTGCTGGTGCTGGTGCTGGTGCTGGTGCTGGTGCTGGTGCTGGTGTGCTGGTGCTGGTAGCGCGGCGGACCCCGGGGGGGGGACGCGGTCAGCCGTTGTCGGCCAGGTGGAGCGCCCCGGCCGGTTTGCCTCCCGGGTCGCGCACGACCCGGATCCCCTCCCGGACCACGTCCGGCGGGCCGGGCATCTGGCTGCCCGGCAGGCCGACCGCGGCCCTGGCCCACGCCATCGCCTCGATCAGCGCCTCAGGGCCCTGACCGCCGGCGGCCAGGAACCCGGCCAGCAGCGCGTCGCCGGCCCCGACGGTGCTCACCGGCTCGATCGCCTCGGCGGCGCCGAACACCGCGCCGGAGCCGTCGACGAGCACGGTGCCGTCCGCGCCCAGGCTCGCCAGCACCGCCTTGACGCCCCGGGAGCACAGCTTCTCGGCCGCGGCGACGACCTCGCCGATGCTGTTCAGCGGCGTGCCGACGGCGGCGGCCAGCTCCTGGCGGTTGGGCTTGATCAGATCCGGGCCGGCGTCGACCGCGGCCAGCAGCGCCGCCCCGCTGGTGTCCACGGCGACGCGGACGCCGTGCTCGGCGAACTGTGCGGTCAGGCGGGCGTAGACGTCGTCGGGGACGCCCGGCGGCAGGCTGCCGGACAGCACGGCCCAGGAGACGCCGGTGTTCGACGCGCCGCTGTTCGGCATGCCGACGTTCGCAAAGCCGCCGCTCGCAGACGCGCCGCCGTTCGCAGTGCCGGTGTTCGCAGTGCCGCCGCTTGCAACGCCGCCATTCGCGGCAGCGCCGTTCGCAGTACCGGCGTTCGCAGCATTCTGTGACACGCACCGCTCCAGCACCGCCTCGGCCAGCAGCGCCACCTCCTGCCCGGTCAGCGCCCCGCCGGGGGCGTTGACCTTCGTCACCCGGCCGTCGGCCTCGGCCAGCGTGATGTTCGAGCGGGTCCAGCCGGCGACCTGGACCTCGGTCACCGGGACGCCGGCGTTCTGCAGCAGGCGTGCGAGTTCCTCGCCGTCCGGGCCGGCACACGGGATCACCGCGTGCGAGTCGACGCCGAAGGCCCGCAGGACCCGGGTCACGTTCACGCCCTTGCCGCCGGGGTCGATGCGCACGGAGGTGGCGCGCAGCACCTCTCCGCGGCGCAGCGAGTCCAGCGCCAGGGTGCGATCCAGGCTGGGGTTGAGGGTCAGGGTCACGATCATGCCCGGACCACCCGCACCCCGGCCGCGCCGAACTCGGCGGCGGTCTCCTCGTCCAGGCCGGCGTCGGTGACGAACACGTCGACGTCGTCCAGGCCGCCGAAGCGGGCCATGCAGTCGTTGCCGACCTTGGTGTGGTCGGCCAGCAGCACGGTGCGCCGGGCCGCGCCGATCATCGCGCGCTTCACCGCCGCCTCGGCCAGGTCCGGGGTGGTCAGGCCGCGCGCCGCCGAGACCCCGTTGGTCGCCATGAAGGCCACGTCCACGCACAGCTGGGACAGCGGGGCCAGCGCCCACTCGTCCACCGCGGCCAGGGTGCGGCCGCGGATCCGGCCACCGAGCATCAGGACCGTGAGATTGGGCCGGGCGACCAGCTGCGCGGCCAGCGCCGGGGCGTTGACCACGACGGTCAGCTCGCGGTCGGCCGGCAGCGCCGAGGCCAGCCGGCCGGCGGTGGTCCCGGCGTCGATGATGATCGAGCCCTCCTGCGGGATCTCGGCCAGCGCGGCCTTGACGATGCGCTCCTTCTCCGCGGTCATGCTCTGGTCCCGCACGGCCAGCGCGGGCTCGAAGCCGAGCCGCTCGACCGGGATCGCCCCGCCGTGCACCCGGCGTACGAAACCGGCCCGCTCCAGGACGGTCAGGTCCCGGCGGATCGTCTCGGTGGTCACCGTCAGGTCCTCGGCCAGGACCACGACGTCCACCCGGCCGTCGACCCGCGCCTTGTGCAGGATCGCCTGCTGTCGTTCCTCTGCGTACATGGGCCACCCCGAGTGTGCTCAGTGAGCTCAGCGATCAGCAATCTCTTCGGGAACCGCGCGGAACATCAGCGCTTGGTTTCCACGCCGTTTCCCTTTGTTCGTGTTGGTTTTACGCCTCGCCGGTACCGCTGTCAAGGCTCCGACCTCGGCCGTCACAGGCTTCTGATTCTTTGCGCACGGACCCTGGCCGTCCGCCGCGGGCGGGAGTAGCATCCCCGGTGACTTCGAGGATTGAATCGATTTAATCTTCAGCTCCACCAGTGCGAGCTGTGCACTCCCAGCGCCTCCCGTGAGCTCGTTCCCCCATGCCCGAAAACGTTTCAGGAGGGGTACCACCGTGAGACACCTACCGATCGCCGCGCTCGCGTTCGGCCTGACGGTCGGCGGTTTCGGCACCGCCACCGCCGCCCCGGCGCCACATCCGGCCGAAGCCCACAGCGCGGCCGCCAATCCCTGCGCTGCGGACAACCTGTCCCCCACGTCCCGCACCGTCGCCCCGGTCTCGGTCTACGCCACCAACGGCACCGTCGGAAACGCTTCCGCCGTGCTGTCCGGGCAGAACACCCGGCTGACCGGCAACGGATCGGCGGTGACACTCGACTTCGGCAAGGAGGTCGGCGGCCTGGTGACGCTGCGCTTCGCCGACGCCAGCGATTCCAGCCAGAGCGTCGGCCTGGCGTTCTCCGAGTCCGACCAGTTCGTCGGCAACGCCAGCGACGCCTCCAGCGGCGGCGGCGCGGACGGCTTCGTGGCGGCGGCGGTTCCGGTCGGCGGCGGGAGCTACACGATGCCGAAGGACAAGCTGCGCGGCGGATTCAGGTATCTGACACTCTTCCTGAACTCCGGCGGCTACGCCGATCTCGACGGCGTCTCGCTGGCGTTCAGCGCGGCCCCCGACACCTCGGACCCGGCCGCGTACCCGGACTACTTCTGCTCCAACGACGCCGCGCTCAACCAGGCCTGGTACGCCGGCGCCTACACCACGCAGCTGGACACCATCGATCCGACCGAGGGCCGGGTCTGGCCGCCGCCGTCCTCTGGCTGGGAGAACAACGGCGTCGTGGGCACCGGGACCGAGGTGCTCACCGACGGCGCGAAGCGGGACCGGTCGGTGTGGCCCGGCGACATGGGGGTCTCGGCGGCCACGGCGTACGTGAGCACCGACGACATGCTCGGCGTCCGCAACTCCTTGACCACGATGTACCAGAACCAGAAGTCGACCGGCGAGCTGCCGTACGGCGGTCCGGAGTTCGACTTCTACAGCTCGGACACCTACCACATATGGTCGCTGGTCGGGACGTACACGTACTACCTGTACACGGCCGACAAGACCTGGCTGGACGGCATCTGGAGCAAGTACCAGCTCGGCATGAACTTCATCACCGCCAAGATCGACGGCAACGGCCTGCTGAACGTCACCGGCACCAACGACTGGGCCCGCGGCGACCAGGGCGGGGAGAACATCGAAGCCAATGCCCTGATGTACGAGGCGTTGACCACCGGCGCGCAGTTGGCCAAGGCGGAGGGCAACAGCTCGCTGGCCACGACCTACAGCGGCAAGGCAGCGAGCATCCAGAGCGCCGTCAACGCCACGCTGTGGAATTCCGCGACCGGCGCGTACAAGGACAACCCGAGCAGCACGCTGTACCCGCAGGACGGGAACTCCCTCGCGGTCTGGTACGGCCTGGCCAGCGCTTCGCAAGCCACTGCGATCATGACGCACCTGCGCGGCAACTGGAACAGCCTGGGAGCTCAGGCCCCTGAGTTCAGCAACAACATCTCGCCGTTCTCCGGCTCGATGGAGCTCTACGCGCACTTCGCCGCCGGCGACGACGTGAACGCCCTCAACCTGATCCGCGACGAGTGGGGCTACATGCTCGACTCCCCGATCGGCACCGGCAGCACCTTCTGGGAGGGCTACGCGAACAACGGCACGCTGAACGCGTACTCGAGCCCGTTCACCAGCCTGGCGCACGGCTGGTCGACCGGCCCGACCGGCGCGCTGACCACCGACGTGCTCGGCATCTCCCCCACCGCGCCGTCGGGGACCGCGTACCAGGTCGTGCCGCACCCCGGCGATCTGACACACGTCGAGGGGACGCTGACGGTGGCCGCCGGCAAGCAGATCCACGCCGGCTACGACCATGACGCCGCGGGCGATTTCAGCATGCAGGTGGACTCCTCGACGAACAGCGGCTCGTCCGGTGTCATCGCGGTGCCGACGTGGGGCCAGAGCCGGACCGTGACGGTGAACGGGCAGACCGCGTGGAACGGCGGCGCGTTCGTCGGAGCCTCCGGGATCACCAGCGCGGACACCGACGGGCACTACGTCTACTTCCGCGGGGTCTCCCCCGGTGCGTACACGGTGGCCTACAGCGCCTCGGCGACCGCGCCGCCGATCTCCTACCGCGAACTGCCCGGCACCTGGACCCGCTGCGCCGCCGAGAACGGCAGCTGCGCGGTGAGCGGATCGTCGGTGATCGCGTTCGGAGCCGGCGGAGACTTCAACTACCTGGAGACGAGCAATGCCACCACCTGCAACGACACCGTCTTCGGCGACCCCGCGCCGAACGTCCCCAAGTGGTGCTACGTGCAGACCGCACAGCCGGCCGCGCCGGGCTGGCAGCAGTGCGCCACCGAGAACCAGAACTGCGCCTACAGCGGCCTGATGACGATCGCGTACGGCGCGAACGGCGCCTACAAGTTCGCCACGCTCGGCAGCGGCGGCACCGCCTGCGACAACGCGGTCTTCGGCGACCCGGCGCCGAACGCGGCCAAGGCCTGCTTCCTGCTCGGCCCTCCCCCCGGCTTCACGACGTGGACGTCCTGTGCCGTGGAGAACGGGAGCTGCTCCTTCTCCGGGACGCACGAGGTGGCCTTCGGCGTGAACGGCCGGTACTACTTCGGCAGCTACAGCGGCGGGACGCCTTGCACGGACACGGTCTTCGGCGACCCGGTGTTCGGAACGGCGAAGGCCTGCTACGTCCAATAGTCATGAATCGATTCAGCATAGATCAGCTCACTGATTCACCGAAACCGGCTCCGTAACCCTTGACGCACTTCACTCACGGAGCTAACTTCACCGCAATTTCATTGAAACAATTCACTCGGGAGTCTCATGGACAACCCCGACAGCCCTGACAACCCCGATCCGAACCCCGCGACTCCGGTCCTGGCGCTGGAGGGAGTGAGCAAGTCCTTCGGCGCTGTCCGCGCTCTGCGTTCGGTGTCGCTTCAGCTGTACGCCGGCGAGGCGCACGCGCTGGCCGGTGAGAACGGGGCCGGCAAGTCCACGCTGATCAAGGTGCTGGCCGGTGTGCACCGGCCGGAGGAGGGTTCGGTGCTGCTGGACGGGGTGCCGGTCGAGTTCGGCGGGCCGGCCGCCGCGCGGGACGCCGGTGTGGCCGTCATCTACCAGGAACCCACGCTGTTCCCCGACTTGAGCGTGGCGGAGAACATCTTCATGGGGCGCCAGCCCACGCGCTCGTTCGGACGGGTCGACCACCGCGCGGTGCGCGAAGCGGTGGCGGCGTTGTTCGCCCGGCTCGGAGTCGCGATGGACCCCGAGCGGCCCGCGCGCGGGCTGTCCATCGCCGACCAGCAGTTGGTGGAGATCGCCAAGGCGCTGTCCTTCGACGCCCGGGTGCTCATCATGGACGAGCCGACCGCCGCGCTGACCGGCAGCGAGGTGGCCCGGCTGTTCACGGTGGTGCGGGCGCTGCGGGAGCAGGGCGCGGCGGTCCTGTTCATCTCGCACCGCCTGTCGGAGATCTTCGAACTCTGCCAGCGGGTCACCACGCTGCGGGACGGCGCGCTGGTCGCCGCCGAACCGCTGGCCGGCCTGACCGAGGCCGATCTGGTTCGGCGGATGGTCGGCCGGACGCTGGACGAGCTCTACCCCAAGCAGGAGAGCGCGGTCGGCGAGGTGGCCCTCGATGTCAGCAGGCTGACCCGCGAGGGGGTCTTCACCGACGTCTCCTTCCAGGTCCGCTCCGGCGAGATCGTGGGCCTGGCCGGCCTGGTCGGCGCCGGACGCAGCGAGGTGGCGCGCGCCGTGTTCGGCATCGACCGCTTCGACGCCGGCCACGTCGCCGTCGGCGGACGCCGTCTGAAGCCCGGCTCGCCGAGCCTGGCGATGGCCGCCGGGCTGGCCCTGGTGCCGGAGGATCGGCGGGCACAGGGCCTGATCATGCAGATGAGCGTGGAGCGCAACATCGGCCTGGCGGATCTGAAGGCCTCGACGAACGCCGGACTGGTGAGCCGGCGCGCCGAGCGTGACCGCGCGGTCGACTGGGCGGCCAAGCTCCAGGTGAAGTACGCGCGCCTGTCGGATCTGGTGGGCACGCTGTCCGGGGGCAACCAGCAGAAGGTGGTCCTGGCCAAGTGGTTGGCGACCGGGCCGCGGGTGCTGATCGTCGACGAGCCCACCCGCGGGATCGACGTCGGCACCAAGGCCGAGGTGCACCGGCTGCTCTCGCAGCTGGCGGCGGACGGTGTCGCGGTGCTGATGATCTCATCGGATCTGCCGGAGATCCTGGGCATGGCCGACCGCGTGCTGGTGATGCGTGAGGGCCGGATCAGCGCCGAGATCTCCCGCGAGGGGGCCACGGAACAGAGCGTGATGGCGGCGGCCACCGGCGCGGCGGCGGCAGTCGGGGGTGCACGGTGACGGCGTCCACGACTGCCGCGACCGAGCAGCCGGTGCTGACGGCCACGGCACCGCGGGCCCTGCTCGACAGGGTGCTGCGAATGCGCGAGCTGGCGATCCTGGTGGTGCTGGCCGTGATGCTGGTGGCGACACAGGTCGACAACACCTCGTTCCTGTCCGAGCAGGGCATCAAGGATCTGCTGCTGAACGCGACGATCCTGGTGCTGGTGGCGGTCGGCGAGGCGGTCGTGGTGATCACCGGCAACGTGGATCTGTCGGTGGGCTCGGTGCTGGGCGTCACCGCGTTCGCGGCCGGCGATCTGCTGCGGCACGGCGGGAATCCGGTCTTGGCGGTCGGGCTGGCGGTCGTCCTGGGAGCGGGCTTCGGCGCGTTCAACGGGGCGCTCGTGGGCCTGGGCCAGGTGCCCTCGCTGGTGGTCACGCTGGGAACGCTCTACATCATCCGCGCTCTGGACTCGATCTGGGTCGGCTCGCGGGAGATCACGGCCAGCCGGTTGCCGAGCGGGTTCAAGAGCTTCGGGCACGACGGGATCTGGGCGGTGCCGTATCTGGCGGTGCTGGCGGCGGTCGTGCTGATCGCGGTCGGGTACTTCCTGGCGAACTACCGCGGCGGCCGGGAGTGCTACGCGCTGGGTTCGCACGCGCAGGCCGCGGCGCTGGCCGGGGTTCCGGTGCGGCGGCGGGTCTGGGGCGCGTTCGTCCTGTGCGGGGCGCTCGCGGGACTGGCCGGGGCGCTGTACCTGGCGCGCTTCGGGTACGCCGACGCCGGGACCGGCAGCGGGTACGAGCTCACGGTGGTCTCGGCCGTGGTGGTCGGCGGTGTCGGCTTCACCGGGGGTCGGGGGAGCGTGTACGGCGCGGCGCTGGGCGCGCTGCTGCTCACCTCCATCAACAGCGTCCTGCCCGCGATCGGCGTGAGCTCGGTGTGGGTCGAGGCGATCGACGGGATCCTGCTGCTCCTGGCCATCTCGGTGGACCGGATCGTGGCGCTGCGGATCGCCGGGCTGCTGCGCAGCCGGGCCCGACAGGCGAGGACCATCGCTGATGGCTGATACCACCGACACGACCGCCGTTCTGGGGGGTCACCGGGTTCACCGGCCGACGCTGATCGGCGGACTGCGCTGGGACACGGTCGTCGGCGCACTGCTGGTGATCCTGCTCGCGATCTCGTTCAGCACCGTCGGCGGCTTCGGCAACGCGCTGAACATCAGCTTCCTGATCGGCAACACCCTGCCGGTCGCGGCGATCGCGCTGCCGATGACGATGCTGGTGGCCGCCGGGGAGATCGACCTGTCGGTGGGCTCCACGGTGGGCCTGTCCGGGGCGGTGATGGGCGCGCTGTGGAACCACGGCATGAACATCAACGCGATCATCGTGGTCTGCGCGGTGCTCGGCGTGGTCTGCGGCCTGGTCAACGCCCTGCTGGTGACCAAACTGGGGCTGCCCTCGCTGGCGGTCACGATCGGCACGATGGCGCTGTACCGGGGCGTGGCGCAGATCGTGCTCGGGTCGAACTCGGTCACCGATTTCCCGCAGAACTACCTGGATTTCGGCTCGGGCCGCCTGGCCGGCTCGTTCCTGCCGACCGCCGTGCTGCCCTGGCTGGTGCTGGCCGTCGCGGCGGCCGTGGTGCTGCACGCCACCGGTTTCGGCCGCTCGGTGTTCGCCGTCGGCGCCTCGGCCGAGGCCGCCTGGTTCGCCGGGGTGCGGGTCAGGCGGGTGAAGCTGTCGCTGTTCGTGGCCACCGGCCTGGTGTCCTCGCTCACCGGCGTGTTCTGGGTGCTGCATTACGCCAGCGCCACGTACAGCAACGCCACCGGTCTGGAGCTGTCGGTCGTGGCCGCGGTCCTGCTCGGCGGCGTGGACTTCGACGGCGGCCGCGGCACCCTGGGCGGTGCGATCGCCGGGGTCTTCCTGCTCGGCACGCTGCAGAACGTGATGAGTCTGGCCGACGTCTCGGCGCAGTCCCAGACGATCGTCACGGGCGTGCTGCTGACCGTCTCCGTCCTCGGGCCGCGCGTGGCCCGGCAGATGTCGCCATCGATCCGATGAGGGAAAGCGATGAGGGGAAAGCCATGAGCACAGGCACAAGAATCGCGGCCCTGGCCGCCGGCAGTCTTCTGGCGCTGAGTCTGAGCGCGTGCGGCGGGGCCACCAAGAGCTCCACCGACAAGGCGGCGTCCACCGCTCCGGCCGCCGGGCAGTCCGGCGCGGCCGATCCGAACGCCGCGACGAAGAAGGGCCTGACCGTCGGCTTCCTGCCCAAGCAGGTCAACAACGCCTATTTCACCATCTCCGACGCCGGCGGCGACACCGCGCTGAGCGCGCTCGGCGAGAGCTACAAGGAGGTCGGCACCACCAGCGCCACCGACACCGCCGGACAGGTGTCGTACGTCAATACCCTGATGCAGCAGCACGTGTCGGCGATCGCGGTGTCGGCGCAGGATCCCGGCGCGCTGTGCACGGCGTTGAAGCAGGCGATGAGCGCGGGCATCAAGGTCGTCACCTACGACTCGGACACCGACCCCGGCTGCCGGCAGGTGTTCGTGTCCCAGGCCAGTTCCGAGGACCTGGGCCGCAGCGAGGTGGACCTGCTGGGCAAGGAGCTGAACTACACCGGGCAGATCGCGATCCTGTCGGCGGCGCAGACCGCGACGAACCAGAACGCGTGGATCGGCTACATGCAGGACGAGCTGAAGAAGCCGCAGTTCGCGAACATGAAGCTGGTGAAGATCGCCTACGGCAACGACGACGCGCAGATGTCGTTCCAGCAGACGCAGGGACTGCTGCAGCAGTACCCGGATCTGAAGGGGATCATCTCCCCGACCACGGTCGGGATCAAGGCTGCCGCGCAGTATCTGGACGGCTCGCAGTACAAGGGCAAGGTACTGCTGACCGGCCTGGGCACGCCGAACGACATGCGCTCCTACGTCCAGGACGGCACGGTCAAGGCCTTCGAGCTGTGGGACCCGGGCAAACTCGGCCAGCTCGCCGCGTACACCGCCGTGGCCCTGGCCTCCGGACAGATCTCCGGCGCGCAGGGACAGAGCTTCACCGCCGGATCGCTGGGCAGCTTCACGGTCGGGGCGCAGGGGGTGGTCACGCTCGGCGCGCCGACTGTGTTCGACTCCTCGAACATCAGCCAGTTCAACTTCTAGCGGCCGGCCGCCGCCGGGGCTGCGCGAGCGGCCCGGCGCGCGGCGCGCGGCGCGGCGGCGGGCCGTCAGCTGTGCAGCGTGACGACGTAGCCGTCGGGGTCGGCGAACGCGAAGGTTCGGCCGAAGGGGCCGTCGAAGGGTTCGGTCACGATCGGCACGCCGTGCTCGACCAGGCCGGCGTGGATCTTGTCGACGTCCTCGGCCTTGAGCCACAGGGCCACGCCCCAGCCGAGCTTGTCGGTGGCGTCCAGGTCGACGAGGGGTTCGCGCACCGCGAACGGGATCGGCTGGGTGTCGAACACCACTCCGTGAGGCGGGGAGACGGCTGCGCGGGTGAGGCCCAGCCGCTCCTCGTAGAAGCGTGCGGACGCCTCCAGGTCGTGTACCTGCAGGGCGATGAACGACGGTCCGACGGCAGCCATGGCGGCACCTCTCCTTAGATGTCAGGAAACCTGATATCCAGGGTAGGCCCGCCGCTCGAACAATGCAAGGTAACCTGATAACCATGAGCGGCTCAGAACGGCACAAGACCACCGTCGACCGGCCCGGCTGGCTGATCAAGAAGGCCCAGGCAGCGCTCCACGCCCACATGACCCGGGCGCTCCACGAGCACGGCGTCACCCTCACGCAGTTCGCCGTGCTCACCGCCCTGGCCGAGGAACCGGGCCTGTCCAACGCCGACCTGGCCCGGCGCGCGTTCATCACGCCGCAGAGCATGAACGAGACGCTGCGCGACCTGGAGCAGCGAGCGTGGGTCACGCGCAGCCGCCATCCGACGCACGGACGGATCCTGCGGATCGAACTCACCGACGCCGGACGCGCGACCCTTCAGGCCTGCGAGGAGACGGTGACGGTCATCGAACAGCGCATGCTCGCCGATCTCGATGCCGGCCAGCGCCGCCAACTCGCTTCGGCACTGCGCAGCTGTATCGCCGCCTTGAACCCTTGAACCCTTGAACCCGGCGCAGTCGGACACACCCGGAGGGCCCTGACAAGCGTCGAGCCCCGTCTCGGCGAGAGACGGGGCTCGACGGGCTTCTGCCCGGGCTACGAACCGGGCGCCGGCGGCCGTGAGCGCCCTGCGAAGCCCTCCGCCGATCGGGCGTGCGGCAGCCGCCACAAGGCGGCGGCCCGGTCGCGCTGGTCGTCGGTCAGCAGGGTGCCGGCCTTCTCGGCGGCGAACTCGCGGACGAGGGCGTGCAGCGCGTAGCGGCGGTGCCGGGGCGATTGGAGCAGGTTCAGGTCGACCAGGCGTTCCAAGATGTCCTCGGCTTCGGCCGCCGAACTGCCGAGCAGGGACGCCGCGACTGGAAGGCCCAGTTCTGGTCCGCGCCACAAACCGAGAAGACACAAAGCGGTCGCAGAGGTCTCGCCGAGTGCGGTGAACCCGGCCTCCAGGCCCGCCCGCACATCGTGGTCGGCGAATCTGAGCTCGTCGAGGAGCGCGGAACCGGCAGCGTTCGCCAAGCGGGCGGCCAGATCGGCGATCCTCCATCCGGGCCGCGCGGCGAGCCGGCCTCCGGCGGCTCGGATGGCCAGCGGCAGTCCGGCGCAAGCGGCCAGAACCTGCTCGGCCGCCTCGGGTTCGGCGGCGGTCCGATGGGTCCCGACCATCTGCTCCAGCAGCATCCGCGATTCATCGTGTGCCAGAGGACTGATAGAGAGCCGCACCGCCCCGGCGACGCCGACGTGCCGGTCCCGCGTCGTCACCAGCAGCACGCAGCCCGGCGAGGCCGGGATCAGCGGCGCCATCTGCCGCACGTCGTGGACGTCGTCGAGCACCACCAGCACCCGCCGCACGGCCAGCAGGCTCCGGTACAGCGCCGCACGCTCCATGGCCGACCCCGGCAGGTCGGCCGGGGCTATGCCGAGCAGGCGCAGGAACGCGGCCAGCACCTCGAACGGCTGCGCCGGCTCGGCCGAGGTGCCGCGCATGTCCGCGTAGAGCTGGCCGCCGGGGAAGCGGCCGGCCAGCCGGTGGGCCGCGTGGAGCGCCAGGGCGGTCTTGCCGACGCCGGCCATGCCGTCGACGACCACGGCGTTCGGGCCCTTCGGGTCGCCGAGCGCCTCGGTGACGCGGCGCAGGGGTTCCTCGCGGCCGGTGAAGTCGGCGGTGTCCCACGGCAGCGTGTGCGGGGTGGGCCAGGCCACGTATCCGGATCCGGTGCCCGGTTCCTCGTGCTGCTCCTGCGCGGCCGCGCCGAGGCCGGTGTCCATCGCCAGGATCCGCTGATGCAGCGCGCGCAACTCGGGGCTCGGCTCCATCCCCAGGTCGCGCACCAGCACGGTCCGCAGCAGCCGGTACACCCGCAACGCCTCGACCCGGCGGTCGGCGGCGGCCAGCGCCGCCATCAGCAGCGCGTAGGCGGGCTCGCGGTGCGGGTGGTCGGCGGCCAGGCGGCGCAGCGCCGCCGCGGCGTCGGACGCGCGCCCCAGCTCGATGTCCGCGCGGGCCCGCAGCTCGATCGCCTCCACCCGCATCTCGGCCCAGGCCGCGGCCTCCTCCAGGTGCAGCAGCTCCGAGGGCACGTCGGCCAGGGGTTCGCCGCGCCACAGCGACAGCGCCTCGGCGGCGTGGCGGGCCGCCGAGCGCCAGTCGCCGGCGTCGGCGGCCTGCTGGCCGGCCTGGTAGCGGGCCACGAAGATCCGGGTGTCCAGCTCGACGGCCGGGTCGAGCAGGAGGCGGTAGCCGGGCGCGACGGTCTCCAGGCGGGCTGCCTCGGAGCCCAGGCAGCGGCGCAGCCGCATGACGTGGCTGCGCAGGGTCGTGACGGCGCCGTCGGGCGGATCGGCGCCCCAGACCGCGTCCACCAGCCCGTCCACGCTGACCACCCGGTTGGCCTGGCACAGCAGCGCGGCCAGCAGCGCCCTGGTCCGGGCCGACGGCAGCGGGACCGGTTCCCCGTCCAGCCGGATGTCCACCGGACCCAGCAGTCCGAACCAAACGGTAGAGCCCACCCCCGTGCCCCTTCCCCCCAAACCCTTGTTCAACAGGTATTCAACACCAAACCGCGAGACTGGCGCGGTCATATGTCGACGCGGGCGCCTGACGCTCGCTGTCCACGACACTCGGGGGAGGTGAAGAGTGACGAACGTGATCGTGGTGTGCGCCTGCCGCACCCCCGCCGGTCGTCACCAGCTCACCCGCGAGGCCCCTGGGGCCTCGTCGTCGATCTCACACCGGAGCCACACACGAGCGGGATTCCCGTTGCCCGGCACCGGATCCGTCTTCTACAGCGTCGGCGGGTGGGCCCGGGACTGAACCCTCACCCTCTCGTCAACGCAGTTCACATCACTCGGGGAGTTGTTTTTCCACCATGTCCCACGCCGCAAAGAAGCGCTCGAAGATACTGGCCGTCGGCACCATACCGATGGCCACGGCCGTCATCGCGGCCGTCGGCATGTCGTCCGCGCAGGCCCAGAGCAACGACACGACCAACAACGGCCAGACCGACTCGCTCGGCCGGGTCGCGGTCGCCGGGACCCAGCCCGACTGGGCGACCCCGGCCACCGAGAAGGCCGCCGTGCCGGCCACGCAGACCATCAGCACCCGGGTGTACCTGGCCGGCCAGAACCAGGGCGAGCTGGCGGCGCTGGCGCAGGAGGTCGCCGACCCGAACAGCGACCAGTACCACAAGTACCTGAGTCCCTCGCAGGTGCAGTCCGAGTTCGGCGCCACCGCGGCGCAGGTCAAGACGGTCACCGACTGGGCCAAGAGCGCCGGCCTGACGATCAAGAACGTCGCCGACAGCTACGTCGACCTGCAGGGCTCGGCCGAGGTGGTCCAGGCCGCCTTCGGCACCACGCTGGCCAACTACACCGCGCCCGACGGCCAGGCGCACTACGCGCCGGCCACGGCCGCCCGGGTCCCGGCCGCCGTCGCCCACGCCATCACCGGCATCTCCGGGCTCTACGACGCGCCGAAGATCAACACCCCCGGCGCCGTGCAGTCCCCGGCCGCCGCCACGCACCCGGCCTCGACCAGCTTCGACACCTCGTGGTGCTCGACGTCGTGGGGCTCCAAGAGCTACGACGGCATCCCGGCGCCGCTCTGCGGCTACGACTCCGCGCAGCTGCGCGGCGCCTACGGCGTGGCCAGCTCCGGCCTGACCGGCAAGGGCGCGACCGTGGCGATCGTGGACGCCTACGCCAGCCCGACCATGGCGCAGGACGAGACGACGTACAACAACCAGTTCCACCAGCAGCAGTTCCGCCCGGGCCAGTACCGCGAGGTCACCGACACCGCGGCGTACAACAACCAGGCCGCCTGCGACCCGTCGAAGTGGTCGGAGGAGGAGAGCCTGGACGTCGAGGCCGTGCACAACATGGCCCCGGACGCCAACGTCGTCTACGTGGGCGCGGCCTCCTGCGAGGACAACGACCTGATGGCGGCCTACGAGTACGTGGTCAACACGCACGCCGCCGACGTCGTGTCGGTCTCCATCGGCGGCCTGATGCACACCAAGGGCTGGAACCAGGACACGGCCACCACCGCCGCCTTCGACCGCATCTTCATGAAGGGCGCGCTGGAGGGCATCGGCTTCAACTTCTCCACCGGCGACTGCGGCGACGACAACCCGGCCAACGCGACCACCGGCTTCAACTGCTCCCCGGACTCGGCCGGCAAGCAGACCGAGTTCCCGGCCAGCTCGCCGTGGGTCACCGCGGTCGGCGGCACGGCGCTGAAGGTCGACGCGAACAACAACTACGGGGGCGAGGAGGCCTGGGGCGACTACGAGACCCCCGCGGGCGACCCCCACAACCTGCAGCCCGGGCAGTTCACCGGCGGTGGCGGCGGCGGTACCTCCACCGACATCCCGCAGCCCTTCTACCAGCGGCCCGTGGTCCCGGCGAGCCTGTCGCAGACCGCCCCGAACGGCGCGCACCTGAACACCCCGATGCGCACCGTCCCGGACGTCGCGATGGACGCCGACCCGCTGACCGGCATGGCGCTGTTCCACACCGTCAACGGCCAGCCGGACTGGACCCCGATGGGCGGCACCTCGCTGGCCGCGCCGCTGTTCGCCGCCGAGACGGCGCTGCAGATGCAGGCGCACGGCGGGACGGCGCCGGGCTTCGAGAACCCGACGATCTACGCGAACGCCGGCAAGTTCCGGGACGTCACCGCGAACGACAACATGGCCACGATCATCCCCGAGGGCTGGAACGGCACCACGCTGACCAAGGCCCAGGAGGAGATCATGGGCCACGACACGTCGCTGCGCGCCGGCGCCGGCTACGACGAGGCCACCGGCGTGGGCTCCCCGACCCTGGCGTACCTGCAGGCCGGGTACGACGCCAACCGCGTGGGCCGCATCGCCGGCAACGACCGGTACCAGACCGGCATCCAGATCTCGCAGCAGCAGTACCCGAACCCCGGCACGGCCGCCAACGTGGTGCTGGCCGTGGGCACCAACTTCCCGGACGCGCTGTCCGGCGCCCCGCTGGCCAAGAAGGTGGGCGGGCCGCTGCTGCTGACCCCGGGCACCACGGTCGACTCGCAGGTCGTCGCCGAGATCCACCGGGTCCTCAAGCCCGGCGGCAAGGTCTACGTCCTGGGCGGCACCGGCGCCATCAGCCAGACCGTGGTCAACGGCCTGGGCCTGCCGGCCAGCCAGATCAGCCGCATCGGCGGCGTGGACCGCTACGCCACCTCGCTGCAGATCGCCACGGCCATGGGCCACCCGGACCACGTCGTCCTGGCCACCGGCACCGGCTTCGCCGACGCCCTGTCCGCCGGCCCGCTCGCGGGCAACACCTTCGCCGACAACGGCAACCCGGCGGCGATCCTGCTCACCAACGACAAGGTCATGAACCCGCAGGTGGCGGCCTACGCCCACGGCGCTAAGGCCGTCGCCGCGGTCGGCGCCCAGGCCGTCGCCGCGGCGGCGAACGCCCACGTCCCGCTCACCAAGGGCTTCGCCGGCTTCGACCGCTACGACACCGCCGCCCGCGTGGCCGCCACCTTCACCGGCGAGCACATCGCGGGCGTGGCCACCGGCCTGAACTTCGCCGACGCCCTCACCGGCGCCGCGCAGCTCGCCGAGGCCGACGGCCCGCTGGTCCTGACCAACGTCACCAACCTGCCCTCCTTCTCGGCCAACGCCCTGCACGGCATCGGCGCCTCCCTGGGCGGCGCGGGCCTGATCGAGATCTTCGGCGGCCCGGTGGCCATCAACCAGGCCACCGAGTACGCGATCGCCGCCGCGGCCGGGGCGATCGCCGAGGGCTGATACACGGCGGTGACCCGGTTCTGAGTCCGCGCCCCGCCTGCTGTGGCAGGCGGGGCGCGGACTTCTGCATGAACCGGGCCGGGATTGAGCACGTACCGGTTGGGCGGATCGGCCGCCGTTGATCGCAGACCCAGATCGTGGACCCAGATCTCAGACCTCTGCCTAAGGAGCCGCGCATGGAACCGGACGCCACCGCCACGAACGCCGCCACCCCGGACGCCTGCCCCATGCACCGCCTGGACCCGCTGGGCGGCAGCCCGCACGCACAGAACGCGCGCTGGCTGGCCCAGGGCCCGACGCTGCGCGTGGTGATGCCCGGGGACGTCCCCGGCGCGATGGTGCTCGGGCACGCGGCGCTGAAGGAGTTCCTGGCCTCCCCCGACGTCTCGAAGAACCCTGCGAACTTCGCCGAGTACCAGCAGGGCCGGGTCCCCGACGGGTGGCCGCTGTCCGGGTTCACGCTGCCGCGCAGCATGCTGACCTCCGACGCCGCCGAGCACCGGCGGCTGCGGGCGGTCATCGGGAACACGTTCACGCGCGGGCGTATCAAGGCTCTGCGGCCCGCGGTCGAGGCGCTGGTCGAGCGGCTCCTGGAGGAGATGGCGCAGACCGCTTCCGACTCCCCGGACGGGGTGGTCGACCTGCGCTCGCACTTCGCGGTCCCGCTGCCGCTGGAGGTGATCTGCGAACTGCTGGGCATCCCGGCGGCCGAGCGCGCCCGGCTGCACGAGATCGCGACCCTGATGGTCGACACCGACGTCGAGCCCGCCCGCGTGATCGCCGCGAGCCAGGAGATGATCGCGATCCTCGCCGCCATCGTCGCCGAGCGCACCCGGCAACCGCGGCAGGACCTGCTCAGCGAGATGATCGCCCGCACCGAGGACCCGGAGCAGCTGAGCGTGGAGGAGCTGACCGCGACCCTGCGCAGCCTGTTCATCGCCGGCCACGAGACCACCATGGGACTGGTGATGAACGCGGTGCGGGCACTGTGCACGCACCGGGAGGAACTGGAGGCGGTCCGCCAGGGCAAGGCGAGCTGGCCGGCGGTGATCGAGGAGACCCTGCGCTGGGACGACCCGGTGAGCTACTTCCCGATGCGCTACCCGATGAAGGACATGGACATCGCAGGGCACTGCATCGAGGCGGGCACGGCAGTCCTGGCGGGCTACTCGGCGGCGGGGCGCGACCCGGCGGCGTACGGCCCGGACGCGGACCGCTTCGACGTGCGGCGGGAGGAGCGGGTGGAACTGCTGGCGTTCGGGTACGGGCCGCACTACTGCCCGGGCGCACCGCTGGCTCGGATGGAGGCGGAGATCGCGTTGGCGCGGTTGTTCGAGCGGTTCCCGGAGCTGGATGTGGCGGTCAGCGAGGCGGAGCTGGAGTTCTCACATACGTTTGTGGGGAACGTCGTGGTCGCACTGCCGGTGCGGCTCGGGGCTGATCGGGGGTAAAAGGTTCAGGCCTCTGATTTGGGTACGGCTGATTCGGGCATCGCCGCCAACGCCGGCTCGACGAGGTCCATGAACTCGTCGGCGACGGCGATCACGACGTGGGGCTCGATCTCCGCCAGGAGCTCCAGCGGCTTGGTCCAGCGGCTCAGCACGAGCGCCTCGGCGACAAGCCTGCGGGTATCGGCCGGGCTTGTCTGGGTGGCGACGGCGAGAAGGGACTGGGCCTTGGTGTCGACGTCGGCGACCGAATCCGCGAGGTACTCCGCTTCGTCCTGCCTCCCCACAGCCGCCATGGCCCGGGCCAGAGTGGGGATCGTGTCACGGATCAGCCGCGGATTCGGTGCCGGGCCGGCGAGATCGACCGCGGTGCGCACAACATCGGCCGCCTGCTCCGGCCTGTCCGCCGCCATCAGCGCACGGGCCAGGTCACTCAGAGCATTGATCCTCGCGATCGATTGCATCTGAGCGTAGGCGAGCACTCCGCCGGCCGCTGCCTCTCCTGGCCGGGTGATCGTGGGCACGAGCGGTTCCGCGCGTTCCAGCTGGCCCGCCGCGAGCAGTGACTGGACCAGCGCTCCCCGCGCCATGGCCTGCTCGCCGGGGTCGGAGGTCGAACCGGCCGCGGCCTGCGCGCCGTCGAGGTCCCCGATCGCCACCAGGACGCGGACGAAGCTGGTCAGCGCCGACTGGTCCCGCTGGATCGCGCGCTCGAGGATCACGGCGGCATCGGCACGCCGCAGCACGGACGGCGCCCGGTCCTGCTCGCCGAGCAGATCGAGGATGTCGGCGATCTTGGCCAGGGTGTGGATCACCTGCTCCGGAGCGGCGATCAGGTCGGTGACGGAGCGAACGCGGTCGAAGTTCCGAGCGGCGGTGACCGCTCGCGCGGCAAGTCCGAGCAACAGGTCCCGGTCATCTTCGTCCTGGGCCATCCGCGCCATGGCCGTGACATGGAAGGCGATCTTCGGAACCCGGCGCCCGGAATCCGTTCTGGCCAGAGCCAGCCCGACTTCCGTCAGAGTCCGGGCACGCCGGTGCAGATCGACGGCGGTCTCGGCAAGTCGCCCCACCTCTTCGGCGAGGCGGGCCGCACGATCCCGGTCTCCGAACTCCTCCCACAGCAGCGCTATGATCGCCAGCCCGCGAGCCTGCCGGCGCATGGCTGCCTCGGGCCCGGAGCGGACAAGCGCCTCGGCGCGCTCGAGAACGGCGCACGCCTGACGGACGTCGCCCGATCGCTGCAAACCCCCGGCGATGGCGATCAGCGCGTTCTCGGCCCAGCCCACCGCGTCGCCCCAGCCTGCTGCGCCGTCCTCGGCACAAGCCAGGGTCTCGGCGCGCGCGAACACCCTCAAGGCACGATCGAAGTCGCCGAAGCCCGCCAGCGCTCGGGCCACGTCCGCCAGGGTCCACATGCGTTCGTACCGGTCGGTGATCGCCTCGGCCGTGGCCTCGAAATGATCGACGAGGGCACGCCCCCGGTCGGTGTCCCCGAGGCCTTCCATGGCGCGCGCCAGACGGGCCAGGACCCATCCGTTGCCGGCCTCTCCCCCGCTGACGAGGGCCCGGACAGCGGTCTCCGCCTGGCGGAGCGTCGCCAGCGCCTCGTCGCGCTTCCCGATACGTCCCAGTGCTTCGGCCACGTTGGAGACGACGGACACGTATTGGGCCACGGAAAGGTTCTCGTGCCACCTGCCGGTCACTGACTCGATGGCGTCCACCGCGACCGAAGCGGCGGCCAGTGCGCGCTCGTGCTGCCCCGCGGTTTCCAGGTCGAGCGCGAGCGTCGCGAGGGTGTGCCTGCGGCCGTACGACTGCGTGCTCGCCTGCATGACCAGACTCTCGGCTTCCCCCAGGACTGTCAGGGCACGATGATGGTCGCCGTTCTCCCGCAGAGCCTGCGCGAGCTGCATCAGCAGATACGCGTGATCGGGACCGTCCTGCCCTCCCGCGCGGACCACGGTCTCGGCGACGGCGAGCGCCGATGACGCCTCGCGGCCGGCACCGGCCTGCCGCAGGATCGGGACGAGGACGAACAACATCGACACCGGAATCGACGGGTCGACGGTGGAGGACAGGTCGTGGAACACGGCCGTGACCGACGCGACGGCGTCATCGGCGACCGTCCGCGCACGGTCGTGCTGTCCGGCCGCGACCAGGATCCCGGCCACGTCACTCAGCGCCCTGACCCGGTCAAGTCTCTCGGGCAGGGAGCGCGCCATGGCCTCGGCCCGAGACAACTGACCGAGCTTGGCCCACAGACCGGGCAGGCTCGAAGGGAGAAGCCGGTTGCGATCGCTGAGGGTGCCCCGGTGCATCGCGAGCCGGGTCATGGCCAGCAGGTCCGGGTCGGCGCGCAGCTTCAGGGCGTCCAGCGAGGCGGATATCTCGACGAGCGCCGCGCTGTCGCCGCCGGTGACGGTCCGCAGACGCTCGTGGCGATGGCGATCAGCGGCGCAATCGGCCGCCCTGCCGAGGTCGCCCTCCGCCATCAGCATCCGGTGATAGCCGTCGAGCAGGTACTCGGGCGTCTCTGCGGGCCACTGGCCGGTGCGGTAGCCCTCGGCCCAGCGGTGGACCTTGGCACGGTACTCGGCGATGTGCCTGGAGCCCAGGGCCTTGGTGGCGATGACCCGGAGTTCTTCGTGGCCGAGGATGTAGACCGGATCGGCGTCCGGGTTCCAGCGAGCCGGACGCAGGCTGAAGCTGCGGGCCGCGGAGGTCTTCAGCCTCCAGGTGACCTCGTATTCCTTGGTGCCGGTGAGCTCGGCGAGGTCTCGGGCACTCAAGCCGCCGCCGGCCGCCAGAAGCAGGCCGAGCAGGTCCTGGCCGAACGGTGTGCCGGCCAGCAGCTGATGCAGTTCGCGCTCCATGGCGGTGCGCATGCCGCCGGCGTGCTCCGAGGGCGCCAGGGGCCGCAGGATGCGTGCCTCGCGCAGGGGGTGGTGGTCTGGGACGTCGAGGGGGAGCGGGGGGTTCGGGCGGCTCGCCACCACGATGCGGCAGCCGGCGGGTGGGGACGGCGGAAGGAGGCCGGCGATGCTGTGGCCGGCGGGGCCATCGATGCCGCGGTCCTCGTCGAGGCCGTCGACGACCAGCAGGAGGCGTTCGCCGTTGTCCTGGCAGAGGTGGGCGGCGTCGCGCAGGAGGCGCAGGAGGTTGCTGTAGCGGGTCGTGTCGGTCAGGGAGGTCGGCAGTTGCTCGCCGAGGAGGTGCGCCAGTTGGTCGGCCACGGCGTCGGTGAATGCCGCCCGGTCGTTCTGGGCGCCCCAGCGGGCCGTCACGAAGAAGGACACGATGCGGGTGCGGGGTGGCGGGTTCAGGACGAGCCAGGACAGCAGGGCCGACTTGCCCGACCAGGCGTCGGCGCGCCACCAGGTGTAAGGGCCCTGGGTCGGGTCCGGTTCGGCGCAGAAGCGGGCCAGGTCGGCCAGTTCGGGCTCGCGGTCGTGCAGGACGGCGGGGGCGATCTGGCGGACCTGCTCCAGGTACGGCGCCGGGGTCGCGGCCAGTGCGCGCATGGTGGCCGGCGGACGGTCGCGGATCGCCTCGCGGGCGTCGCGGCACAGCAGGGCGCGGTCGACGTCGGCGGCGACCGGGGCGTACTTCGCGGCCAGGCTTTCGAGGCGGTCCCGGAGTGAGCTCGCGGCGTCGGAGGTCGCCGTGCGCGACCAGGGGGTGAGTTGGTCGATCAGGGCGCCGGTCCAGTCGGTCTCGTCCGGCGGCTCGACGCGCGGCATGAGAACGTCCAGCCGGGTCAGCAGGCGCCAGCTGACCGCCTCGGCGGCGGACGGGGAGGCGTCCCGGCCGAGCGTCGTCAGGGCGGCGGTGACCAGTGCGAGCAGGTGCCCCAGCCGTTCGACCACCGCGCGTTCGAAGCACTCCGGGGTGCGGACCAGGCGGAAGAAGCCGTCGGCGGTCGCCTGCGATCGGGCGTGGGCGGCCAGCGTCGCCACCTGCTTCGCGGCAGGCTGCCATCCGCCGACGCACACGGCGAGGCGAGTCTCAGGGTCCTGTGGTGAGGCTACGGCGAGAAGGTCCTGGACGAACGTCCTGACCAGCTTCTCCGTAGCCTGATCGCTGGCCTGGAAGCTCGGCGCGCGCCGGACCGCGACGGCCAGGCGCAGCGGGTCTGCGCCGTCGTCGCGGACGGCGCAGATCAGCAGGTCGTCGACGGCGTGCTCGGGTCCCTGCTGAAAGGCGACGCGGGTCACGCGGCGTCCGTCGAGCTCGGGGGCGGTCGTGCCGGTCAGCAGCCGGGCCAGGTAGAGGGCCGCGACCCGGCGTTCCAGGGTCACCCCTCCCCCGCCGGAGGCGTACGGGCTGCCACCGCGCTTCACAGTGGCCACTTTAGAACGAATCAGCTCGACGGATCAGGCCGACGAATCAGTCCACTGTCGCGTGTGCAGACCGAGGTACCGAGCCGTCAGGTCATCAGGCGGATCGGGCTGCCGGCCTGGAAGGCGGCGATGTCGGCGACGGCGTCCTGGTAGAAGGTCGTGTAGAGCTCGCGGGACACGTACCCGATGTGCGGAGTGAGCAGCGCGTTCGGCAGTGTCCTGAGCGGGTGGTCGGCGGGGAGCGGCTCGGCGTCGTAGACGTCGATCGCGGCCCTGCCGATCTGCTTGTCCCGCAGGGCCTCGACGAGGGCGGCCTCCTCGATGATCGGGCCGCGCGAGGTGTTGACCAGGATCGCCGAGTCCTTCATCGCGGCGAGCTCGGCGGCGCCGACCAGGCCGCGGGAGCGCTGGCTGAGCACGAGGTGGATGCTGAGCACGTCGCTGCCGGCGAACAGCTCCTCCTTCGTCACCGCCCGGACGCCGTGCTCGGCGGCCTTCTCGGCGGTCAGGTTCTGGCTCCAGGCGATCGTCTCCATGCCGAACGCCTGGCCGATCCGCGCCACCGCGGAGCCGATCCTCCCCAGGCCCAGCAGGCCCAGGGTCTTGCCGTGCAGCCCGGTGCCCAGCCCCACCTGCCAGCCGCCGGCGCGCATCGAGGCCGTCTCCTCGGGCAGGTTCCGGGCCGCGGCCAGGATCAGGGCCCAGGTGAGCTCGATGGTGGGCGTCGGGGAGTATCCGGTCCCGCACACCGTGACGCCCAGCCGCCGGGCCGCGTCCAGGTCGATGGCGGCGTTGCGCGGGCCGGTGCTGACCAGCAGGCGCAGATCGCCCAGCTGCTCCAGGACCTCGGCCGGGAAGCGGGTGCGCTCGCGCATCGCGACGATCACGTCGAAGCCGGCCAGGGCGCGGACGGCTTCGGCGGAGTCGGCGAAGGGGGCGGTGAACACGGTGGTCTCGGCGTCCAGGGACGGCCAGTCGGCCAGCGTCAGGGCGACGTTCTGGTAATCGTCGAGGACGGCGATCTTCGTGGGGGTAGGCACGTCTGAAAGCCTCTCATGCGGCCCTCAAGCAGCGTACGGTGCTGACAGCCGTGGTCCGCACGGGCCGCTATGATCGCTACGGTCGCCAGGGGGTGGGGCCATGTCCAACGACCGCAGCCAGACCGAGCTGTGGGACCGGTGCCAGAGCACTGTCGAACAGCTCGACCTGCCGGATCCGTTCGACGCCGAGGTGTTCATCGGCGTACTGGCCCGGGAACGCGGCCGGCCGATCGGGCTGCTGCCGACCACCGCCCGCCCCGACGCGCCGTGCGGGCTGGTCATCACCACGCGCAACGCCGACTGGATCGTCTACTGCTCGGACACCAACGGGCTGCACCGTCAGCACATCCTGCTGCACGAGGCCGCGCACATCCTGTGCGGGCACACCGAGCGCGGCGACGACGACATGATGGCCGCCGCGGCGCGCAGGCTGATGCCGCATCTGCCGGCCGAACTGGTTCGCAGTGTCCTGGGCCGCACCGTCTACAGCGAGCCCGACGAACGCGAGGCCGAACTCGTCGCGTCGCTGATCCTGCAACGCGTCGCCCGGCGCGACCGGCACCGGTCCCGCACGACCGACCGCGCCTCCACCCTCGACGCGCTGTTCGCCGTCTTCGAGGGCTGACTGTGACCGACTTCGAGGGCTGACCGTGTCCGATCTCGCCGCGTACCTGGCGGCCGCCGCACTGCTGACGTTCTCGGTGTACCGCCTGAGCACCGACCGGCGCGGCGGCCCGAACCAGGTGCAGCGCTATGGGTACTGCCTGATGATCTGCCTGGCGGCGGCCATGGCGATGCTCGCGCCCGCGACGCCGCGCCTGATGGCCGACGCGGGGGTGGACCAGGTCGCGGTGATCCTGCTCGGCGACAGCGTCCGCACCGCGGCCATCAGCGTTCTGATGTTCCTGGCCTGCGCCGTCGCCGGGCGTCCGGCGCGCGGCCTGCCGGTCGTGGCCGCCGCCGTGGGCCAGGCCGCCGGAATCACGCTGTTCCTCGCCGCGCGCCCCGCGATCGGCCCGGACGACGCGCTGGTCGTCCACGGCGCGGGCCGGTGGCTGCTGGCCGGGCACGACCTGGTCTTCGCCGGGTACGCGGCCTGGTCGCTGGCCGCCGCCACCGCCGCCTTCGCCCGCGAGGCGCGCCGCGCGGGCCCGGGACCGGTGCGGACCGGGATCCGGCTGTCGCTGGCGGCACTGGCGGTGGGCATGGTGTGGACGGCGTGGACCGTCGACGACGTCGTCCACGTGCTGCGCACCGGGATCCAGGACGGCAGCGAGGACCTGGTGTCGAACGCGCTCGGCGCACTGTGCGCGGCCTTCATCGTCGCGGCGACGCTGGTCGCCAAGTGGCATGCCGGATACGCCGCGGTCCGGGACCGGGTTCACACCTACCTGGTCTACCGGCGGCTCACGCCGCTGTGGGAGGCCATCCGCACCGAGCTGCCGCAGATCGCGCTCGAGGACGATCGGCGGCTGCTGTTCAGCGGACGGTCGCTGGACTTCGCCCTGTACCGGCGGGTCATCGAGATCCACGACGGCCGGCTCGCGCTGCGCCCGTACGCGCCGGAGCACGAGCCGGGGCGGGGGCGGGGGCCGGACACAGCGCCCGAGGCCGACCGCGGGGCCGATCGCGTTGTTCGCAAGGCCGAACGCGAGGCCTACCGCAGGGCCGATCGCGGGGCTGATCGCGGGGCCGAGCCCGACACCGATCGCGAGGCGTTCGCCGAGGCCGCGTCCATCGCCGCCGCGCTGGAGAACCGGCGGGCCGGACGGGTCGGCGCGCCCGGTGCGCCGGTCCGGCACACCGAGGCCGCCCGGACCGTGGCGGTGGAGGCCGCGTGGCTGGCGGAGGTCGCCGCCGCGTTCACACGAGTTCGCAAGAGCTCTGATTTTCCATCGTCCAGGCCGCGCACGAGAAGTGGGAGCTGACCGCTCGCCCCGTCACACCACCGTCGCGGCCCTGACTTATGTGTGGGTGGGTGTGGCTGGTTGCGGTTTGTTCGTGGGCCGATAGTCACAGGCGTTTCTTGACGGCTTCGCGCATGGTTGGCGGGATCCGCTGGTGGCGCGGGTCGGTGGTGGCGCTGGTTTCGCGGGGCGGCGGTGGTGTGGGCAGGCGGTCGGCTCTACTGCGAAGGTCAAGGGCAACAGTCAAAGGGCGACAGTCAAGGGCGCCTCCGGCGGCGCCTACGCGGCGAGCGGCCTCGCTCCGGGGAGTGGGGGTCGCGTAGTCGGGCGGCGGTCGTTGCTTGTGGTCGCCTTTGTCCCGGATTCCCCGTCGCTTCGTCGCCCGGAGGGAACCATCCCGGCCTGGGCGGTGTCAAGCCGGATCACTGTTGCTGGCCACCGGTTCCGTCCGGCTGGACACCGCCCAGTCCGGGATGGTTGTGCAAGCACCGCCGAAGCGACGGGGAATCCGGGACAACCCCCGCCTGTGGGAACGGTTCCCGCACCACACGCACACACCGCCTGGCCGCCGCTGTGCCTCACGGAGTGGACCCGGTCCACACCACAGACCGGGGTTGTCCCGGATTCCCCGTCGCTTCGGCGGGCGAAGCCAAGCAGGCCGGGCCGGTGGTGTCAAGTCTCTGATACTCGACCAACAGCTGGGCGATCCGACTTGATACCACCGGACCGGTCTGCTTCCGTAAGGCGACGATGCGACGGGGAATCCGGGACGAAGGCGACCACAAGCAAC